>JADGOY010000103.1 GCA_017882715.1 Nakamurella sp. | reverse complement strand
CATCGAAATGCGTCCGATCTGGGAATTCGGCGGCTGACGGGTGGTTCCGCCGGCGATCGCGGAGGTGGCGGCCAGGGCCCAGCGCGAGCTGTCCGGCCGGGTGCTGGCCGTCACCCTGCGATCCGTCCGAGACCTGGACATCGCCGAGGAGGCCACCGCCGACGCGTTTCTGCTCGCCTTGCAGACCTGGCCGGAACGTGGCGTGCCGGCGTCGGTGGAGGCCTGGTTGGTGACGGCGGCACGGCGCCGGGCCATCGACCGGATCCGATCGGCCCAGGCGGCGCGGCGGGCGCTGATCCGCAGCGCTGGCGGGCTGAGCGGCGTCACCTCGGCCGCCGACCTGACCACCGAGGTCGGGGTCATCGGTGACGAAGAGCTGCGGATGGTGGTGCTGTGTTGCGACCCGCGAGTGTCGACAAACGATCAGGTCGCGCTGACGTTACGGCTGGCGTGCGGGGTGCCCACCCCGGCGATCGCGGCCGCTTTCCTGGTCAGCGAGCCGACGATGGCCGCCCGGCTCACCCGGGTCAAGAAGCGGCTGGCGGCGGCCGGTCCGGCGCTGGACCTGCCGGATGACGCCACCGTCGATGCACGGTTGCCGTCCGTGCGGCGGGTCGTGTACCTCGCCTTCACCCTCGGGCACACGGCCGCGACCGGCTCCGAGCTGACCGACGAGGACCTCGCCGACCGGGCCCAGTACCTGGCGCGGGCGTTGCATGTGCTGCGCCCGGACGACGCGGAATTCACCGCGCTGCTGGCCCTCATCCTGCTGACCAGGGCACGCTCGGGGGGTCGGCTGGACGACGAGGGTGCACAGATCCTGCTGGCCGACGCGGATCGCGGCCGGTGGGATCGGGTGGCGATCGCGGACGGCTTGGCGCTCCTCGGGCGGGCGTGGGATTCGGGCTCGCCAGGTCCGATGACACTGCAGGCGGCGATCGCCGCCGAACACGCTCGAGCGCCCAGCATGGCGGCGACGAACTGGCGCCGGGTCGTCGATCTGTACGGCGACCTGCTGCGAGCACAGCCGTCACCGACGGTTGCCCTCGGCCGGTGTGTGGCCATTTCTGCGCTATCCGGACCGCAGGCGGGCCTGGCGGACCTCGACGAGGTCATCGGACTGGGCGGCCTGGAGCGCTACCCCTACGCATTCGGCGCGAGGGCGCAGATGCTGTCGGCGCTGGGCCTGAGCGTCCAGGCGCAGGCGGAGTGGATCGCCGCCGCCGAACTGGCCCGGACAGACGCGGAACGAGAGTACTTCCTGGGTCAGGCCGCCGCAGACGAGCACGGAGAAGCGACACTGCACTCCGGTGTGGCGGAGACAACACACTCCGCTGGCAGCGGGAACGTTGCCAGCGCGGGCGATGCCTTCGGGAGCTCCGGGCGAGGCGTTACCGGCAACCTCACACGTCGCTGAGCGGGTGCGGGGATCCGTGTTCTTCGGCGGGCCTGCGCTGATAGGCCTGCACATGCTCGGCCAGGCCGGCCAGCCGATCCGCACGCTCCTGCACGCCGCTGGACTTGCCGACCCATTCGACGTAGATCCGCTGGTCGTCGGGCCGGAGCGCCTGGAACGCCGTCAGTGCCGCGGCATCGCCCTCGAGCACACTGGCCATGTCGTCCGGCACCGCGACGCCCTTGTCGGTGATCATCTGAAGGTCCTCCTCGGCTCTGCAGCCTGGCTGTGATGTCGAACTGTACGAACACCTTTGATCATTCTGCTCCCGTTGCGGCCACCCTGCCAGGAAGCGGTCGCGGAGCAGCACGGCCGTCCGGGGTGATCATTTTCCCTCTCCGAGCCGGTGAGTGCCGGCCCTCGGTGGTCCGGCTTCCGTGATCTTCCGACGGCTATTGGGCCGGCCGCCGGGAGCGCCATGAGTCCGACGGTGCGCGCGGCAGGGAGCTCGCCGGGCCGGTACCAGAACGTGGTTTTCCGGACCGATCCATTCTGTCAATATCCGGAAACGGGCAATATCCGGAAAACGGGCATTGTGCGATGAAATGCGGAGAGATATTGACTGCCGGTAACCGCCGCGCTGCGGGCCTGCTGGTGTCGCAGCGCACCGATGAATGTGCCCTTCATCGGCAAGGATCGGCAAGGAGGAGGAACCTGCCCTCGCCAGGTGGGGCACGAAGGACCGATTCCGGCCCGACGGCACCGGGACCGATCGGCGCTAGCAAGATCCCGCAGCGCGATCGCGTCCTCGGCGGCGGCCCGTAGGATCGACCGTCACGGCGGCCGTGAGGCGGTCGCCGGCCTGCCATACCCCCCAGCCTGAGGATTCACCTGTGCTTCGCGACCGAACAGCCGGTTCTCTTCGCTCCACCGACGACGGCGCCACCGTCACCCTGGCAGGATGGGTGGCGCGGCGTCGCGACCACGGCGGGGTGATCTTCATCGACCTGCGCGACGCCTCCGGCGTGGTGCAGGTCGTCTTCCATTCAGGGGAGGCATTGCGGGCCGCGCACGCTCTGCGCAGCGAGTACTGCGTGCTCGTGACCGGGACCGTGGCAGTCCGGCCCGAGGGAAACGAGAACCCGGACCTGCCGACCGGCCAGGTCGAGGTCGAAGCCACCAGTCTCGAGGTGCTGTCCGAGGCGGCGGTGCTGCCGTTCCAGATCGAGGACAGCAATTCTGGCACCGTCGGTGAGGAAACCCGACTCAAGTACCGCTACCTGGACCTGCGGCGCACCGGCCCGGCGCAGGCCATGCGGCTGCGGTCAGCGGTGAACCGGGCCGCCCGCGCGGTCCTGGACGGTCACGACTTCGTGGAGATCGAAACCCCGACCTTGACCAGGTCGACCCCGGAGGGTGCCCGCGATTTCCTGGTCCCGGCCCGGCTCAGGCCCGGCTCGTGGTACGCCCTGCCGCAGTCGCCGCAGTTGTTCAAGCAGCTGCTGATGATCGCCGGGATGGAGCGCTACTACCAGATTGCCCGCTGCTACCGGGACGAGGATTTCCGCGCCGACCGGCAGCCGGAATTCACCCAGCTCGACGTCGAGATGTCGTTCGTCACCCAGGACGACGTGATCGCTATCGCCGAGGAGGTCGTCACCGCGTTGTGGCGGCTGGTCGGCCACGAGCTGGCCACACCCATCCCGCGGATCAGCTTCACCGATGCGATGAACCGGTACGGCTCTGACAAGCCGGATCTGCGGCTGAAAACCGAGCTCACCGAGCTCACCGAGTTCTTCGCGCGAACCCCGTTCCGGGTGTTTCAGGCGGCCTATGTCGGGGCCGTGGTCCAGCGCGGGGGTGCCGCCACCCCGCGGCGCGGCTTCGACGCCTGGCAGGAATGGGCCAAACAGCGCGGCGCGCGTGGGCTCGCGTACCTCACTGTGGGGCCCGACGGGATCTTGGCGGGTCCCGTTGCCAAGAACATTTCCGATGACGAGCGGGCCGGCCTGGCCGCCGTGGTCGGCGCCGAGCCGGGTGATGCGGTGTTCTTCGCCGCCGGCGCCAGGCGCACCAGCCAGGAACTGCTGGGAGCGGCCCGGCTGGAGATCGGCAAGCGGGACGGGTTGATCGACGAGTCGGCGTGGTCGTTCGTCTGGGTGGTCGACGCGCCGCTGTTCGAGCTTGTCGAGGACTCCACAGACGGCGCGGTCGTGTCGGTCGGCGGCGAGGGCAGCACCTGGACCGCGGTGCATCACGCGTTCACCTCGCCCATGCCCGAGCACCTCGCCACCTTCGACACCGACCCCGGCTCGGCGTTGGCCTACGCCTACGACATCGTCTGCAACGGCAACGAGATCGGTGGTGGCTCCATCCGTATCCACCGCGCGGACATCCAGCAGCGGGTGTTCGCGGTGATGGGGCTGACGGACGAGCAGGCTCATCAGAAGTTCGGCTTCCTGCTGGACGCCCTCGCCTTCGGCGCGCCCCCACACGGCGGCATCGCCTTCGGCTGGGACCGGGTGGTCATGCTGCTGGCCGGCGCGGATTCGATCCGTGAGGTCATCGCCTTCCCCAAGTCCGGCGGCGGTTACGACCCGCTGACCGCAGCGCCGGCGCCGATCACCGCCGCGCAGCGCAGGGAGGCCGGTGTGGACACTCCGCTGCCGGCGGGCCGCATCGGATCCCGAGCGGGCTGAGGCTGAAGGACACCGGCCACCCAGTCGATCGTGACTCGGGGCCGCGGTACGAGTCAGGAGTGCTCTCGCTGATCGTCGCCCTGCTGGCCGGCGCGGCCGGCATGCTGTCTTTGACCAGCCGGAACTCGGCGGCTCTCGTCGGGGTGTTCATCTCCGTCACCACGGTTCCGGCGGCCGGGTACGTCGCAGTCGCGGGCGTGCTCGGTGGTGGTCGCAGGTCGGCGGTCCAGCTCCTGATCAACCTGGTCGGCATCGTGCTGGCCGGGGCCGCGACTCTGGCCGTGCGGCGTTGGATGGCCGGGCGTAAGGACCGGAAGGGGGTTCCGTTGCGGCGCGCGCCGTGGCGGCGCAGGGCGTTCCGCGCCTGAACCTGCCAGGCCGTGGTGGTCACGTGCCCGCAAGCTCAGCGGATTGAACGCACCGGCACCGGTCGAGCATCGATCGGCCCGGATCGCGCTCGTTCCACGGTGGAAACACGGCGTGCATAGAGTGTGCGACCAACGGCGGTGGGATCTGGTTCCGCGGATCTGCGCAAGGATTTGCACCCGGTAGTGCCAAGTAGCGTCGATGTCGTGCCGATGTAGTGCCGATGCAGCCCACCAGCACCGCCGAGCCGGAGCGAAGAAGGGATCAGCGTGGGGATCAAGGTCGCCCTCGAGCATCGGACTACCTATCGGTTCGACCGACTGGTCACCGTTCACCCGCATGTCGTGCGGCTGCGACCCGCGCCGCACTCTCGGACGAAGATCGAGGCCTACTCCCTGACGGTCGAACCGGCCGACCATTTCGTCAACTGGCAGCAGGACCCGTTCGGCAATTTCCTGGCCCGACTGGTCTTCCCGAACCGGGTCACGGAGATGTCCATCACCGTCGGGTTGGTCGCCGATCTGCAGGTGGTCAATCCGTTCGACTTCTTCATCGAGGAGTACGCGGAGCACTACGGGTTCGTGTATCCGGCCGATCTGGCCGACGACCTCGAGCCGTACCTGCGACAGGTGGACGAACACGGGCCGGGTACCGGCCCGGGCGCACTGGTCAAGCAGTGGCTCGAGGGCTTCACGATCGCGCCGGACACCGCCATCGTCGATTTCCTGGTCCAGCTGAACTCCGCGGTGCAGGCGGACGTCGGCTACTCGGTACGCATGGAGCCCGGCGTCCAGACGCCCGATCACACCCTGCAGACCGCCATCGGCTCCTGCCGGGACTCGGCCTGGCTGCTGGTGTCGCTGCTGCGCGAGCTCGGCTTGGCCGCCCGGTTCGTGTCCGGCTACCTGGTGCAGCTCGCGTCTGACGTCAAGTCGCTGGACGGTCCCTCGGGCCCGGCAGCGGACTTCACGGACCTGCACGCCTGGGCCGAGGTGTACATCCCCGGCGCCGGCTGGATCGGCATGGACCCGACCTCCGGGCTGTTCGCCGGGGAGGGGCACATCCCGCTGTCCGCGACGCCGCATCCGAGCACCGCGGCGGCGATCACCGGGTCGACCAGCCCGTGTGTGTCGACGCTCGAGTACTCCAACGTCGTCCGCCGGGTGCACGAGGACCCCCGGGTCACCCTGCCGTACACACCCGATCAGTGGTCGGCGATCAAAGACGTCGGTGTGACCGTGGACAAGCGACTCACGGACGCCGACGTCCGGCTGACGATGGGCGGAGAGCCCACCTTCGTGTCGATCGACGACGGGACGTCGGCGCAGTGGACCACCGATGCGGACGGTCCGGAGAAACGGGAGCGCTCGGCGGTCCTGGCGGAGCGGATGAAGGCCGTCTACGCCCCGCGCGGTCTGCTGCACCACGGTCAGGGCAAGTGGTATCCGGGAGAACCGTTGCCGCGCTGGCAGATTGCCGTACATTGGCGCCTTGACGGGCAGCCGATGTGGCAGGACCCGGCGCTCCTCGCCGACCCGTGGGGCGCCCCGGAGCAAACCGCGGCTGGGCAAACCGCAGCTCGGCAAACCGCGGCTGGGCAATCCGCGGCTGGGCAAACCGCGGCTGGGGAGACCGCTGCGGAGCAATCCGCTGCCAAGGTCACAGCCACCGCGGAGACCGCCAGGAGGTTCGTCGAGTCGGTCGCGGGCTCGTTCGATCTGCCGGTGTCGCAGGTCAGGCCGGCCTTCGAGGACCCGCTCGCCGAGCTGTCCCGCCATGCCCGGCTACCGGCCGGCGAGCCCTTCACTGACGAACTCGACCCCGACAACGACACGATCGACGCCCGGGCAGGGCTGCTGGCGCGGCTGGACAGCGCCGTGACCGAAGCCGCTGCCTTTGTACTGCCGATCCATCGGCTGGCCGCGCCGGTCGCCACCGACGACGATGCCGACGAAGATGCCGACGAAGATGCGGACACCGAAACACTGCAAGAAAAACCGAAAGCACCGACGATCGGCTGGGCCAGCGCGGACTGGCGGCTGCGCCGCGGCCGGATCGTGCTGCTGCCCGGCGACTCGCCCGCCGGCCTGCGGTTGCCGCTGGACGCGATCTCGTGGGAGGCCCCGGAGGCGCCGACCGACGTCGACCCGCTCTCCGCGCACCCCCCGCTGCCCCCAGCAGGCGAGGGCGGTGGGCCGCGCGCCGTCGTGGTCGATGCCGACGGCGCGCCGCCGACCGCGCTGGTCGGGCAGGTCCGCGACGGACTGCTGTATGTCTTCCTCCCGCCGCTCACCGAGCTGGGACCGTTCGTCGAGTTGATCGGCGCTCTGGAAGGTGCTGCAAACGCAACCAGAACGCCCATCGTGCTGGAGGGATACGGCCCCCCGTCCGACCCCAGGGTGCAGACCCTGACGGTGACCCCCGACCCCGGCGTCATCGAGGTCAACGTGCAGCCGGTGGCGAGCTGGGACGAGCAGGTCGAACTGATGACCAGGCTCTACGAGCAGGCCAGGCTGAGTCGGCTCGGGACGGAGACGTTCGCGGTCGACGGCAGCCACCGCGGCACCGGCGGCGGCAACCACATCACCCTCGGTGGGCGCAATCCGGCGGAGTCGCCGTTGCTGCGCCGGCCAGATCTGCTGGTGTCGCTGCTCACCCACTGGCAACGGCATCCGTCGCTGTCCTACTTGTTCTCCGGGCAGTTCATCGGCCCGACCTCGCAGGCGCCGCGGGTGGACGAGGGCCGGCCGGAAACCATGTACGAGCTGGAGATCGCGTTCTCCGAGATCGAACGGCAGACCCGGGAGGACGGCTCCGTCAGGCCCTGGGTGACCGACCGCGCGCTGCGCCACCTGCTGACCGACATCACTGGCAACACCCACCGCGCCGAGTTCTGCATCGACAAGCTGTACAGCCCGGATTCGGCCCGCGGACGCCTCGGCCTGCTCGAACTGCGGGGTTTCGAGATGCCACCGCACGCCCAGATGGCCATGGTGCAGGCACTTCTCGTGCGCTCGCTGGTGGCACGGTTCTGGGACGACCCGCTGCGGGCCGCGCTGATCCGGCACGGCGACGACCTGCACGGCCGATTCCTGTTGCCGCACTACGTCATCGCCGACATCGCCGAGGTGGCAGCCGACCTGCGTGCGCACGGCATCGATTTCCAGACCAGCTGGCTCGACCCGTTCTTCGAATTCCGCTTCCCCCGGTTGGGCAGTGTGGTGATCGGCGAGATGGAACTCGAACTGCGATGGGCCATCGAGCCGTGGCACGTGCTCGGCGAGGAGGCCACCGCCGGCGGCACCGCCCGGTACGTCGACTCGTCGGTGGAGCGGATGCAGGTCAGCCTGGACGGGGCGGAGAAGAACCGGCACCTGCTGACCTGCAACGGGTACCCGGTTCCGTTGCGGCCGACCCACGTGCCCGGCAGGCAGGTGGCCGGGATCCGCTACCGGGCCTGGCAGCCGCCGAGTTCGTTGCACCCGACCATCCCGCCGGACTCGCCGCTGATCTTCGACGTGGTGGACCTGACGGCGGGGGACACCGCGGTCAGCCTGGGTGGCGCGACCTACCACGTGTCGCATCCCGGCGGACGCTCCTACGACCATCCTCCGGTCAACGCGATGGAGGCCGAGGCGAGGCGCACCCGACGGTTCGACGCCGCCGGGCACAGCCCCGGAGAGATCGACGTCGTCCGGCTGCGGGAGCGTGCCGCGCGGCTGGCTGTCGACGCGTCCGCCCCTGGCATGCTGGATCTACGTCGAGCGAGGGCCATCTGCCGGTGACACACTCATGATCGACGCGGTTGGGGTGGCCGCGCGTCGCAGGCAGAGGGCGGTGGCCTGATGAGCGCTCCCGGACCGACCGGGCAACTGCTGGGCTCGACGCCCGGCGGAATGCCTGCGCTGGTCGACGCCTACCTGGCCCGCGGCGGGATGTTCACTCCTGGGGTCGGCGATCCGCGCCGGTACGACGAGATGACGGGAACCGACGGCGCCCTGCTGCCCGGATGGTCGGAGTTGGCGGCGGCGTTGAACGCGATCGGCGAACGTGGGCTGGCTGATCTGTCCGGCCGCGTCGACCGGCTGCTGGAGGACGACGGAGTCACCTATACCCCGGTCGATGCGGTCGTCGCCGACCCGGCCGCGGCGCCGGCGAATCCGGAACGGTGGCGGCTGGACCCGCTGCCGCTGGTCGTCGAGGACGCGGAATGGCGGCGTCTGGAGGCCGGCCTGATCCAGCGTTCGACGCTGATGGATGCCGTGCTGACCGACCTGTACGGCGACGGCAAGGTGATCGAGAACGGGCTCCTGCCGCCGGAACTGGTCTACCTGCACCGCGACTATCTGCGTCCCGCGCATGGCGTCACGATTCCCGGTGCGCACCAGTTGTTCTTCCACGCGGTGGACGTGTGCCGTAGCACGTCAGGCTCATTCCAGGCGCTGGGCGACCGTACGCAGGCCCCCTCGGGTGCCGGGTATGCCATGGCCGACCGCAGGGTGGTCTCCCGGGTGCTGCCAGATCTGTTCCGGCGCAGCGCACCTCGCGGGCTCGGCGCATTCTTCCACACGATGCGATCGGCGCTCGCCTCGGTCGCGCCGGATCAGGCCGAGGACCCGAGGGTGGTCGTGCTCACCCCGGGAGCACATTCGGAGACGGCGTTCGACCAGGCGATGCTCGCCTCCCTGTTGGGTGTTCCGCTGGTCGAGAGTGCCGACCTGACCATCCGGCGGGGCCGGCTCTGGATGCTCTCCATGGGCCGCGTCGAACCGGTCGACGTCGTGGTACGTCGGGTCGATGCTTCCTGGTCCGACCCGCTGGATCTGCGGCCGAACTCCCGGCTCGGCGTGGTCGGCCTGACCGAGGCGTGCCGCAGAGGCACGGTCACCGTGGTCAACACACTCGGCAGCGGCATCCTGGAAAGCCCGGGAATGCTGCCGTTCCTGCCGCAGCTGGCGCGCTCGGTGCTCGGTGAAACGTTGAAACTGGAGTCGGTTCCGACCCACTGGTGCGGCATCGACGCCGAAAGATCGCACGTGCTGGCGCATTTCGAGCAGATGGTGCTGCGCCCCACCGACCGCGGGCGCAGCGTGTTCCCGGCTCTGCTGAGCAGAGACGAACGGCAGGTCTGGCGCGACCGGATCACCGCCGAGCCTCATCGATGGGTCGGCCAGGAGAACGCGCCGTTCTCCGAGGCGCCGATGGCAGCGCCGGACGGCCTGGCCGCCGGGCAGGTCAGCATGCGGCTGTTCTCGGTCGCCCACGGGTCCGGATACGTGCCCATGCCCGGCGCGCTGGGCCGGGTGCAGGACGACGACCCGTCGATCGGTGGGCGCGGCCGGGTCAGCGTGGCCAAGGACGTCTGGGTGCGCTCGGGCCGGACCGACCCCGCCGTGCGCGGAGAAGGTCGGGTCTGGCTGTACGAGGGGCCGGTGGTCCACCCTGACCGTCCCGAATCGACGTCGTCGCCGCGCGTTCTGGAGGATATGTTCTGGCTCGGCCGGTACGCGGAGCGGACCGAGGATCTGACCCGGCTGTTGATCGTCGCCCAGGAGCGCGTCGAGGATTTCCGGTTCCGCCCGGAGCACCTGGGCGCGGGATGCGTGCCGGTGCTGCTTTCCGCGGTCGGCGCGGTGTCCGCGACGCGTCCCTTGGCGCCGGGTCAGGATCCGCTGTCGCGGATCCGTGAGTTGATACTCGACACGAGCGAGATCGGCACCTTGGCACAGTCTCTGGCGGGTCTGCGGGAGTCTGCGCGGTCCGTACGCGATCAGCTGTCGGGCGACACCTGGATGGTGCTGGGTGGTGTCGACCGGGCGGTGGCCGAGCTTGCGGAAGCGCCCGGCGACGGCGGGATGACGCTGTCCTCCACCCAGGCGGCGGTGCTGTCCGGCATGCTCGCCGTCTCCGGCCTGGCCAGCGAGAACATGATCCGCGATCCCGGTTGGTATTTCATGGATCTCGGTCGCCGGTTGGAGCGCGGACAGCAGGTCACCGCTCTGCTGCGATCGACGCTGACCAGGTCGCACTCGTCCGCCGTCGATTCGCTGGTGGTCGAATCGGTGTTGGCGGCCAGCGAATCGGGCGTCACCTATCGCCGCCGCTACCGGGGTCGGACCCAGATCGCCACCATGCTGGAACTGTTGTTGTTGGACGCCGGAAACCCGCGTTCGCTGGCCTACCAGGTGGCTCAGGCCAGAGCGGATCTGCGCGCCCTGCCGGACGCCTCCGGCACGTCCCGGCCGCAACGACGGCTCGAGGAGGTCGACTCCATCCTGCGTCGCTGCCGACCCGAAGACCTGGAACACACCGACGACACGCAGACCCGCAAGGAGCTCACCACGCTGCTGGACGGTCTGCACGAAGCGCTCCGCGGAATCGCCGATGCCATTGCAGCGCAGCACTTCTGGCATCCCAGCCCGATGCAGCCGCTGGGCGTCGTCACGCTGGAGGAAGTGCAGTGACATCCGAAGGAGAAACCTCCGAACGCACCCCGACGACCGACATGGTGACGACAAGCCGCCGCTACCGCATCGAGCATCGGACCATCTACCGGTACTCCGACGACGTGTCGGCCTCCTACGGGCGCGGTTACCTGCACCCGCGCGACACCCCCGATCAGCGGTGCCTGGACCACCGGTTGATCGTCGAACCCGAGCCGTCCGATGCTGCAGACGGCCTGGACGTCTACGGCAACACGAGCGCGTACTTCCACGTCACCCGCCCGCACACCGAGTTGTGTGTGGTCGGGCTGTCCGAAGTGGAGGTGTCCGTTCCCGGGTGGGATCGGACGAGTGCGTCCTTGCCCTGGGAACTCGCGCTGCCGACCCGGGCCACCGATCCGCGGGCGATCGAATTCACCCTGCCCTCGCTGCTGGTGCAACTACCGTCCGCGGTGCGCGAATACGCGGCGATCTCGTTCATCCCGCGCCGGCCGATGATCGACGCGCTGACCGACCTGAACCATCGCATCCGCACCCAGTTCAAGTACGAGTCGGGTGCCACTTCGGTGTCCTCGACGGTGCTGGACGTGCTCGAAGCGCGGGCCGGAGTCTGCCAGGATTTCGCGCATCTGGCGGTGGCCTGCCTGCGGTCCCTCGGGCTGGCCTGCCGGTACGTCTCCGGCTACCTGGCCACCTATCCGCCGCCCGGCGAGGAACGGATGATCGGGGTCGACGCCAGCCACGCGTGGGCCGCGGTCCGGCTCGCCGACGGCAGCTGGGTGGGGTTCGACCCGACCAACGACACCCTGGCCGACGAGCGTTACACCACGATCGCTTGGGGCCGTGACTATGACGACGTGCCGCCGCTGCGCGGGGTGATCTTCACCGACGCCGAGAACCACGAGATGGACGTGGCGGTCGACGTCGCGCCGATGTGACCGGCCGTGATCCAGGAGCCGGTGGACCTTCGATGAGCAGATGGCGTCAGGTTGAGGTCGCGGCATCCGACGAACGGCGCCGGTCCAGCCGGGGCAGCAGCAGTTGCTGGGTGAGTAGCAGCAGGGCGGCGGCGATGGGCAGGGCGACCAGCGCGCCGACGATGCCGAGCAAGGCGCCGCCGATCAGCAGCGCAACGATGGTGACCAGCGCCGGCAATTTCAGTACCTTGCCGAACACCTTCGGGCCGAGCAGGTAGTCCTCGAAGAACTTGTAGGCGATGAAGAATCCGATCGTGGCCAGGCACACCGGCAGCGACACCGTCAGGGCGGCCAAGGCCACCAGCACACCCGCGATGGCCGAACCGATCACCGGGATCAGGTCGAGCAAACCCACCAGGATGGCGAGGAGTAGCGGGTAGGGCACGCCGAAAATGATCAGCCAGACGAAGGTGACGGTCGCAATGACCACCGAGATGACCACGTTGCCGAGGACATATCCGCCGACCTTGGAAAGAATCTCGTCACCGAGCAGGATCACCCGCGGACGACGGTCGTAGGGCGCCAGTCGGTAGATCACCGCCCGGATGCGCGGCAGATCTGCCAGGAAATAGCCGGTCAGCACGAGCACGACAATGAAATCCGCGACGGTGCCGACCACCACCCCACCCACCGACAGAATCCCGTTCACCAGGCCGGACGACGAGCCCTTGAGGAGCTGGTCCAGGTTTTCCTGAACGTGGAATCGCTCGTTGAGCTGACCCAGTAAGGAATTCGAGTCGTTGATCTGCTGCAGGTACTGAGGCACGTTGTCGACGAGATGCTCGCCCTGTTCGACCAGCGGTGGAATGGCCGCGGCCAAGAAGCCGGCCAACAAGGCCAGCAAGATCAGGATAACCGACGTGACCGCCGCCCAGCGCCGAAGGCCGCGGGTCACGAACCAGGACACTGCCGGCTCCAGGCCGACGGCCAGGAACAATCCGAGCGCGATGAGCAGCATCGCCTGCGCGGCGACCGTCATCAACCAGATGACGCCGAGCGTCAGCGCGGCACCGGCGGTCGCGGCCACCCCGATGAAGAACGGCGACCGCCAGTCGAACGGGCGGCCGGGCGCACCCAGCGGCTGCTCGTGCGTGCTGATCCGAGCGGCCGCTTGTTCCGCGGCCGCGATCGGACCTTCCAGCGCCGGGTCGTGGGGCTGGCCCAGCCGTGGATGATGACCGGCCGCGGCCCGCGCGGCTGATGCGTTGTCGGCTGAGTTGTCTGCTGAGTTGCTGACAGAGTCCTGGTGACCCGAGCGAACCACGACGACCTCCCTGGGCCTACGGCGACGTCCGCGGGCGCCCAGCCTGCCACGGATGTGCGCCGTGACGCGTCGATATTCCCAACGGCACACCGATCTGAATCTGAATTCGCGGACCGAAACCCGGGTGTCGCTGATCGGGCCGATCCAGAGCGCATCGGCCGCCGGCCGCGACGTCGATCCCGGAGCATCAGGCGATGCCCCCGGGCCCACGGGCTGTCAGGGAATGACGGCGTCGACGGCCTTCTTCAGCGCGCTGGGTTGCGCCGGGCCGCGCGGCGCGGTCTTCTTCAGCTCGGCCATCCGGGCGCCGATCTCCTGCAGGTCCTTGCGGTCCAGACCTTCTCGCACCTTGGGGAACCAGTCCTGCTCTTCCTCGTCCATGTGACGCGAGGCGTTCTCGATGAGCACGGTCACCTTGGCGTCGAACCGCTCGGCGTCCGGCGACATGGCTGCCAGTTCGGCGACCAGCAGGTCGGCCACATGATGCTCCTCGTACGACTCGAGCACGTCACCCTCGAGATCGGGCAGCAGCTTACGCACCTCGGGGTGCATGACCTCGTTCTCGATGTAGGTGTGCACCGTCAGCGTTCGATGATCTTGTCGACGACCTTGGCCTTGGCGACGTGCGCGTTCGGGCCGGCCTCGGCGAACCTCTTGAACTGTTCCCGGATTTGCTGGTGATCTTCCTTCAACAGAACAAAGGCGTCGGTGGACATGCGCACTCGCTTTTTATTTGTGGGCCACCGCACGCGGGCGGCCCATCGGGGTGGGTGGCGGGGTGAGCGGTCGGCTCAGGAAGCGCCGGCCAACTCGCCGTGACGGGCCACCTCCCCGGGCACGGATCATCACCCGCCCTCAGGTCCCGACCCACAGTGCAAGCTCCCTGGGCGAGCGCGTGGCGATCGAGCCGGCCAGAGCGGGCCGGGCCCTGTCGGTGGTGGCGATCAGGGATTCGGCCTGCTAGGACCGCCACGGTTGACCCCCAGGCCCGCCATCAGGGCAGTCCGCCCGGAGATTGTCTTTGACAACTCGCCGATCCAGGGCCGGCGGGCCTGGCCGAGCAAGGGGGTTGTCATACCTGTCTGGTGCCCGATGGATGGGCAGGTGAACCACGATGAGCCTGCGTCGCCGGTGGAGCTCCGGACGGACCCGGAGAATCCCGGGCTGCCAGTACTGTGTTGTTTCGTTGTTTCCCGTCCACGGGCGACTGCGCCCGTGGATGACCGCTCCTGACGAAGTGACCTGGAGATTGCGACCATGCGCGACTTTGCCTGTCCGAATTGCGGCCAGCGCCTGGCCTTCGAGAACTCACTGTGCCTGGGCTGCAACAACCCGATCGGCTTCGACCTCGTC
>JADGOY010000102.1 GCA_017882715.1 Nakamurella sp. | reverse complement strand
GGTCCCGGTTGGTCAGGTCCCGGTTGGTCAGGTCCCGGCGCGTCAGGTCGCGCATCGGGGTCGGCCGCATCGGGCTGGTCGGTGTCCCCACGTCGGGCGGGGCCGCGGACCAGCGCCGGGTCCTCCCGCGACACGTTCCGCCGCAGGTACAGGAACAGCACAGCACCGAGGAACACCAGCACCGAGGTGAAGACGTTGATGCGCAGCCCGAAGAAATGGTTGGCCGGGTCGATGCGGAGCATCTCGATCCAGGTACGGCCCAGCGTGTAGCCGGCGACGTAGACCCCGAACGCCCGACCACCGCCCAGGTTGAACCGTCGATCGGCCCACACCACCAGCGCGGCCACTCCCAGGTTCCACAGGATCTCGTACAGGAAGGTCGGCTGGTAGACCCCGCAGAGGACCTCCGGTGCAGCCTTGGCGTACTCGGTCGGGAACTCGCACGACCCGCCGGCCGGGATGGCTCCGGCAACCCCGCCCGGGGTGCGGACGAATACCTCCAGGCCCCAGGGCAGGGTGGTGGGGCTGCCGAACAACTCCTGGTTGAAGTAGTTGCCGAGGCGGCCGATGGCCTGCGCGACGGCGATGCCGGGCGCCACCGAGTCGGCATATGCGGCCAGCGGCACCTTGTAGTAGCGACAACCGATCCACGCCCCGACCGCACCGAACGCGATGGCGCCCCAGATCCCCAACCCGCCGTTCCAGATGGCGAACGCGTTCCACGGGTTGCGGCCCTCGCCGAAGTACAGCTCGTTGTCGGTGATGACGTGGTAGATCCGGCCCCCGATGATGCCGAACGGGACGGCGAACACCGAGATGTCGGTGACCCGGCCCGGCCGGCCACCGCGGGCCACGAACCGTCTGTTGCCCCACCAGACGGCAACGACGATACCGATGATGATGAAGATCGCGTACGCCCGGATGGCCAGCGGCCCGATGTACCAGACTCCCTGCGGCGGTGACGGGATCGAGGCCAGGTAGGGCTTCATGCCGGACTGACCTGGCGGGCGGGGACGTCACCGGACCGGCCTGCCGGGTTGCCCGGGGAGTCGGCGTGAGCGACGGACGCGCTGCGGCGCACCCCGTCGGCCAGTTCCGCGGCCAGGTCCCGGACCGCGCGCACGCCGCCCCGGTCGGCGGCGCTGACGAACGCCGACCCGACGATCACCGCGTCGGCGAACCCGGCGATCTCGGCGGCCTGGTCGCCGGTGCGCACGCCGAGCCCGACGCCGATCGGCAGGTCCGTGATCGCCCGGCACCTGGCCACCAGCTCGGGCGCCGCCGCGGACACCTGGTTGCGGGCCCCCGTCACACCCATCGTGGAGGCCGCGTACAGGAAACCGCGGGTCGCCGCGGCGGTGAGCGCGATCCGCTCCGCCGGCGAGGACGGCGCGACCAGAAAGATGGGGTCGAGATCGGTCGCTCTCGCCGCGGCCAGCCAGGGCCCGGCCTCGTCGACGATCAGATCGGGGGTGATGACGCCCGACCCACCGGCCGCGGACAGGTCCCGCGCGAAGTTCTCCACCCCGTAGGCCAGCACCGGGTTGAAGTAGGTCATCACGACGGCCGGCCCGCCCGCCGCGGTGACCGCGGCAACCACCCTGAACAGATCCGCGGTATGGAAACCCCCGGCCAGCGCCGTCTGCGCGGCGTGCTGGATCACCGGGCCGTCCAACACCGGGTCGGAGAACGGCATGCCGACCTCGACCAGGTCGCAGCCGCCGTCGATCATCGCCGTCAGCAGCTCCACCGAGTCGTCCACCGTCGGGTAACCGGCCGGCAGGTAGCCGATCAGTGCCGCACGGCCATGCGACCGGGTGGTCGCGAAGAGCAGATCCAGACTCGTCACGAGTGAGTCTCCCCCGGATCGGCCAGGTCGAACCAGCGCATCGCGGTCTCCATGTCCTTGTCCCCGCGGCCGGAGACGTTGATCAGCACGATCGCTTCCGGGCCGATCGCAGCGCCCAATTCTCTGGCCAGGTCCACCCCGCCCGCCACGGCGTGCGCCGACTCGATCGCCGGGATGATGCCCTCGGTGCGGGACAGCAGGGCGAACGCGTCCATCGCCTGGGTGTCGGTGATCGGTCGGTACTCAGCACGATGGATCTCGGCCAGGTGCGCATGCTCGGGCCCGACACCCGGGTAGTCCAGGCCGGCGGAGATGGAATGCGATTCGACGATCTGCCCGTCGGCGTCCTGCAAGAGGAACGACCGGGCGCCGTGCAGCACCCCGACCGTTCCGCCGCTGATCGTGGCGGCGTGCCGGCCGGTCTCGATGCCGTCACCGCCGGCCTCCAGGCCGACCAGCCGGACCCCGGGGTCGTCCAGGAACGCGTGAAAGACACCGATGGCGTTCGATCCCCCGCCGACGCAGGCCGCCACCGCATCCGGCAGCCTGCCGGTCAGCTCGAGCACCTGCGCCCTGGCCTCGAGCCCGATGATCCGCTGGAAGTCGCGCACGATCACCGGGAACGGGTGCGGGCCGCCGACGGTGCCGAAGAGATAGAAGGTGTTCTCAACGGAGGCCACCCAGTCGCGGAACGCCTCGTTGATGGCGTCCTTGAGGGTGGCAGAACCGGAGTCGACCGCGACGACCTCAGAGCCGAGCAACCGCATCCGGGCGACGTTCAACGCCTGCCGCTCGGTGTCCACCCGACCCATGTAGACGCAGCAATCCAGGCCCAGCAGGGCTGCGGCCGTGGCGGTGGCCACCCCGTGCTGGCCCGCGCCGGTTTCCGCGATGACCCGGGTCTTGCCCATCCGCTTGGCCAGCAGCGCCTGGCCGAGCACGTTGTTGATCTTGTGGCTACCGGTGTGGTTCAGGTCCTCGCGTTTGAGCAGAATCCGCGCCCCGCCGATCTGCTCGGTCAGCCGGCTGGCGTCGGTCAGCGGGCTCGGTCGGCCGGCGTAGGTGGCCGCGAGCCGGTCGAGCTCGGCCAGGAAATCGGGGTCCAGACGCGCCTTGCGGTAGCTCTCCGCCACCTCGTCCAGGGCAGCGACCAGCGCCTCCGGCAGCCAGCGTCCGCCGAAGGAGCCGAAGTAGCCGCGCTCGTCCGGGTCGTACGCGGTGCCGGCCAGGCCGTCCGACGGCCGCGGCAGCCCGTCCGGCCGCGGCGCCGGACCCTGCGGCTGCCCGCTGACGGGGTTGCGAGACGACTCCGGGGCAGGCGACTCCTGGGCAATGCGAACAGGCACTGGATCTCCAGACAGGTCAGGTCGACTCGACGCGGGTCGACTCGGCGCGGCTCCACTCGGCGCGGCTCGACTGGGCTCGATTCGACTGGGCTCGATTCCATTCTCCGTGCGGCACGGGCTCAGCTCTGATTCGGCTCCGGATCGGCTCGGATTCCCGGGGTGCGCCCGAACTCGGCTCAGCGCGCCGGCCGCGGGCAGGACGGATGCGAACCCGCTGTCACCAGCTCGGCCACCGCCGCGCGCGGATCACCACTGGTCACCAAGCCCTCGCCGACCAGCACGGCGTCCGCCCCGGCTCCGGCGTAGGCGAGCAGATCGGACGGGCCGCGTACCCCTGATTCGGCCACCGTCACCACCCCGCTGGGCAGCCCGGGTGCGATGCGGGCGAACACGTCCCGGTCGACGGTCAGCGTGGTCAGATCACGGGCATTGACGCCGATCACCCGCGCACCCGCGGACAGCGCGCGGTCGGCCTCGGCCTCGGTGTGAACCTCCACCAGGGCCGTCATGCCCAGCGATTCGATCCGCTCGAGCAGGCCGTGCAACACGTTTTGTTCCAGGGCCGCGACGATCAACAGCACGATGTCCGCGCCGTGCGCTCTCGCCTCGTGCACCTGGTACGGGCTGACGATGAAATCCTTGCGCAGCACAGGGATGTCGGTCGCGGCACGGACCGCGTCGAGGTCGTCCAGGGATCCGTCGAAACGCCGCCCCTCGGTCAGCACCGAGATCACCCGGGCACCGCCCTCGGCGTACAACCTGGCGAGCGCGGCCGGATCGCCGATGCCGGCGAGTGCACCGCGCGACGGGCTGGCCCGCTTCACTTCCGCGATGACGCCGACACCGGGTTCGCGGAGCACCTGCAGCACGTCGCAAGGAACGGGAGCCTGCGCCGCCCTGGCCTTGATCTGAGCCAGCGGAACCAGTGCTTCGCGCGCGGCGAGATCCTCGCGGACACCGGTGAGGATCGCGTCCAGCACGTTCACCCGGTCGTCTCCTCGTCTGCGCCCTGCACCGCGTCAACCCTCCGCCAGGCACATCCACCGTGCTTCCCGAGGGCAACGGCGCCGCCTTCGGTCGGCCGCGATGAATGCGCGATGTGCTGTGGGTCATGGTAGCCGCCCGGAGATCGTCCTCCGGACGCGCATGTCACCGGCCACCGTCGGCCGCGTCGGGACGGCGATCGGGACCTTCGTCGGTGGGGTCCGATCCGGCGTCCAGCGCCTTCCACCAGTCCTCGGGGGCCGCCTGGGCGGACGCAGCCGAACCGGCTCGCCGACCCGGGCGGACGGAACCTGAGACCCCGGGCGCCTCGTACCGCGCGCTCATCGGTCGCGCTCCGCGCCCGGCGACGATCAACCCTCCGGCCACCGCGATCAGCAGACCACCGACCATCCCCAGAACCGGCCCGAGCGGCGAGAGTCGTGCTGCGCCAACCGGATCGGCCGGCCGCGGCAGGTCGTCGACCAACGACGCGGGCGCGGCGCCCAGCGCCAGGCCGCAGCGCACCGCGACCAGTGCGCCGCCCACCAGCAGCACGGCTCCGACGATCCGGCGCAGCAGGCCATGGGTGGCCAGCGCTGCACCGAGTCCGGCCAACGCGACCAGCGCGACGGGCACCAGCTCACTGGCGACTGAGCTACCCGACGCGGTGATCGTCACGGGCCCGGTCAACGGATCGGAGAAGTCCGCCGACCACCAGGTGAGCCCGGCGGCGATCGCTGCCAGGGCCGCACCGAGCACGGCGCAGCCGGCGATCGGCGCCACCGCTCGTCCGCTGCGGGTAGGTGCAACCACGCCCGACTCGCCGCGGTGGTCATCGGCCGGATCAATCACCGGTGCTCACTCACCGATCACCGGTCGCAGGGTGCCGGCGGCCCCGACCGCGGCGATCACCGCCGCGGCCTTGTTCTGGCATTCGGCATCCTCCATGGACGGCACGGAGTCGGCCACGATGCCCGCCCCGGCCTGCACGAATGCCGTGCCGCCGGCCAGCAGCGCGGTGCGGATGGTGATGGCGGTGTCGGCGTCACCGGCGAAATCCAGGTACCCGACGACCCCGCCGTACACGCCGCGGCGAGCGGGCTCCAACTCGTCGATGATCTGCATGGCACGCGGTTTGGGGGCGCCGGACAGGGTGCCGGCCGGAAAGCACGCGGCGAGCGCGTCGTAGGCGGTCCGGCCCGCGGCCAGCCGCCCCGTCACGGTCGAGACGATGTGCATGACGTGGCTGTACCGCTCGACGGTGAAGAATTCGACGACCTTCACGGTGCCCGCCGCACAGACCCGGCCCAGGTCGTTGCGGCCCAGGTCGACGAGCATGACGTGTTCGCTGCGTTCCTTCTCGTCCGCGAGCAGGTCTTTGCCCAGTAGGACGTCGTCCTCCTCGGTGCTGCCGCGCGGGCGGGTACCGGCGATGGGATGCATCGTCACCAGCCCGTCTCGCACCGTGACCAGCGCCTCCGGTGACGAGCCGACCACTGCGATGGGGTTGCCGTCCGGGGTGGGCAGCCGGAGCACGTACATGTAGGGGCTCGGGTTGGTGGCCCGCAGCACCCGGTAGATGTCCAGCGCGTCGGCCTCGGTGGGCACGTCGAACCGTTGGGACAGCACGATCTGGAAGGCGTCACCTGCCCGGATGTGCTCCTTGGCGACCTCCACCATCGCCCGGTAATCGGCCGGGGTGGTGCGTCGGGAGAACTCGGGCGACCGGTGCGCGAACACCGCCGCCGGCAGCGCGCAGGGCAGCCCCAGCTGCTCGCTCATCGCCGCCAGCCGGGCGACCGCGGCGTCGTACGCGGCGTCCACCCGCTCGTCGGTGGCGTCCCAGTTCACCGCGTTGGCGATCAACGTGACGGTGCCCTCGTGGTGGTCCAGTGCGGCCAGGTCGGTGGCCAGCAACATCACCAACTCGGGCACGTGCAGTTCGTCGACAGCGGTGGCGCCCGGGACCTGGCCGGGGTGTCCGTCGATCCGCTCCAGCCGGCGGACCACGTCGTACCCCAGGTATCCGACCATCCCGCCGGTCAGCGGCGGCAGGCCGTCCAGCGGATCCGTGTGCAACGTGCGCAGCGTCTCGGACAGCACGGTCAGCGGGTCGCCACCGGTCGGCAGGCCGGCCGGGACCTCGCCCAACCAGTGCGCGACGCCGTCCCGCTCGGTGAGCGCGGACGGCGCCGAGACGCCCACGAACGACCAGCGCGACCACGACCGGCCGTTCTCTGCCGACTCGAGCAGGAAGGTGCCGGGCCGGTCACCGGCCAGCGATGCGTACAGCGCCACCGGGGTGAGGGTGTCGGCCAGCAACCTGCGGGTGACGGGGATGACCCGCCGGTCCCTGGCCAACTGGCGGAACTCCTCGCGGGTCGGGCGGATCACGCCCAGGGCACCGGAGGTGCCGCGGGGGGGCGCGACGGTGGGCACGGACATGGCGGTCATTGTGCCGTCTGTCGACAGCGTGGCCGCGCGGGCGGCCCGCCGCGACCCCCGTGGCGCGCCCCGAGGGTCCCCGGAACTCGGCTGGAGACCGTCCTGTGGACCAGGGTCGTGGCGTTGCAGCAGACGATGGTTGTGGTGGTGGTGGTGCCGCTGCTGCTCGACTTCCCCGGCATCCTCGGCGTCACCCCCGATGACGCCTCCTGGTTGGTCACCACGACGCAGCTCACCAGCGCGGTGGCAACCCCGACCATGTCCAGGCTCGCTGACATGTTCGGCACGAGGCTGATGATGATCCTGTGCATGGTCGCTATGACCATCGGATCGGTGATCGCCGCGTCAGGCGGGGCATTCCTGACGGTGATCGTCGGTCGTTCGCTGCAGGGTTTCGCCGAAGCGCTGATCCCGATCGGCATCAGCATCATGCGCGACGAGCTGCCCAAGGAACGCGTGGGCTCCGCGATTGCCCTGATGAGCGCGACCCTGGGCGTCGGCAGCGCGCTGCGCCTGCCGATGTCCGGCGTCATCTACGAGAACCTCGGCTGGCAGGCGATTTTCTGGATCTCCGGCGGCGCCGGGATCGCTCTGATCGTCGCGGTGCTGAGCCGCCTGGTCTCCGAGTCGACGGTCAACACCAGGGGTCAGTTCGACTACTTGGGCGCTGCCCTGTTGACCGTCGCGCTCACCGCCGTGCTGCTGGAGATCTCCAAGGGCGGCAGCCGGGGGTGGGGCAGCGAGCCCGTCATCGTGCTGTCGTGATCACCGTCGGCGCGCTGCTGATCTGGTTTCCGTACGAGCTGAAGGTGGGGCAGCCGCTGGTCGACCTCCGCACCTCGGCCCGCCGCACGGTGCTGCTGATGAACATCGCGTCCGTGCTGGTGGGCTTCTCGATGTTCGCGAACCTGTTGCTCACCACCCGGCAACTCCAGCTGCCCGAGATCACCGGTTACGGCTTCGGGTTGCCGGTCATCACCGCAGGCCTGGCGATGGTGCCGTCGGGCCTGGCGATGGTGCTGTTCGCCCCGGTGTCCGGGCGGATGATCAACCGGCACGGCGGCCGGATCACCCTGATCACCGGTTCCGCAGTGCTGCGTCTTGCCTATGTCGGCAGCGGCAGAGCGCGCTCACGGCCTGCGCCGTGGTCTCCTGCGTCAAGGCACCAGCGCGGGTCCCGGTGCCCGCGGGCGCGAAACCCGAACGCCGGCAGCCGATGTCGGCAGTCACCGAAGCGGGCGAGAACCTGGAATTCCGCGACGAGAACACCCACCAGCACATCACCCTCACCGACCAGGTCACCCTGTCCGGCACGGTGCGCCGGGACGATGAACCCATCGGCGGGGCGCTGGTCGCGCTCAGCGAGGCCACCGGCGAGGTCGTCGGGTCCGTCTGGACCGATGACGCGGGCCGTTACCACATGCCGCTACCCGCGGCCGGTCGGTACATCGTGACCACGCTGGAACCGGATACCCAGCACGCCCACCCGCGCAAGGTGGTGCTCGACGTCCGGTCCGCGGTGGTGGACATCGACGTCGCAGGATTGGGCCGGCACGGGCGCTGACCGTCGCCGCGGGACCGGGGGGCGTCAGCCCCGTTCGGATCTGGCCAGTCGTACCAGGTCGGGCAGGTCGGCATCGGGCAGGTAGGCCCGGCCCAGCGCGATCCCGATGCGAGGCAGGTCGGCCGCGTCACGGTAGGTGAGATACATCGGTTCGAACCGTGGTTTGAACTTCATCTTGAAGGCATGCAGCGACCGGAACCCGTAGTAGGGCTCCATGGCCGCACCCAGTGATTCCAGCACTCGCTCCAGGGTGTCCCCGGCCGATTCCCCGGGAGACCTGGCCAGCGGGGCGCCCGACAACGACACGAACCGCGCACCCTGGTCCCGGAAGGCCAGCGCGCTCGAGGCGATGAGAAACTCGATGACCGGCCGGAATCCGTCGGTGCGCCGGCGCATCAGATCCAGGGTCCAGCCCTGCACCTGGCCGCCGGGCGCGTACACCGGCATCCATGACGTCACCCCCTGCACCGTGCCCGACCTGTCGATCGCCAGCCCGACCCGGACGTGCGGGTCCAGTGCCTCGTCGACACCGCCCAGGGTGAAACCCATCTCGGGCATTCCCTTGTCGCCGACCCATTCGTCGGAGATCGCCCGCACCTGGGCGACCAGCGCCCAGGACTGCTCGGCGAGCGTCACCAGCCGGTATTCCACGCCCTCCTTGGCGGCGCGGTTGATCGCCGACCGGACGTCCTGCCACGCCTTGCCCTTGAACTCCAACCCCACCAGGTCGACAACGGTGTCCTCGGCGACCTGCACCCGCTCCCAGCGCAGCGCAGCAGCCGCGGCTGCGCCGACCGACGTCACCGAGAAAAGGCATGGCACCAGCCCTGACCGGTCACACATCTGCGCGAATTCCCGCACCGTGCTCTCGGCCGAACCGGCCGGCCCGATCGGGTCACCCAGCGCGACCGCCACCCCGGCATGCCGCCGGTACGCCAGGTATCCCTCGCCGTCCTCTCGGACGAAGTACAGGTTCTCCGGCCAGGTCGTCATCCAGGAAACGGAGCTACCGCCGTGCCGCTCCAGCAGCGTCAGCGCGCTGGCCGGACCGGCGGCCGCGGACTTGGAGTTCATCTTGCGAATCTTGCGTCGCGACGGCACCCGGAACGCACGTCGCCCGACGATGAGCACCGCCAGTTCGGCGCCCCATAGTGCCCCGTCGGCCACGAACAGCGGAACACCGTCCAGGTCGCTGTCGTCCAGGTCGAACACCAGGGCCACACCGACGGCACCTGCGCCCAGGACCACCAACGCCACCGTCAGCGCCGCGATGCCCACGGTCCAGCGCCAGGCAACGCGGCGGCCGCGGCGCAGCCCATTGCCGAGGATTGCCAGGACGACCAGCGTGATGGCCGCGTCGAGGAACGAACCGACCTGCCCCGACGTCTGACCGAGCGGGCTCTCCCCCGGCCAGGCCAGCTCCACGAGTTCGACGGTGGCGATGACGACGATGCCGGTCACCGCCAGCAACCGCCACTCCCGCCGGCTGGGGGTGCTTCTCGGCGCCACCCGATCCGGTCCCACCAGCCGGCGCGCAAACGGCAGCGCGATGGCAACCGCCAACAAATGGGTGACGTCGGCGAAGGATCCGACATACAGCCAGAGGACGCCGACCAACACGGACAGTGCTATCTGCAACCGGAACCGCCATGGTGGCCGCAAGGTCGCGGAGGAGACGGCGATCGCGGCGAGCGCACCGGCACCGAAACCGACGTCGAGCTGAAGGGCGGCGTCCTGCGCCCACGGCCACGCCGTCCAGCTCAGCAGCCACACCGCGAGACCGCCACCGACCACACCGATCAGCTGACCAAGGGCAGCCACCACAGCGGTCAGCCGGGTGCCCAGCCGCCACTCGGCGAACCCGACCAACACCCCGAAGCTGATGAGCTGCAGCAGGTAATCCAGCGGCTTCGCCGCGAAGAACGACCCGGTGACGGGCGTCCACCAACGCCCGGCCTGCAGCGAGGGCACCCCGTAGGCGATGTCCGGGTACCAGCCGCGGTCATACAGGCTGTTCCACAACCCGCCCGTGACGATCCCCAGCGCGAGCATCAGCGCCACCATCGCGGTGGTGAACGGGACCCGACCCCACGCGAACTCAATCATGGTGCCCACCCGGCTCATCGCGGTGGCCAGACCGGTCTTTTCCGGTGGCGAGGCGGCATTCGGGCCGGTCGTGGTGTGCTCGGCCACCAGATCTCCTTCTACAGGCTCGTGGAGTGCAGTGTCGTGGAGTGCAATGTCGCTGTGTGCCGATAGCCAACTGCCCGGGCCGGGGTCAGGGCAAGTCGCCGCCCAACACGTTCTGCGCCGAGACTTGCCCGGACCGCTGCCCGCGGCACAGCCGTGGCGTGATCGTTCACCCGCCGCCGGTGACGGTGGCCCGAAGCCTCAGCAACAAGGCGGCTGGACAACGAAGCGATTTGACCGCGCGGCGTCACACGAGTTCCGTAGGCACGTCACCAACAGCTGCTCGCCAAGAATGATTCTCACGCAAAGACGGTGTCCGCCGCGGCGTCTTTGCCAGATCTTGATCTTGTCCGAGATCCCGGTTGGATGCGCTACCGGACGCCGCGCACCGGACCGTACGGTGTGGCCGTGTCAGAGTTCGTGCGGACCGGTGACGTCGCCGGCGTCGTGAGCAGCGACCCGATGCGGATCGGCCTGGTCGAGTTGGAACGACTCGAGGCGACGCTGCAGCGCTACCCACCCGGGCCGGACCTGCCGCCCGCGCGGTTGGACGACCACCCGTCGGGGGCGTGGCTCGACGGGTATCGGTACCGGGGATACCGGCTGCCCGACTCAGCCGTCGAAGTGCTGGAAAACGCGGACAACGTCGTCTTCGCCTCGGTCGCCGACAAGCGCGGTCAGGCGGCCGTTGCCCGCGGCGTGCTCACCGACGGCTGGCTCGGCGTCACCGCCCTCACCGTCGACCAGACCCGTCGACGCGGCGGCATCGGCCGCCATCTGATGGGCGAGCTGACGCGGTGGGCGGCGGATCGCGGCGCCCGGGCCGCCTATTTGCAGGTCGCGGAGGAGAACGACGCCGCGCTGCGGCCGTACCACACCCTCGGGTACACCAGGCACCACCACTACCACTACCGGAGCGCACCGGCGGACCCGCTCTGAACTCCGACGGGCGGACGTCCGCACGACCTACGCGGGCCACCGATTACGGTGGCCAGCGTGGACCTCGCCGCGCAGACCGACGCCCTGACGATGGACGATCTCCGCGCGCGCGGCTCGTGGAAGTGGTCCACGACGCCGCCCGGCGTCATCGGGGCCGGCATCGCCGAGATGGACCTGCCGCTCGCGCCGTGCATCGCCGCGGCGGTCGCCGGCACCGTGGAAAGAGGTATCACGGGTTACTTGCCGCCGTGGCTGGCGGGCGAGGTCGCCCGGGCCACCGCCGGCTGGCAGGCCGGGTACGGGTGGGACGTCGACCTCGCGGACGTGCACGTCGTCCCCGACGTGATGGACGCGTTCGAGCACACCGTCCGGCACCTGCTCGATCCGGACCCGCTCGTGGTGCTGCCGACCCCCGCCTACATGCCGTTCCTGACGGTCCCCACCGCCCTGGGCTGGCCGCTGGTGACGGCGCCGATGACGATGGGCGACAACGGGTATGCGCTGGACCTGGACCATCTCGCCCGGGTGCTGCGGCCGGGCGCTCTGCTGGTCCTGACGAATCCGCAGAATCCGACGGGGCGGGTGTTCACCGCGGCGGAACTGCACGCCCTGGCCGCCGTCGTGCACACCGCCGGGGCAACCGTTTTCGCCGACGAGATCCACGCCGGCCTGGTGTATCCCGGACACACCCACCTGCCGTACGCATCGCTGTCGGCGATCACCGCCGGCCACACCGTCACCGCGACCTCGGCGTCGAAGGCCTGGAATGTCCCTGGGCTGGCCTGCGCTCAACTGATCTTCACGGCCGAGAAGTTCCGTGCCCGGTGGGCCAAGACCGACCCGGAGGTGACGCACGGCGCCTCCCCGCTCGGGGCCGCCGCCGCCATCGCCGCGTACACCGAGGGCGCCGATCATCTGAACGCGGTCGTTGGGTACCTGGACGCCGGCCGGGCGATCTTCGCCGAAACAGTGGCCAACTCGTTGCCGGAGGCGACCTTTCGACCACCCGAGGGCACCTACCTCGGCTGGCTGGACCTGCGGCAGACCGGCTGCGATCCCGCCGACGTGGCCGGGCTCGCCCGGGTGATGGGCGTCGACGGCCGGGCCTGCGGACAACCCGGTCACCTTCGGCTGAACCTGGCCACCCCGCACCACCTGGTGCGCGAGATGGCCGATCGGCTCGCCGCCTGCAGTCGGGTCGGCTGACATGCGCGTCGACGTCCTCACCGTCGGCACCGAGCTGTTGCTCGGCCAGATCGTCGACACCAACTCGTCGTGGATCGGCGAGCAACTGGCCGCGCACGGCTTCGATTCGCTGCTGCAGGTGAAGGTCGGCGACAACCTGGGCCGGGTGGCGGCGGCGCTGCGCCGGGCGCTCGCCGACGCGGACGCCGTAGTGGTGTGCGGCGGACTAGGGCCGACCCACGACGACCTGACCCGGGAGTCGATCGCGGCGGTGATGGGCGTCGAGCTCGAATTGCAGGAGGACATCGCCGACCGGGTCCGCGAGATCTTCGCGGCCCGCGGCCGGTACATGCCCGACAACAACCTCCGGCAGGCGATGGTGCCGGCCGGCGCGTCGGTGATCGACCAGACCCGCGGCACCGCACCGGGATTGATCTGCCCGGTTGTCGTCGACGGGGCGCACAAGGTGCTGTACGCAGTGCCCGGGGTTCCGCACGAGATGAAGGACATGATCGAGCGCGCGGTCCTGCCGGACCTGCACCGGCGCAGCGGCGAGGTCGCCGTCATCGTCAGCCGCACCCTGCGCACTTGGGGCGAGAGCGAAAGCGGTCTGGGGGAAAGGCTTTCCGGAATCATCGACGAGCTCGACGCGGTCGGGAACCCGACCCTGGCGTTCCTGGCCAGCGGTTGGGACGGCATGAAGATCCGGCTGACGGCCAAGGCACCGAACAGAGCAGCCGCCGCTGCGCTCCTGGCGCACTGGTCCGCGCGGGTCCAGGCGATCGTCGGCGACCAGGTGTTCGGGTATGACGACGACACCATGGAATCGGTTGTGCTGCAACGAATGCGGGAACGCGGCCTCACCCTGGCGGTGGCCGAGTCGGTCACCGGCGGGCTGGTCGCGGCGCGGCTGACCGGCATCGCCGGTGCCAGCGACGTGCTGCGTGGCAGCATCGTGTCCTATGCCAGCGACGTGAAGTTCGATCTGCTCGGCGTGATGCCGGGCCCGGTGGTCAACGAGGCCGCCGCCGGCCAGATGGCTCTCGGTGCTCGGCGGGTGCTGGACAGCTCGATCGGGCTGGCGCTGACCGGGGTGGCCGGACCGAGCGAGCAGGACGGCATGCCCGTCGGCACGGTATGCATCGGTCTGGCCATCGGGGACACCGTTCGCACGACCACGGTACGGCTGGCCGGTCAGCGAGAGCAGGTGCGGCAGCTGAGCGTGATCGCCGCGCTGGACGAGCTGCGGCGTCGGCTGGGGTGACATTCCGGAGAGCGGCCGACGGCAGTGCGTCAGGCCTGCTCCACCGCCGGTCGCAGCGCAGCCGGCCGAACCGCGGGGGCACTGTCGAAGCAGCTGCGGGTGCCCGTGTGGCAGGCCACCCCGGTCTGGTCGACCAGCACCAGCAGGGTGTCGCCGTCGCAGTCACGCCGCACATCGATCACCCGCTGGGTGTTCCCGGAGGTCTCCCCCTTGATCCAGTACTCCCGTCGGGACCGCGAGAAGTACGTTCCCCGACCGGTTTCCAGTGTCCGGCGCAGCGCCTCGGCGTCCATCCAGGCGACCATCAACACTTCCCGGGTGTCGAACTGCTGCACCACCGCGCACACCAACCCGGCGTCGTTGTAGGCAAGCGAGGTCACCAGCTCCTCTGCGGGGGTCGTCACTGGGGTCAGGCGGGTCCCGGCGGGCGTCACGGCCGGATCACCGACAGCGGGCGGCGCACCGGATACCCGGCGCCGGCAAGTTGCGCCTTGACGTCGTCGATCCGCAGCTGGCCGAAGTGGAACACCGACGCGGCCAGCACCGCGTCCGCGCCTGCCCTGATCGCCGCCGGGAAATGGTCGAGGGCCCCGGCGCCCCCCGAGGCGATCAACGGAACCCCGACGGCGGCCCGGATCTGCGCCAACATCTGGGTGTCGAAGCCGTCCTGGGTGCCGTCGGCGTCCATCGAGGTCAGCAGGATCTCGCCGGCACCGGCGGCCTCGGCGCGCTCCGCCCATTGCACCGCGTCGATCCCGGTGCCCTGCCGTCCACCATGGGTGGTCACCTCGAAACCGGACGGGCAGCC
>JADGOY010000260.1 GCA_017882715.1 Nakamurella sp. | reverse complement strand
CGGCGTGATACAGCGTCCGGAACAACGCGTAATCCCGCGCCGCCGGGGCGTACTTGCGGGCCGTGGCGATCCGGCCCTTCAGGAACTCGAAGAACTCCGCGACCCGCTCCGGCGTCGGCGGCGGCAACACCGCCGGCGAGTCGTCGCCGACATGTCGGGCGGCGTTGAACTCATCCACCGGGCAGACCAACCGGACACCGAACAACGCGTCGATCTCGACCGCCTTGCGGGACTGCAGGAACCGGTGAAACCCCTTGAACGCCTGCACATATCCGCGTCGAGTGGACGACGCCAACCCATCTGCTGCGAGCCCGCCGACGACCCGGTCCACGTCCTCCGCCGTCGCCTCCCACGCCGGCAGACCCAACCGGGTCAGGATCCGGTCGAGCACCCCGGCGTCGTTCTCGATCGTCACCGAGCTGAAGCCACGCACCGTGCACGACGCCCAGTAGTCATCCACGCATCTCGACTGGAACCCGGCCGGGTCGCTCGATCCGCCGGCATCCACGATCGCCGATCCGCCCGGCAGAACCTGCAACGATGCTCGATCCACCCTGCACACCTTCTTCGCACCAGAAGAATCAAGGTGACACCTAGCACACCGCCGATCCACCTCGAAAACCAGCGGGCACGCCGCGGGCCAGAATCAGCAGCTCACACCGCATCTGGTCCCAAACGAACATGTGCCAGTCCCAATTAATTGAGTGGGGCGCCACCTTCCCGGACCCGCGACTGGCCGCCGCGGTCGTCGACCGGCTCACCTTCCGCGCCCACATCATCAACACCGGCCGCAACTCCTACCGGCTCCGCACCACTCGAACCATCCGGAAAGGGGCCGCCACAGATCCAACCTGACGCCCCCCGAGGGCCCCCCACCAGCAACGGCCCGGCCGAACACGGCCCCGGACCACCGAAAAACCGAGGGTGGGGCCAAATCAGACCAAGAAAGAGTCGGATACTTCAGATCACGGGGCACAGTCACGCTTGTCGTTTGGTGTCGTTGACGGTCCAGGTCAACCGGCGGTCGGCGGGGCTCTGCCCGGTGAGTTCCCAGTCGATGACGGCGCGGACCCAGGGACGGTGGGTGATCTTGCCGATCTCGGTGGTGAGTTTCTCGTGGGTACGGCGGGTTCTCCCGCGGGCCAGGGTCGCGGCGAGGTCGTCGAGTTGTCGGCCGGTCTTGGCAAGGGTGGTGTCGGTGAAGGATCGGGCCTGCTCGTCGTGCAGGTTCTGCGAAGGCGGCCAACACCAGATACGTGCCGACCGAGACGCCCGCATCGGACCGGCGGGCACCGACCACCTCGTCGATCACCCCGGCTACATCTGAGTGAATCTTGGTTCCAGTCTGAGACCATGGTCGGGTGGATCACCTCGCGGAGCCGACTGACCCTGCGCTCGTGTGGATTTGTCGCACGGATCGATCGGAGGCGTCCGTGCTCGCCGCGCTGGAAAAGGGTCTTGATCAGCGCGAGACTGCTAGAGCTGACAAGATCCGCGCCCGAGAGCGCCGGGAGGGCTATGTCGTGACGCATGCCTTGGCTCGACATGCGGTGGCCGTCGCAGAAGGTTGGCGACCGCCCGAGTTGCGATGGGAATATCGATGCAGTTATTGCGGAAGCACTGATCACGGCCGGCCGATCATTCGCGGGTCCTCGTGGAATATCAGCCTGAGCCGGACGCGCGGGTTCGCCGCCGTCGTTCTCGGCCCAATGGCAGTCGGGCTGGACGTGGAATGCGTTGACCTTGGAATCGACTGGGTCGAGTCCGGAGAGATGGCCTTTACCGCGGCCGAACTCACGAACATCTGTTCGACGGACTCAAGCCTGGTCGCGCACCGCGGCTGCTCACTCTGGGTTCGCAAGGAAGCAGTACTCAAGTTGCTCGGCATCGGGCTTGCGAGGTCCCCGGGCACGTTCGAGGTCATCGATCCCGGGCCGCCCGCCGAGCTGCCCAAGAAAGGGCAGGGAAGTCACGGCGACCACTTTCGAGCCATTGACGCAGCAGGTTCTGTCCTCGCGCGGATCCGTGACCTCCACTTCGATGTTGGCATTGACATGTGCGCGGCGATCGCGACGATTGGGCCCTGCCCACCGGTTTCGGTCCGGATGGCGACGTGCGCCGAACTCGTCGGAGCGTTGGGCTAGTTGTTGCGTCCATGGAGGTTGGTAACGGTCGAGGTGCGGTAGACCGGAGGCAAGCCCTTCAGTGCGGTGTGGGGTCGATGGTAGTTGTACGGTGAAGGAAACCGGGAAGTGCGGCGGTTCGTTCGTCGTTGGATGCCCACGTTCCGTCGCCACGGTTTTCACCGTCCCGATCCGTGATCAGGCTGCCGACCGGCAGCGCCGCAAGATCCTCCGCGGTGACCGGCGGTGGAACCCGGTCGAGAGGGTGTTGTAGCTGCCGGCCGAGCATCCGCTGCTCGGGCCCGCAACGCTGCCTCGGCGGCTCGACACTCGGTGCCCGTCGCCGGCGAGACGACCGCAGCCCTTGAGGGTCAGCTGGCGGATGTTCCCGAGTCCCAGTGGGTTGCCAGGCGGCGGGTGTGGTCGGCGCGGTCGACTTCCTGGGCGTACAGCAGGCCGTAGGTGAACCCGTTCTCGTCGGGGTGCCCGACGGTGCCGGCGGCGATCCGGCGGAGCAGGTCCGCGGCCACCACCGCGTACTGGTGCTCGCCGTGGATGTCCTGCAGTTCCTGAGGCTCAAGGTACCGAGGACGTGCCCCGCAGCTCGACCTTTGGCCAGGCGTCGCGAATCGTCGCGTCACTCCAACGAGGCACAAATACGTCCGAACGTGCTCGATCACTCGTTCGCCGATCCACTGTATACTCTGCGTAACACCTTCGCCCAGCGCAGGGGGACCAAATGACGAAGCTGATCCACCAACCAGTTCCGGTCGCCCGCCGCCCGCACGCTCCGGTACCCGAGGGTACCCGACCTTCATGATCAGGAAGGGCACGCCCGGCGAGATCATGGGCGCCGAGGGCACACGTCCCATTCACTACACCGTGAAGTTCTGGGCCAACGGCATCGACGGGGGCACGGTCACCATTCCCGATCTAGTCGGCGCCCACCTGGTGGAAGCCTGAACTTTCCTAAATCTGATCTCTGGGGGAACTTTCTGATGTCTCGCGCGTACCAGCCGATCATTGCAGCCCACGAGATCCGCACTACAGACATCTAACGGACATCTGACCGGCTACGGCATCCTCAACTACGGAGGGCAAGCCCATGCCTGGCACTCTTCGATTCGGGCCGCTACATTAACATTTGCGAATCGTGTCTCGGGTTTGGCGTTGATAGGAGTGATCGCGGACAAGCGGACAAGTCATTTCAGCCGCCAATTGCGGCGAGGCCAAAAAGTGCCTGGCACGGGGTCAACCGTCGAGGAGATTTTTTGATCCAGTTTGACGCACTGGCTGATTGCGGCTGATTTGCACCCGTGGACCGCGAATAGCGAATAGCGAATAGCGAATAGCGAATGGAATTCACGGATGCCGGACTTGCCGAGTTTGTGAGTCGGAAGGCGATTCGGAAGGCGACCGACACGCCCAAGGCTTGACACATCATCCGGCTCAGCAGGGTAGCCTTACCTACATGGTTACAGTCACCCATACGTACATGATCGACGACCTTGATGGCTCCGAAGACGACGTGAGCACAGTTCTGTTCGCTCTGGACAAGAAGGATCTGTTCGCTCTGGACAAGAAGGACTACGAGATCGACCTCAGCGCCGCGAACGCCGAGCGGCTGCGCGAGAAGTCGCCAAGTTCGTGACGCCGCGACACCGGTCAAGACCAGCAAGGCTCGACCACCCGGCAAGACCAAGCCACCCACCTCAGAACGCGGCAAGTCTCAGGCGATCCGTGAGTGGGCGCGGGCAAATGGCTATGCGGTATCCGATCGCGGCCGCATCAGTCAGACAGTCTGGGACGCGTTCGACGAGGTGCACTGAATTCAGGATCGCCTGAACCCCCAGGCGACGCCGAGAAGCTTTGCGATTTCGAACGTATGGGTGCAGGATCCGCTGGCTACAGATCTGTTCGCCGCGATAGCGCCTGATACGGGCGCCCGGCAGGCGGCTCGACCGATCGCCTTCTGTCAGGACGGAGTGCCCGAGCACGACCACCGTCGCGCCATCGTCGAAAAACCCTTAGCGGTGAGGCCTGGATGCACCGCGTGAATTGGTTTGATTCGGTGTGGCAATAAGAGGCGGATGGCCTCTCATCAAGAAAATGGTGATTGCTGAAGTCCCCACGACACCGAAGAGAAGGCCATCCGCGAGATGCAGCCATCCCAGATTCCGAGCTCGCTGCGACCTTCAACGCAGTGAACCTGCTGCTCTCGGCGGGGTTGGTGCCGGTGTTGTGTTCAGCTGTTGGTGAGAGTGACGTCATCGAGGTACATCCAGCTGTCGTCGGAGGGATTATAGGTCCGTCGAGGTGGACGTTGAACCAAAGCGTGACCGTCTGGCCCTTGAACGCCGTCAGGTCAGCGGTGACGTGGGTCCGGCTTCCGTTGTTGTTGTTGAGTTTGAACAGCGTCGACAGGTTGATCCCGTTGCTGCAGCAACCGGTGCCGGAGGCGTCCCGGTGACTGTGACGGGGGTTGATTGTCATGAGTGCACGGTGGTCAGATACCGGTGATTGCGCTGATTCCATTCATGGTGCCGAGGTAGGCGTGGTCGGCGGCCAGCGACGGGGACGCGAAGTGCGGAAGTTCGCCGACATCGATCTGCCCGCGTGTGGCACCCGATTCCGGGTCGAGGGCGTAGAGCACCCCGCGGTGGTAGTCGGTGACCCACACCGCACCGCCGCCGATGACGGGCGGCCCGTTCGCCGGCACCGTTGCCTTCCACCGCGCGGTGATCGCCCCGCCGGCATC
>JADGOY010000101.1 GCA_017882715.1 Nakamurella sp. | reverse complement strand
TCCACCACCTCGACCGCGACGCCCGCCCGGCGCAGCGCCACCGCACTGCTCAGACCGGCCGGGCCGGCACCGACAATCAGTACATTCGAGACGGCGCCCGTGGCGCGTCCGTCCAAGTCATGGTGGGGCAGGCGTGTCGGTTCGGTGTCGGTCATGGCTGTGGCCTCCCTTCCAATGCGAGGGGATAAAAGACTTGCCGATCTGTCTTGCGGGCGCGGGTATTGCGTCGCCGACGACGAACCGGGCGTGCGGATCTTGATGCCTGGAACCCTCGAAGCCGTTGAGACGACGATCCACCGCCGCACTTTCAATGGGCCTGCAAAGTTCTTTCATTTGCCGTGTAGCCGCTTTTCGGGTGGCCGAATTCCGTCCCTTCCGCTGTTCTCGTGGGAATCCCCAGCCTCTGGACCCGGGCCGAACCATCCGCGTTGGGCAATATGTCGGCCAGGATGTGGAGGGGCTCGGAGACACAACGTCGGAGACACAACGTCGGAGACACAACATCGGAGACACAACATCGGAGACACAACATCGGAGACACAACATCGCCTTCGCGCCCGCTGGGTAGCGACAGAATGCCCTGCCTGCCTCGACGAATGTTCGACCTGATGTCGGTCGGTTCTTCGAAACGCTTCGAGAAGGCAAGCGCAACACTCGACGTCGTCGCCCTCGAGGAGATGTTCGAGGAGCAATTCCTCAACCTCGGCCCTCGTTCGGCAGCACCGGTCACCCGGGCCGCATTGATGGCAGCACTGCCGATGCGAGCGAAAATGTTCGCGTCCATCGGCGCCACGGGCACGACACTGGCCGGGGTGTGCGAGACACCGCTTGATGACCGTCACACCTTGGTCCACACCAGCTGGGCGGTAGGCTTTTCCGAGGGCGTCTCCGATGAGGCCCAGTTGACACTGACGTCGACATTCGTGCTCCGCCGAAACAGCGGCGGCTTGTGGCGGATCGTCGTGTACCTCAATCATCAGGACGTTGTGGACGTCATTCGCGCCCGGTCGGCCCAGGGTGGCCAGGGCCGGTCTCCCGCTGGCCGCCGGTATCACCCGGAACGATCTGCTCGGCATCCTGTTGTCGGTTTGACCACGACCCGGCTGTGCCTCGCGGACGGTCAGGACCGCGACGCCCGCCCGGCGCAGTGCCACCGCACTGCTCAGACCGGCCGGGCCGGCACCGACAACGGCTTCGAGGGTTCCAGGCATCAAGATTCGCCGAGGGGTTCACCGGCCAAGGGCGCAACAGCCGATCTGGCGCGCGTCCTGCCCGACCCGTGTTGCACGGTCGGTGTGGGTCAGAATTCGGCGGCCACCGGGATGACCCGCTCGCCAAGCAATTCCAGCGGTCTGATCTGCACGACATCGGTCACCCGGCTGTGCACGTGCGAGATCCCGAGCCGCGCGAGACGCCTCAGCTCGGCGAGTATCGCGTCGACGTTCTCGCCGTCCGGGCCCGGGTCGAGCGGCGGGAACATCACCGTCTTCTCGATCTGGTCGTAATCACGCCCGACCGCGTCGCAGTGTTCACGCAGCACATCGAGCTTGCGCGCCAGATCCGGGGTCGGGAACAGGTTGCAGGCCTGGGCATACCGCGCGACCAGACGCAATGTCTTCTTCTCCCCGGCGCCTCCGATCATGATCCGGGGATGCGGGCGGGACAGCGGCTGCGGCGAATTGAGCGTTCGCCCGAGCCGATAATGCTTCCCCTCGAACGGCCCTTGGTCCTCGCTCCACATCTGCAGGCAGATCCGCAACGCCTCCTCCAGCCGCTCGAACCGCTCGGCCGTCGGCGGGAACGGCAGACCCAGTCCGCGGGCCTCCTCCTCGTCCCACGCCGCGCCGATACCGAGCCAGGCCCGACCCCCGGAAAGGACGTCGAGAGTGCTGACAAGCTTGGCCAACAGCCCGGGTTCCCGGTAGACGACGGCCGTCACGCACGAGACAAGTTCCACTCGCGACGTACAAGCAGCCAGGTAACCCAGCGTCGTGTAGGCCTCGAGCATCGCGTCTTCCGGCGGACCGATCATGCCGATCTGCCACACATGGTCCATGACGCTCACCCGCGCGAAACCCGCGTCCTCGGCCGCCGTGACGACACGACGCAGATCTCGGGCCAGCGTCGACGGACCGCCCGGCCAGGTGAAATCCGCGATATGCAACCCCACCCTCATATCGAACAACCCTCCTCGAGGGAACCAGATCTAAATTGCTCTCCGGGACGTCGGGCTGGCATCGCGAGGCCGGACGAGAGCGTAGATTGCCGGCACCATCAGCACTTCACCGTTCGGTAAGGTGTTGACCGTGTGAATGTGGCTCGTTCCCGTGCTGATCATGTCGAAGCAATCAGCGGAGAACAGACGCGAGAGATCCGCCACCGATATCTGTCCGGGGGTATCAGCCGCATCACCCGCGCAATGCCCGGTGATAGACCGTGCCGTTGCACCACGGTCGCGAGGCAGGAACCGGCTTCTGGCGGCAGCTCCTTGGCGAACAACGTTCCAGTAGCACCGAGGAGCCGCGCGATACTCCTCACCGCTCGGGGCCGAGCGGCGGAAGGCAGTGCTTGCAGCACGCCTCGGACATACACGTTCACGTCGCCGAACTCACGGTGCAGCTCGGCCGCCGCGTCGGGATCGCGGGCGTCCAGGACGCGATAGCTGACGTGTGGGGGGTTCTCCGCGGCACGCGCGCTGTCAATCGCGGCGGGCGAGATATCGACCCCCAGCACGGTAGTGAAATGGCGCCCGAGGAAGCGGGTCTGTCTCCCGTTCCCGCAGCCGAAATCGACTACCGGTAGTCGCTTGTCAAACGAGGCGGCGAACCGTTGCAAGTCGGCCGCGAGGTCGGCCGCATCGGCGTCCCACACGATCTCCCCAGGCGTCCCGTCGAGCGCCGTCCACCAGCGCTCCCACACCGCCAGCAGGTTCCCGTCTGCCGAAATCGCTGCGTCCGCTATTTCCTGCTCTGTCATCGTCCTAAGGCCTCCATGGTCCAGTTTGTGTTTTGTCCAGTGACACCTCCACCGTTGGCGTCGCGGCTTGCCTGAGCTGAGCGGCGTACCTCGATCACCCGGTACGGGCTGGTCACGCGGAATGCGTGCGGGTCCCCGTTGCGCACGCAAAATGGCGAGTGCTTGCTCTCGCACCACCGTGCAGCTGCTGGCGCCGCGGAGCCGCTCGTTCTCAAATAGCACCTCTGTTCCGACCGCGGTGCTCGCCTGAAGGTCGGTCATGGTGTTTCCTTCGCTGGTCGGCGGTTCTGGAACAGAGACGAAATTCTCGTCGACGAGCGATCGCGGATCGGCGCGAGTCGCATGGCCCGCGTTCGTTGTCAAGGGTGCCGGCGGCAAGCGCCGCGCCATCCACGATCAGCTGACGTTCCTGCCCGAGCCGGACGCTGGCGCCGCCGCGGAGGGGAAGTGGTCGAGGGCTTTCAGCCCCGCATCCGCGATCGCGGCGTCGAGGTGCGGTAGCACGCCGGACACCCCGATCGCGCCGGCGCACTGGCCATCGACGATCACGGGGATTCCGCCCTCGACGGGGTAGATGTGCGGCATCTTCAGCATCGAATACCGGCCGGCATTCAGCGGCTCCTCGAAGAACGTCGTGGGATGTCCACCCTCGGCCGCGGTCCGTGCCTTCTCGACCGCGCCCTCGGCACTCATATATGGGGCTCCGTCCATCCGGACCAGGTGCTGAACGTAGGTGGACTCGTCGACGATCGCGATCGACACCCTGAACTCGTGGGACTCGGCGTATGCCGCGGCCGCGGCCGCGATCGCTTTCGCGTCGGTGAGAGTGATGCTCAATTTGGTGCGCATGCTGGTGGTCCTTTCTTGGCGTGATCCGACGATCCGACAGGGCGTGCTCTTGCTGCACGGGGAATGGCCGCGGCGGCGCCGTGTCGGTTTACCTGATGTGTGATCGGTGGACTGACAACTGACTTACAACACGCAGCTCATGACGCGGCTGCGGGTCGTTTTTCCCGTGTCGTCTCCATGGGTTCAGGCGCATTGAGGTTGCTGTGCCGGGCGGCAGCTTTGCATCCTTGGCCGAAGCTGCACTCCGCTGCTGCAGAATCGATCACTTGTTGCGAGCCGCATTGTCAACGTGGGTCCGCGAGCTGCTTGTTGTCGTGGGCCTCCCACGATCGACCTACCGCGCGAAGAACGCCGCGTGAGCCCAGCCCTCTTCGTAACGTGCCTCAAAGATGCCTTCGATTCGCACGTGTCGGAGCCGCCATACGCCTTCCCTGCGATGAAAGTCGTTGTGGTAACGGGCAGCGATCCAGAACGCGCGCCCATCCAGAACCGTGGGCTGCAGATACGTCCAGTATCCGACTGCATCGTCACCGTCGACCGTGACCGACTCATTGGCGATGAGGTGCAAACCCGGCGGAACCCGACCAGCAAACCGTTCGACGATCGCGTTCCGGCCCTCATGGCGGCCAAGCACATCGGCAAGGCGCCCGATCCCTTCCCAGACGGCGTCATCCGTGAAGTAGTCGGCGACGGAACCGTCCCTGACATCGCGAGTGTGGACATACGCGGCCATCAGCCGGCGGATTTCATCCTTCGCCTCGAGGACGTCAACGCGTTGGGCCAAATCGACGCGGGAGGCTTGGTCATAGGTCATAGTTGGGCATCTCGGCAGTCAATCGTCGGAAGATGCATCTTCGGCTCTCCAAGCATGAATGTTGGCACAGAGCGGTGTGTTATGGGCGGGTGACGCTCGACGAGCGAAAATCCTCGGATGGCCGCCTCTGTGGTGGGTAGGACGCCAACTGCGGTCACCAACGTCGAGCCAGCTGCTCGACGCCGAGAACAATCACGACGGCAAAAGGCAGCAGGGTCAAGACGGTGAGCATGAGGTATCCAGAAGCAGGTGCGGGTGCGCTGCGCCGACTTCCGCGCGTGTGGCAGGGTCACGAAGGCTGCGGTGACCAATCGCCGAGTCGTGGCGGACCCACGAGCAGAGAGCTGTTCTCACCACCGGCAGGCGGTTCGGGGCGATCCCAGTAGCCACGAGAGCGGGTGGCCACCGACCGACGGCCCAGAAGTACGCCGCAAAGGCCCCCACACTGAGGGCGATGCCACCGAATTCGAAGGCGCTGAACCGATAGCCGTTGAGCCGGTTGTGGGTTTCGATCTTGGTCAACAACATGGTCGCCTTCTCGTGGGGTCGGGTTGCGGCCGGTGGGACCATCTCGTGCTGCTGTCCAGCTCCCGGTTCACGACTGGCGGAGGACTCGTCTCGATCCGAAGTGATCGGCTGAGTCGCCGGGTCGGAAGGCAACGGCGCCTGCGCGATGCGGTGACGGCGGCCAGCCCGTCCTCAAGCAGCTGGGTCTCGCACTTTCCCTTGGGGTCCGGGCCACCTGGAACTGCAGTGGTGGGCGACGATGGCCGCGCCGAGGAGCTGTGCATCGCGGAGGGGCGATGTTCGCTCCGTTGCCTCGGCCGGAGGCATGGCATGCGCGGAGTCGCCCGGCAAGGTCGCCGCAGACTCCGCCCACGGGGTGAGCGGACACGAGGCGCGCAAGGTGACGGTGAAGGTGCGTGCCGGTCGAGCTGGCCGACCTTGGCTGCGGGGTCGGGGTTCGCACGATCCACGCAGGTACGGCGGCGCGTCGGGGAACTGGGCCGTCGGCAGGATGGTGGCGGCGGCCCGAGCGCTGAGGTGTAGGGGCGACAAGGTCGTCCCCAAGCGCTCGAAGAACCGACCGACATCAGGTCGCACATTCGTTTGCGGCGGACACGGGCGCTCCTCAAAGGGTTGTGGAGATGGGCCGGCTGAAGGATTCGGGGTCGTGCGAATACTTGGCGCTTGGAACCCTTGAGCCGATGCGAGAAACGATCCACCACTGCGCTTTCGGGGAGCCTGCAAGTTTCTTTCATTGCTCTTTGCGTTCAAGCCGCCTATCGGGGTGTCAGTCAAGATTCCAGCTGTTGAGCAGTTAGCCGCACCGATTCGTGATCGGGCCGCCGAGCGCCGAGCATTGTCGAGGTTCCCCCAGCTGACCAGGATCGGCGTCCAGGGCCGAGCGGGACTGGCTGGGGATAGTGCCCGCGGTTCAGCGGTTGTCCGCGCGGGAGTCGTCGGCGTGCGGTAGGTGGAGCGCCGAGGCCAGGGATCGCGTGACGGGGTGGTCGGGGCCCAGTCGCTGCTGGGCCCGTTGCAGGGTGTCCTGGCCGATCTGGTCGGCAGCCTCGGTGTCGCCGCGCGCGGCGAGCGCGGCGGTGTGGGCCGAGGCCGCGATGAGGGTGATGAGGTGGTCGGGGCCCAGTCGTTGCCGGGCCCGGTTCAAGGTGTCCTGGCCGATCTGGTCGGCAGCCTCGGTGTCGCCGCGCGCGGCGAGCGCGGCGGTGTGGGCCGAGGCCGCGAAGAGGGCGACGAGGTGGTCGGGGGCCAGTCGTTGCCGGGCCCGGTGCAGGGTGTCCTGCCCGAGGGCGTGGGCCCGCTCGGTGTCGCCTACCGAGACGAGGATGAAGGTCAGGTGGGCGGCCGATGCCAACGTGGTGGGGTGGTCGGAACCCAGCGCACGCCTGGAGCGGTGCAGGGTTTCCTCGCTCAGGGCGCGGTCCGCGGTGGTGTCACCCAGCCGGGCCAGGGCCAGCGCGAGGTAGGCGGCCGTGAGCAGCGTGATCGGGTGGTCGGGGCCGAGGGCTCGCCGGGATCTGGCCAGGCTGGTCTGCCCAAAGGTGCGGGCTTGTTCGGCGTCTCCGTGCCAGGCCAGGGCGAATGCCACGTTGGCGGCGAGGCGGAGCGTGTCGGGGGACTCTGGTCCCAGCACCCGTTCGGCGCGTTGCAGACTGTCTTGGCCCAGGTGGCAGGCCTGATCGCCGTCTCCGAGCCAGGCAAGTGCGAAGGTCAGGTTGGTTGCGAGTCGCAGCGTGACCGGGTGGTCCGGTCCCAGCACTCGCCTGGCCCGTTGCAGGGTGTCCTGGCCGAGTGCGCTGGCCTGGTCGTGTTCGGCCAGCCAGGTCATCGCGGAAGTCAGATGCGCTGCCGCGGTGAGAGTGTCGGGGTGGTCGGTCCCGAGGAGTGTGCGCCAGCGTTTGAACAGCTCTTCGGCGATCGGACGGCTGGCGCGAGTGTCCCCTCGCACGCTGAGATAGATATCGGTGGCGAGCATGAGCTGACGGCATTCGGGATGTTCATCACCCAGTGATCCGGCGGCCAGGACGTGGGGGGCCAGCCGTGCATACGCGGCCCAATGGTTGGGGTCGTTGGGATCACCAGGGTGCGCCGCGGCCAGCAACGCGCCGGCCCGGGCGGCGACGTTGTCGTGATGCTCGGGCGCCAGCCGGTGGCGGATGACCAACTGAACCAGGCGATGAAGTTGGAAGCCATCTGGGTGGCGACGGATGAGGGAGAAGCCGACCATCGCGCCGACGGCGTCGTCCAGCGCGTCGGGGTCGGTACCTGCGATCGTGCGCAGCGGCTCATCGAGGAGGTCGGTGTGGTTGGTGAACAGGCACAACGGAACCGGTTCGGGCGCCAGGAACGCGGCGAGCTCCAGCAAGGCGACGGCGGCCGGGCTGACCACTCGGAGCCGTTCGAGCGACAACTGCCACGCAGTGTCGATCCGCGCGTGGTAGCCGAGTATGTCCCCGCGAGCCAGCAGGCCTGCCCTTCGGCTCTGGAACCGGCGCAGATAGTTGTCCGGGGGTAGCGCGGTCTGTTCCAGGTAGGCAGCGGACTGTGCGGCTGCCAGCGGCAGATCACCCAGTTCGGCGGCCAGTTTCTCGGCCACCTCGATCGTCATCTCAGGGATCCGGCCGCGCAGCAACGACACGGTTTCCGCCCGGGTCAGCACGTCGACCTCGATGCGTCCGCCCAGGGCACCCCACCCCGGGTAACGGGACGTCACGATCACGTCTCCGGAACCCGCGGGCCGGTAACCGGCGACGTCGTCGGGGCGTTCGGCGTTGTCGAAGATCAACAGCCACCGGCGGCGGTGAACCAGATGCGAAAGCACTCGCGCGACCGTGTCGGACGCGCTACCCGATGATGGCAGGCCCAGGGCGTCGGCCAACCGGGTGAAGTGCTCCGGCAGGAGCGTCGGCTGCTCGGCGTCGATCCACCACACCACGTCGTAGTCGACGGCGTGCCGGTGCGCGTACTCGATCGCCAGTTGCGTCTTGCCGACCCCACCCATGCCGTAGAGGGCCTGCACCACCAAGGTGCCCTCGCCGGACCGCAGCCGCTCGTGGAGTTCGCCGAGCACGTCCTCGCGGCCGGTGAAGTGGGGATTGCGGGCCGGCACTTTCCACACAGCCGGCCCCTGTCCGAGCGGGGACGCCGGAGGCGTGCCCGCAGCAGGAGCGGTTGGCGCCGCATCCGTTCCGTCGGCAGCGGCTGGGACATGGATGGTCGGTGCCGTGAGGTCAAGGCAAGGGTCCTGCGCGAGGACCGCCGCCTCGAGTTCCTGCAGGGTCCGCCCGGGGTCGATCCCCATTTCTTCGGAGAAGACCCGGCGGGCACGCCGATAGGCATCCAGGGCTTCTGCCTGCCGACCCGACCGGTACAGGCACAGCATCAGCTGTCCGTGCAGACCCTCGCGCAGGGGATACCGGGCCACCAGGGCATCCAGCTCGCCCACCAGCGTCGCGTGCCGTCCCAACAGCATGTCAGCGTCGATTCTGGCGGCCAGGACGCTGAGCCGCGCTTCCTCCAATCGGGGGATCTCGGCTTGCCCGAACGGCATGCCGGCGAACTCGGCCAGAGGCGGACCCCGCCACAAATCCACGGCCGCGGCCAGTAGTCCGGCTGCCTTGCTGGGCGCGCCCGGCAGGGCTTGGGTGCCCTCGCGGGCCAGCCGCTCAAATCGGTGCAGGTCCAGGCAGTCCGGGTCCAGCTCGAGGAGATACCCCGGCGCGCGGCGCCGTACCACCCCGTCCGTCCGACCCCCCGACGAGTCGGTGTTCAGCGCTTTTCGCAGTCGCGAGATATACACCTGCACGGCGCCGGGCGCATTCTCCGGAGCCGCGTGGCCCCACAGGCCATCGATCAGATAGTCCATTGAAACCACCTGGTTGACCTGCAGCGTGAGCATGGCCAGCATCGCTCGCTGTTTGGTCCCACCCAACGGCAGCGTCTCCTGCTCCGCCCTCACCTCGAAGGGACCTAAGATCCGCACGTCCACCTGGACCCCTCACCCCGAAGCACGAGACCGGGCCATTTCGAGCACAAGACCTGGTCGATGCTGAGCCACCGCAAGACCTCTCCACCACGTTATTCCCACGTGGCCTCCACATGGGCGGTACGTCCACGTGTTCGATGCCTGCGACGTCGACGCGCTCACCCCGCTCATCCACCGGGACGCCACCCAATTCTTGCCGCCCGACGACCCGTCGCTGGCCGGCCGCGACGACATCGCCACCTGGTGGTTCGGCCCGGCACTCCCATGGTGATCCCCCACCAGCACCCCCAACGGCTCCCCGCCGACGGCCAATACAACCGCCGCGACCGGCCCACGAACCCCCGGGCACTGCAGGTCCTCGAACTGACGACGGCACGATCAGCGAGCTCACAGCCGGCTGACTGTGTTCGCTGGTCACCGGCTGTCCCGGTCCGGGGACCGTCAACTCAACTCCGCGCTGCACACCATCGCGGTCACCCAGATCCGGACGACCGGCAGCCGCGAAAACATCTATTACCAAACCAAGATCGCCGAGGGTAAAACCCCGCGGGAGGCCAGGCGGTGCCTGAAACGGCGCCTGGCCGACCATGTCTGGCGGACCATGGTCGCCGACGAGAAACGCGAGAGGGCAAAGCCTTCCAGTACAGCGTCCGCTGCGGGCGCCGCCTAATCCCCGCGGCGGCCCCCGGCGGGTGGGGGTTTGCGTCGATCCCCAGCGAGAATTCCGGGGGGACACGAGGTCACTACCCACCTTTCCCTCGCAGCTGCCAGTCCTTTCCGCAGTTGAGGAGAAGTCAATGTGGAGCGCCCGCAGCGGGTTCCCGCCGCGGGCCGTCCCGGCCTGCGGCGGAAACCCCGAGGACGAACGACATTGACATCGACGAGCAGCGGAAAACAATCCACCGGCGCCGAGGGCAAAAGAGCCCCCGCGCTGGGGGCTTGACAAACACGGAGGCACCCGAAGCGGACGGGCGGCCGCGGCCGCTCGGCATCGCCACGCTGGAAGACAAGATCTCCCAGCGGGCCGTCGTCGAGGTTCTCAACGCCATCTACGAGGTGGACTTCACCGGCTTCTCCTACGGTTTCCGGCCGGGTCGCAGCCCGCATCACGCGTTGGATGCGCTCGCGGTCGGAATCGAACGGAAGAAGATCAACTGGGTGCTCGACGCGGACACCAGCGAGTTCTTCACCAACTTGGATCATCACTGGTTGATGACGTTCCTTGAGCACCGGATCGCGGACAAACGGGTCCTGCGGCTGATCGGTAAGTGGCTGGCCGCAGGGGTTATCGAGAACGGGAATGGTCCGGGACGCCAGTAGGGTCACCGCAGGGGGCATCGGTATCGCCGTTGCTCGCCAACGTGTACCTTCATTACGTCCTGGACCTGTGGGTGACATGGTGGAGACGTCACAAGGCGCACGGTGATGTGATCATCGTCCGCTTCGCGGACGACTTCATCATGGGTTTCGAGCACGAGGCCGACGCGCAGCGGTTGCTGACCGATCTTCGCCAGCGGTTGGCGAAATTCGGTTTGTCGCTGCATCCGGACAAAACCAGGCTGGTCGAGTTCGGACGGCACGCCGCCCAGAACCGGGCGGCGCGGGTCTGGGTAAGCCCGAGACGTTCGATTTCCTTGATCAACTGTCCACCTACAGGGGGCAACCCCAACCGTGGGTTGATCGTGGCGACCGCCAACCGGTTCGTGCCCGGCTGGGCCGCGAACGACTGTGAGTGAGCGAATTATTTGGCGTGCCACTGACCGCGATCAACAACACCACAAGGAGGCTCTGGTTTCACGCCTGAGCTACAAAGCCAGGACGAAGCCGAAAGCCAACAACATCTCCATTCCTGTCATGGCGGTCGCGGTGCCGATGACGGAACCGGTGTTGACGTAGGCCTTGGTGTTTGGATCGGCACTAGGGTCCGCGCGGAACTGGCCGAGATTGACGCGGTGATCGCCGCCGGCCTCGCCGAATCCACGGCCATCATGACGCTCGCTGAGTTGTCTGAGTTCACCGGCATCTCGGAAGCTGAGCTATCCCCGCCTGTCATTGACTCCGGCGGCGGCAGGACCCGCCGACCGGCGCGGCGAAAGCTCGCTGGTGTTCGCAAGAGCCGACTGGCGTACCAAAATCTGCGGCCCCGGTCGCCGTGAGCTCGGATTACTGAGCCCGGTTCCGATGGCGCGAATGAGCGACGATACCGTATCGCGGCTACGACTCGCCGTCACCGATACCGTCGGACGTTACCGAGGTTGTCGGACGTTACCGAGGTTGTCGGACGTTACTGGTCGCACGTCAAACCGGTCATCCTGACGAGTGTTGGTTGTGGACCGAGCGATCTCCGGGAAGGGCCGCGGCAGGTTTCAGATCGCCGACGAACGCTTCACCCGGGCCGATGGAATGACGACACGACGCACCTACGTCGTCATCGCGCACCGTTTCGGGTATGCCGCACTTCACGGTGTCGAAGCGCTGCTGGACGTCCCGCTGCTGACGGTCAGTCCGATACAACCCAGGGTAGTGAAGCGAACGTCTATGTCGCCTCAACGGTAGACCCGATCAGAGCGTGGCTGGCAAAGGCGGCCAGACACGCACTCTGTGCTCGATGGCGCCTGACGACTTCGTCGCAGGCGGTTAGCCGGATCGCCGGACTTGTACGCCTTCCGCATCATGCGGCAGGTCGAGCGCTTCGTCCTGGCGCAGGATGGCGGTATGGAGGTCGCGTAAGGGTCGGCTCGGGTCTATCCCCAGCTCGTGACGCAGTGCAGCTCGGAGTCGCTCGTACAACCTGAGGGCCTCGCTCTGCCGACCTTCCCGGTACAGGGCGAGCATCAGGTGCTCGTGGATCTGCTCGTCCAACTGGTATTCCGAAGTCAGTGGATCCAGCTCTGCCGTCAGCTGAGCGTGTTGGCCGAGCGCCAGTCGGGCCAGGACCTGCGCCTTGTGCGCGGTGAGCTGAAGGATGTTCAGGCGCTGGGTATGATCTCGAGTCCATGCCGCGCCGGCGATGTCCTGCAGTGGCGGCCCGCGCCACAAGGCCAGCGCGTCCTTCAGATGCCTGACGACGTCGATGGGGTCTGCAGATTGGGTGCCCAAGCGGATCAGGCGCTCTGCGACCGCCACATCGGTGGCTTCGGGACCGACCTCGAGAACGTAGCCGCCCGACCGCGCGAGAATTGCTGCCCGCGCACCGATCACCCGCCGCAGAAACGAAACGTGACTCTGCAGCGTGTTGGCCGCGGTCCGGGGTACCTGTTCTCCCCAGACGATATCGGTCAGTCGATCCGTACTCACGACTTCACCGGCGTGCAAAGCCAATATGGCGAGCACGGTTTTGCGACGCACCCCGGGAACGGTGTGTGTCGTCCCCCGCAGGGTGATGTCGACCGGCCCGAGAAGTCTGACCTGAACGTCGGGGACGGTCGAGCGTCTGCTCCGCTGGCCATCGTCACTCCGCGCCGGGGTTCGGGTCGTATTTGTTCCGGGTGCTGCGCGCGGCGCCGCGCCGGGCGCTGGGTCCGGCGGTGGGAGCACCATCGATAGCGGTGGGAGCACCATCGATAGTTGCGCCGCCGCACGTTTCGCGGCGGCTGATTCGACCTGAGCTGCGTCGAGGTCCAGTGGCCGACCTCGATTGCACAGCGCGTGCGCTAAGCGGTGGCGGGACAGGCAATGTGCGGGCCAGTGCCCGAGCATGAGGTTTTCCCGGACGGCCAGCCGCAGATGGGCAACGGCAAGATCCGGATTTCCCATGGTCAGCGCCGCGACGCCCAGGGAGTGCTGCACCGATCCGAAGCAGGCGACCGCCAGACTGGCCATCACTGGCAGCTGAGCATAGGGCTGAAGCAGGTCGTACGCCGTGGCGGCAGTGTCGGCATCAGCCAGCCGCGCGGCGGCCTCCACGGCGGCGCAGATGGTGACCAGCCACGCGCTTGACGATGGCACCCGGCGCAGATCGCCGCGGCCCAATCGGGCCAATGCCCCGGCCGCTGGCAGCTGGTCGCCTGCGGTCGCGGCGGCGACCGCCAAGGCGGCGACCAGCGAGTCGTCGAGCGCGCCCAAGCTTGAGGAGTGAACTTGCTGGTTCAATACCGGCGCGAGCTCGCCCACCCGCCCCTGGAACCATCTGATGGCCAGGAGTTGCCCGCGGTACCAACCGGCCGCGTCGGGGTCACCGCATGCCTCGCCGCGGCGCGCGCACTCGGTGGCCAACACTTCGGCCTGAACGAGGTCACCGCTGCGGATTTTCAGCATGACGGTCATGGCGTCGACGACGAACCCGACCGCCAGGTGTTCGCCCAGCAGGAGCGCATCGCGCAGTTGGCCCAATGAGCGTTCCGCGTGCGGATCGCCGTCCAGGAATTTGTTGGCAGTTCGCCAGAGCATGCCCATCAGCCGGTCGGTCCGGCAGTCCGTCCGGGCAGCGGTCAACAACAGTTCCTCGGCTAACGCTGCACGCAGCCTGCCGTGCTCGGGCCCCAACACACAATGATGAGCCAGGCTGAGCGTCATCGCCAGGGTCCGCGGATTGTCCCGGCTCCGGGCCTCCTCGAGCGCACGCAGTACCTCGCGATGCCGCCCGACTCGGTAGTCCTCCTCGGCCGCCACCCGGGCACGCAACCTCGCGGCAAGTTCACTACTCGCGTCGGCCGCCGCAAGCGATCGGCGTTGCCACGAGATTGCCTGTGCCCACGCCGCAGCGTCACGATGTTCGTGAACCCACAGTCCACCGATCCCAAGGGCGGCCGTGGCCATGCCGTCGACATCGGATGCCCGCTCGGCAGCCAGGTAGGCCTGCTCGAACCAGCACCGAGCCGCCCGCAAATCGCCAATCTTGTGCAATGCGTCGTTGCCGTGGCCGATCAGCGCGTTCGCATCGTCCGCCGCATGCAATTGTGCAGCACGTCGCCCATTCACCTGCACCGATCGGTCACCCCCCGGCGATCCCGAATTGTTCTCAGCGCGCACGCCGAACAAGACCGAATGAGTCCTGGGGTGATACACGGGCAAGATCCACAATGCGCCACGTGATGATGCTCACGCACAAACCTGGGCGACGTGCCACAATTTGCCGCGTTACCCGCCGAGGCCGGCGTGGCCCTGTTTCAGGGGATGCCCAGGATTCCGGCCCTGGTGATCGCGGTATCGGATGGTAGCGCACGGTGATAATGCAGCTGGGTGGCGGGTTTGAGGGTCTGCGCCCTGTCCCAATGCCATGTAGCGTACTTTGATCATGCTGCGCGGGGGTTGAGGGTGTGCAGGTTGATGGTGGCTGGTGCGGGATGGCGGATGGCGGGTGCTGGCCGGTTCGCCGGGTTTCTTCACCCGGTATTGGTTGTGGCGGGCCCGTTTCACCGCCCGTGGGCAGGTGCGTTCGCGGCGCTCGGGGATGAGCAGGGCGGCGATCATGGCCAGGTGGCGGGGTAGCGCGTCAGCCCAGTCCGTAGGGGGGAATGTCCGCCGTCCCGGTGGCGGTGCGGCGGATCAGGCGCAGGGTCT
>JADGOY010000259.1 GCA_017882715.1 Nakamurella sp. | reverse complement strand
CCTGCTCTCAACTGATCGATGCGATTCGCGTCGCGTCTGAGGCTCGGGAACTCCGGTGCAGAAGTGCGGACCATGCTGCTGGGACCGAGAGCGGTTGCGGCTTGAGCAGCCAGGGAACGACCAGGAGGATCATGACGAGGGAGAGGGCCCGGTTGGCCAGGAAGTCCTCAAGGAGGCTACTGGTGGGGAAGGCGTAGCCGAGCACGGTGATGAACGCGAAGAAGCAGGTCATGGCGAGGACGGCCAGCCGGTTCCACGGTGCGTGCAGCAAGGTGCCCACGCCGACGGCCAACTCGAAGGCGGCCATGCAGGGCGCCAGCCACCCGATGTTGGGCATCACGAACCCTGCCCACAGAAGGTCGAGGGGTGGCCAGGCGGTGTCCCCGAATGCCGCGTACGAGTTCGGACTGGAGAGTCCCTCGTAGAGGTGGACGAAGGATCCGCCGACAAACACGATCCCGAAGAGGGTACGGATCACGGTGACGTAGGTCGATGGTTTGGTCATGTCTGACTCCTTGTCTGGTTCATGGACTGTGCTTCCACGCTTGGCAGCACCGATTCGGTGAGGGGGAGGCGTCCGGTCACGCCGATGAGGACGGCGATGTTGATCAGGACGGCCACGAGGTAGATGGGATGGAAGGACACGGTGAGTGCCGCCAGCGCCAGCGACGCTCCGGCGAGCAGGATGATCGGGCTGCTGTCCCGCAGCAGCGGAACGCCAAGGAGGCCAAAGGCTCCCAGAACCAGCAGCAGGCCGGCGCCCAGCCAGACGAGTCCGACGGCAATCGCCCAGCCCTTTCCGAGGTGAAGGGCGTCCACCAGCCAGGATCGTCCGAAAGGCCCCGGCCACCAGTGCAACCAGCTCGGCAGCTGGACGGCCGGGGAGTCTGGCCTGGTGACGGCCCCCCAGCCGATCGCCGTGGTGATGAAGCCGTGGCAGAGGAGAAGAATCGCAATGACGGTGTGCATGTCATGCCTCCTGGGTTGGTGATCGGACGGTGATCGAGATGATCGGGACGCCGCTGTCGCGGATGAGCGCCAGGACGCCGTGGAGGGCGGCCTGGTCGCCGACTGTGCAGGTCAACACCGTGCCGTCGGGAGAAGGGTCGAGCGTCAATCCGTCGAACGCCTGTGCCCACGAGGGATCGAGGAGCCCACGGACCTCGATCTGGCAGGACAGCGACTGGCTCATCGGATCTCCTTGGGTGGCTGGCCGGGTTGTCCGAACCGCGACAAGACCAGCGTGCGACCTCAACCCGCCAAGGCGCCTCTGTCTTCGGATGGGGGTGGGGGGTTCATTTCTCCGGCTTGCCGGCTATGGGCGCGTGCAGGGCTAGCCCTGCCGGCCAGCGGCACCGCCACGGTCGTAGTCGTCAGGGCAGCAGTCCAGATCTGCGGGCGATGGCGACCGCTTCGACCCGGTTGGCGGCGCCCAGCTTCCCAGCGATGGCGTGCAAGTGGCTCTTCACGGTGCCGAGCGCGAGATACAGCTCGGTGGCGATCTGACGGTTCGATCGACCCGCGGCGGTAAGACGCAGGACCTCGAGTTCCCGCTGCGTGAGCGGCGCGACCGTCTCGCCCTGGGCGTGCTGGGCGTCGGGCGGCGGCTCGCGGGTCAGCCGCTCCAGCAGCAGGCGGGCATCGTGCGCAGTGGCGGTGTCACCGCCGTCCCGGGCCAGCGTGAGCGCCAGTTCGGCGGCGGCGGCGGCGTCCGGATCCCGCAACCGGTGAAGGACCTCCGCGCGGGCCAGGTGCACGGGCGCGAGTGCCGGAATGGCACAGTGATCAGGCGGCCCCAACGCGTCGTGGCACTCTGCCAGCGCCTGGCGCAGCCGGCCAGCACCGACCTCGAGCCTAGCCAGGTTCCGGGCAATGTCGGCTAGCCCGATCCAGTTACCCGACGCCTGCAGCAGCGGTCTGGCGGTGCGATAAGCGGCCATCGCTCCGTCCACGTCCCCGACCGCCCAAAGGGCGTGACCGAGCAGGGCCTGCGCGTCGGCATTCAGCAGCACCCGACGGTCCTCGGCCAGATCAGCCGGTGCCTCGCGCAGGGCGTCGCGTGCGTGGGCGACAGCTGCGGCTCCGTCCCCGGTGGTGCGCGCCACCACCGACCGGATCAGGGCGAACTGCGACCGAGCGCTGACCACGTCCGGACGTCCCGCCTGCTGCGCTCGGGGCAAGGCCTCCTCGGCGTCCGCGAGGCGCCGCTCCACCTCGTCAACCCGCCCCGTCAAGGCCAACGCCCAGGCATACCGGGTGCTGAGCAGCGAATCCTCACGCAGCACCACCACCGGGAGCCGATCGAGCCAACCGAGGAGCGTGACGTACTCAGCAGCGTGGATGACGGCGGCGGACGCCTTGGCCAACAGCCCGCTCGCGAACTCCCAGTCCTTACACGAGAGCGCGTGCTCGATAGCATCCGCGGCGTAGCCGTGCTCGTCGTACCAGCCCGCGGCGCGACGTTGCAGGACAGGCAGCTCGTCCGGACGCGAGGCCGACAACCGGGCCCGCAGCACGTCTGCGAACAGCCGGTGATACCGATACCATTCCCGACCCTCCTCCAGCGGCTGCACCAGAAGGTTCGACCGGTCGAGGTACTCCAGCATCGCCCGGCCGTCGTCCCGACCGGTCACGGCGTCACACAGCCCCCCGGTCAGCCGCTCCAACAAGGAGGTGCGCAGGAGGAAGTCCACCGTGGCCGCCGGCAGTCCGGACAAGACCTCGTCAGAGACGAAGTCGAGCACGAAACGATTGCTGGCCGCCAGCTCGCGCACGCGGGCCGACGTGGCGGTGGTTCCGGACAGCCACACTCCCGCAAGCTGCAGCACGGCCGGCCAACCCTCCGTACCCGCTCCCAACGCCGTCACGTCGGCCCGCGACAGATCCAGGCCCATCCGCTCCCGCAGGAACGCGCCCGTCTCCTCGTCAGTGAACGCCAAGGCGTCGGCCCTAACCTCCAGCAATTGCGCCCGGGCACGCAGCAGCGACAGAGGAAGCGCAGGGTCGTGCCGCCCGACGACAACCAGGCGCACGTGATCCGGCAGATGCTCGAGCAGGAGCCGCACCGCTCCCTGAACCTGCGCAGACACGATCACGTGGAAGTCGTCCAGCACGATCACGGCTGGGGCAGTGCCCCGAGCCAGCACGGCGACGATCTCGCCGATCGCCTCGGCGGCGTCTGGGGGCCCGGAGCCGGCTCGCCCCGGAAGCGACGGTGAACCAACGATGGCCGTCCACAGGTATCGCAAGAACTTCGACAAATCGTTGTCGTCCGCATCCAGCGACAACCACGCACGGTCGACCTCGCTGTGCGTCAGCCAGTCAACGACCGCTGTGGTCTTCCCGAACCCCGCAGGAGCCGCCACCAAGACCAGCCGTGCGTCGACTCCGTCGGTGAACATCCGCACCAGCCGCGGTCGACTGATCAGCCGCCCGGCGCGGGGCATCGATGCCTTGCTCAGGAAGAACTGAACCACACCGTCCTCGATTCGCGGACCCGCGTGGGGCGCAACCAACAGGGAGGAATTGTCAAGACCTGTGGATGAAGACCTTTACGCGACCATGACCTCAGCGTCCTCGTCGGTCGGCCGTTCGACCAACTTGCCTTTGCAGAACGTAGCGCCGGCTCGGACCAGCGCAACAAGGTGCGGCGCGTTGACCGCACGCCAGCGGCCCTGGGCTGCTTCAATGAGCTTGAACGCCATCGCCAGCCCCGCCATGCGCGAGCCCGGCCCTTTGGTGACCTTCGTCCGAAGCCGCACGGTGGAGAACGTCGACTCGATCGGATTCGTGGTTCGCAGGTGGATCCAGTGCTCGGCGGGGTAGTTGTAGAACTCCAGCAGCACGTCGACCTCGCTGGTGATCTTCTCGACAGCCTTCGGGAACTTGGTGCCGTAGTCGTTCTTGAAAGCCTTCACCGCGACCCTGGCGTGGTCGATGTCTTCGGCGTTGTAGATTTCCTGCATCGCCTTGATCGCCCCGGGGTGCGCCGACTTCGGCAGCGCGGCAAGCACATTCGCCGACTTGTGGAACCAGCACCGCTGCTCCCGGGTGGTCGGGAACACGTCCCGCAACGCGGCCCAGAAGCCGAGCGCACCGTCGCCCATCGCCAGCACCGGTGCCCGCATCCCGCGGCGCTTGGCGTCCCGCAGCAGACCCGCCCAGGACTCGGTGGATTCCCGGTACCCGTCGGTCAACGCGACGAGCTCCTTACGACCGTCGGCGCGGACACCGATCATCACCAGCAGGCACAGCTTTTCCTGCTCCAGGCGAACCTTGAGGTGTATGCCGTCGACCCACAGGTACACGAAATCCACCAGCGACAGGTCCCGGTTCCCGAAGGCCTTCGCCTCGTCCTGCCACTGCGTCGTCAACCGGGTCACTGTCGCCGCCGACAAGCCCGAACCCGAGCCGAGGAACTGCTCGAGCGCCGGCGCGAAGTCCAACGAGGACAAACCGTGCAGGTACAGTAACGGCAACACCTCCGCGACCTTCGGCGACTTCCGCGACCACGCCGGCAGGATCTTCGACGAAAAACGCTGCCGCTCGCCACTTTCCGGGTTGACCCGCTTGTCGTTCACCCGCGGCGCGGTCACCGTCACCGCACCGGCTCCGGTCGCCACGTCCCGCTGCAGGTGGTAGCCGTTGCGGACCACCATCCGGTGTCCATCATCATCGAGGACGTCGGCGAACTGGTCGATGTACGCGGCCACCTCGGCCTGCAACGCCGCCGCCAGCATCTGCCGGGCACCGTCCCGGACCAACTCATCCAACAACGACCCCGACGAAGCAGCCGCGGACTTCTCCGATCCTTCCTGAGCAACTACCGTGAGCACGGGCGTACCTTCCCGACCGGCGTTGGCTCGCCGGCCTTGCTTGAGGAACCTGA
>JADGOY010000258.1 GCA_017882715.1 Nakamurella sp. | reverse complement strand
ACAGTCGTCACCGCCTTTGGTCGGCCGCTTGGTGCCGAAAGTCCCGTCGTCGTCGACCGCTACCAACTGAATCGTTTCCGCGATGGGTCGCGGAACCGTGCGGGCGGATTGCGTCGTTCGGCCGCGATGCCGGTTCTGCCCTGGCTCGACGGCGGACCTCCTCGGCGAGCCGCTGGTGCGGGTGGAGATCCCTGAATGCGTCGGAGCACTCGCCGAGCATTGGTCGGTCCGTGACGATTACGCCATGGTCGAGCAGGTTGTGTCCACCCCTTTCGAGCTGCTGGGCCAGTCCGGGCTCTGGTGAGAATCGTTGGCGGGAGCCAGATCTCGTGACGACGAGAACCGGCCGGGCGGCCGGGCAGTCGTCGAATCCGCACTGCTCGTCGGTTTCAGACCTGACATCGGCGGACCCTGCGAAATCATCCTGCGGCATCTTTCAGGGTGCCGGGGTGCCGGGCGGAGCACGTGGGCGGCGAGGCCTTCTCACTGGCGTCGCGCCTTTCGGCGGCGCCACCGTTTCCCAGTCGACGGGGTCAACGTTGTCAGAAACCCCAAGTCATCACGACAGTGTCAAGTGCCGCGTCGCCGAGAGGTTACTGAAGGTAGTTCTCCACCTCTTCCGTGGGACGGACCCGGGCATCCGACTGGTCCTGCCCGAACTCCCTGCGGGCTCGACGCTGCCGCAGCAGGTCCCAGCACTGGTCCAGCGCCTCTTCGAGCTGCCGGAGCCTGGCCTGCTCCTCCTCGGAGTCGAGACCACCGGTTTGGCGCTGCTCTCTGAGCTGATGTTCTTCTGCGACCAGGCTGCTGATCTGCTCCAGCACTTGGTGGTCGTCCATCGTTCCTCCAGCCGATAGTTTCGGGTGCACATCATCTACCAGGTGGCCGCCGGCGGTGAGCCCGGGATCGGTCCAGTCCTGCGGATCGACGTCGTAGGAGAGCGTCACCGGATAACCGGCGGCGCCGGCCTGGTCCAGGATCAGTTGCGACGCGTGCCGGGCAGGTGAGACGTCTTCATCCCGGCCAGGCGATGCCGTCTCAGGTGCTGCGACACCAGGCTGATCGCCATGTGCCTTTTCCTCATCCTGCTGGCGTTCGGACCCAGATCGGCGATCGCGGTGTGGTGGCTGGTGGAACCGGTGCGCTGGAGCGCCACCTTCGGCTCGTTCATCCTGCCGTTGCTGGGGTTCCTGTTCATCCCGTGGACCACGCTGATGTACGTGCTCGTTGCGCCGAACGGCGTCAACGGGCTCGACTACCTCTGGCTGGGACTTGCCATCGCCGCCGACATCGCGAGCTACAGCGCCGGCGGCGTGTACGGCCGGCGGCGGGGCGTCAGCGCGACTTGACCGGGTCAACCGCATGACCGGGTGAGTAGATCGGAACCACCGACCTGCGTCCCGCACGCCGAGCCGGGCCGCGGCGGAGTCTCGACCGCGCGCCACGGGAACAAGCCGACCGCCGCGCTCAGGCCGCTGGCGGGCACGTTGCCGTAGATGGTCTCGATGTCCGAGGTGTGGACCCGGTACGTCTCGTGCCCAAATGCCGACGTCACCGGAGGCACCGACGGCCCGGTTGAACTTCCGGCACGGCTCCAAATGAAGATCGTCCCGGTTGCGGGCGGAGCGCTCCAGATCCGCAAAGGACCGCCAGTACTGCACCAAGGAACGCAGCGGTAGGAAGGCCTGCCGGAAGCCGAGCAGTCCCTTTCCGGGTACTGCTGGAGGTAGGTCAGCATGCGCGGCATCGCCCTGAAAACCGCCACCACTGGGCCAGTTTCCATGGCTTGTTGACTCGCATGCCGATCAGGAACACCACGATCTCATCGCCCGCATTGCTGAAGTCGGCCATCTGCCGCCCGATGCGCGCCGTCGTCACTCGCGCTCCTGGCCTCGTCCGGATTCGCCTGTGGGATCACGCTCCCGCCATCGGCGTCGCCGGTCAACCGGTCGGTCGGTTACCAGCCGCGGGCACGCCATTGCGCCAGCTGCGGTCGCTCGGCGCCCAGGGTGGTGTCGTCTCCGTGGCCCGGGTACACCCAGGTGTCGTCGGGTAGGACGTCGAACACCCGGGCCTGAAGATCGTCCATCAACGATGAGAAGTTCTGCGGTGTCACGGTTTTCCCAGGACCCCCGGGGAACAGAGAATCACCGGTGAACAAATGCGGGTAGCCTGTCGGGTCGCGGAAGAGCAGCGCGACCGAGCCGGGGGTGTGGCCGCGCAACGCGATCACCTCGAGCCGGCAGTCACCGAGCGGCACGGTGTCGCCCTGGTCGAGCGGGACATCCGTCGGCACCGGAAGCGCCGCTGCGTCGGCGGCGCCGGCGTACAGGTTCGCGCCCGTCTGACCGGCCACCGCGCCCAGCGCCTGCCAGTGATCGGCGTGCGAATGGGTGGTGACGATGCTGCGCAGCCTGGGCCGATCTGGGCCGTCGCCGAGCAGATCGCTGATCCGCTGGTTGTCGTTGGCCGCGTCGATCAACAACGCATCGCCGGTGCGCCGGCAGACCAGCAGATAGGCGTTGTTGTCCATCGGACCCACGGATAGTTTGGTGATCGTGATGTCGGGCAGTTCGCGGGTGGCCGGGGCGCCCTGCGGATCGACATGGCCGGTGTACTCGCTCATGCCCGTCACCGTATCGAGACCCGCCGATGCCCGCCGGAAGTTCGGCATCTGCAAGACGCGCCGGAGCGCAGAACTCGGCGGGATCAGTACGCGGGTCGGGAGCTGTCGACGCTGAGCACCCTGCTCGGTCGACACCAATGCCGCGGCGAAGTCGGTGCTCTTCACCGGGCGGGAGAACATCTGGTAGTCGTTGGCGATGGCGTTCACGTGTTCCCCGATCGACGTGGCCGCGACGCAGTCGGTCAGCGTATACACCTGAAAACCCTTCTCGTACCCGGTGCGCATGGTGGACTCGACACAGCAGTTGGTGAGAAAACCGCCGAGAGCCTCCTGGTGATGCCCTTGGCCCGCAGGATGAAGTCGAGGTTCGTCGAGGCGAAGGTGTCCAGACCGCGCTTGCCCCCGACGAGGATGTCGCCTTCCTGCGGCGCCAGTTCGTCGATGATCTCGGCGCCCCAGCTGCCCTCGATGAGCTGCGCGCCGCCACCGCGTCGCTGCCCGATCTGGTGGCCGCCGGACTGGCCACCATCGAGCTGACGGACGCGCGGCGTTCCGGTGGTGGCCGCAAGAGTGTCACCGAGACCGATCCGGGGGTGCGAGCGGCGCTGCTGGCGCTGGTGGCCACGTCGCTGCGGGTGGCGCAACGAGACCCGGAGGCCGACGACGTGCTGCGCGGCCTGACGGTGCGCGATCACGCCACGTTGCTCGTCGAGTACCAAGAGACCTCCGCGAAAGAGCTCGCGCGGGTCGGCGCGGCCGGAGCCGCCCTGTTGCATCAGCTGCCGCTCACCCTCCCGGCGCGGCTGTCGGCGAACGCCAGGGTCCGCGCCGGTCTGTGGCAGAACATCCCGGTGGCCAACAATGTGGCGACCGCAGACATGATCATCTCGTCGCCGCTGATGGGGGGCACCTATGTCGCGACCCGTCCGACCATCGCGCCCGTCGACGGGCTAGGCGCCCGTGGTGCTCCGGGGGCAGGAGGACACGAGGAAACCACCCTGCATCCCGCGCCGGCGAGCTGACAGCGCAGGCGGTTCGCCGTCCCGCTTCGATTCACCAGGATGGCAGCTCGGGCAACGAACCCGCTGTCCGCAACGAGGACCCGTCGGCCCGCCCGGACAGCCAGCCCACCAGGTCGATGGCGCGCCCGGCGACCCGCGGACCGCCGTCACCGATGACGATCGGGTCGGCGCTGTCCGGCGCGAGCACCATTCCGCCGACCGCCCGGGTGCGGACGTAGGACCGGAGCAGTGCTCGCAGGAGAAGCTGGGCCTCCGGGTCGTCCAACAGGGTCAGCCCGCCGTCGACACCGAGATCGTGATGGTGCAGTTCCACCTCACCGAGTCGCGCGGAAAGGATCACGTCGGCGGTGGTGGGCCCACCCCGGCCGAGATCGACGGTGGCGGTCCAGGTGTCAGCCGGCATTCCGGCGATCTGCTCGGCGAGCTGGCGCACCGCAGCAGCGAAATCGGCGGCGATGGCCCCGGTGTCGCGTCGAGCCCCCGCCTCGATGTCCGCGACGCGGGCCGCGGGCGAGGCGTACGGCGTGCGCAGTTCACCGGCCAGCACCCCGTCCAGCACGTTGCGGAACCCGTCCGCGTTCCGGGCCAGATGCGTGACGACATGGCCGATCGTCCAGTCGGGCAACAGGGACGGCGCGGCGAAGGCGTCCGGTCCGGTGTTCCGGACGGTGTCGACCGCGGCGACCAGCCGGGCGGTCGCGTCGTCCAGCGCCGCTGCACCAGCGGTCGGGTCCGGATGCGAAGGGTTCGGCGGGTTCGCGTCGGCAGCCACCCGCCCATCCTGCTCGAAGCGCGCTGCTTGACAAGTGGACGGCAGGGTCAGGCCAGTCGGATGACGGTGGCCGTGGCCGCGGATTCGCGGGCGGCATCCAGCACCCGCGCCGTCGCGACAGCGTCCCGCGGATCGACCGGGGGAGCGCCGTCACCGGCGACGGCGCGGGCCACCGCCGGGTAGAAGGTGTCCCACCGGCCGCGTTCGCTGGGCACCAGCAGATGCCGCTCAGCGGTGTACAGCCGGCCCCAGGCAGCCTCCGGTTCGATGCCCCAGCCATCGCCCATGCTCGCCGGCGACCCACCGGCCTTGAGCTGCTCCTCCTGCACGTCGAAACCGTCGATCAGATACCCGCCGGTCGACCCGTTGACCTGGAACCGTGGCCCTGGCGCCGCCGACGCCATCCCGGCAGCCAACGTCGACCGCACGCCGCTGACATGACGCAGGTGCAGCTCGGCGTCGTCCTCGGCGCCGGCGCC
>JADGOY010000257.1 GCA_017882715.1 Nakamurella sp. | reverse complement strand
CGGTATGGGTAGGGGATGGTGGAAAGGTGACGGTCGGTGAACGTGGCGGTGTCGACGCTGTGCGCGCCGACGGTGGCCTGGTGCACATCCGACCGGTGGTGCCGACCGATCTGGACGCTTTGCGCGAACTGCACCGGGGCGCGTCTGACCGCTCCTTCTACTTGCGCTTCTTCGGCCTGAATCGCGGCGCGACGGACGAGTATGTGCGACGGCTGGGGCGCCCGCCAGGTCCCGCGCACCATTCGCTCACCGCCTGGATCGGCGGGCGACTGGTCGGCGTCGCGACCTATGAGCGGTTGACCGACGATTCCGCGGAGTTGGCGCTACTGGTCGCCGATGCCAGCCAGCATGTCGGGCTGGGCACGTTGCTGATCGAGCACCTGGCCGAGGACGCCCGCCGTGCCGGCATCGGCGAATTCATCGCGGACGTTCTCGTGCAGAACTATCTGGCGATGCATGTGGTGCGCGACACCGGGTTTCACACCGTGGTGCGATTCGACGGTGGCACCGCGGAGGTCTCCATCGACCTGACGCCCGATGAGCGCGCGGTGGGTGCGATCGACGCCCGTGAACGCTCCGCCGACCAGGCGAGTCTGCGTCCGCTGCTGGCCCCGGCCGCGGTAGCGGTGATCGGCGCGAGCGAACGGCCGTCGGCGGTCGGCCATCAGACCCTGCGCAACATTCTTGCCGGCCGGTTCACCGGCCAGGTCTACGCGGTGAATCCGCGGTACGAAGCGGTGCTGGGCGTCCCCTGTTTCGCGTCGGCCGACCTGTTGCCGGTGACGCCGGACCTCGCCGTCGTCGCGGTACCGGCGCGCCGGGTCGCCGAGGTGGTGCGCGCCTGCGGTGCCCGCGGCGTTCGCGGCGTGGTGCTGATCACCGCGGGATTCGGCGAGACCGGCCCGGCGGGCCGTGTGTTGCAGGACGAGGTCGTCGGTATCGCCCGAGGCTACGGAATGCGACTGGTTGGCCCGAACTGCCTCGGCCTGCTCAACACCGATCCGGCCGTCCGCCTCAATGCGACCTTCGCGCCGTTGCCCCTGCAACCCGGTGGGCTGGGCCTTGTCTCCCAATCCGGAGCGCTCGGGATGGCCGTCGTGCTGGCCGCGAGTCGGTGGGGACCCGGTGTCTCACAATTTGTTTCCGTCGGGAACAGGGCGGACGTGAGCAGCAACGATCTGTTGCTGGCGTGGGAGAACGACGAACGCACCCGGGTGATCGCGATGTACCTGGAGTCGTTCGGCAACCCGCGGAAGTTCGCCCGGATCGCCCGCCGCGTCTCCCGGCGGAAACCGATCATCGCGATCAAGGCCTGTCGCTCGACGGCCGGGCAACGGGCGGGGCTCTCGCACACCGCTGCTGCGGCAGCGTCCGACGACGTGGTCGACGCGCTCTTCGTCCAGTCCGGTGTGGTGCGGGTGGACACGATGGAGCAGATGCTCAGTGCCGCCAGGGTGCTGTGCGATCAACCGTTGCCGAAGGGCAATCGCGTCGCCGTGATCGGAAACGCCGGCGGCCCCAACATTCTCGCTGCCGACACCGCCGAGGGTGTTGGCCTCGAGGTTGTTTCCCTGGAGACCGTGACGGAGCAAGGACTCCGGGCGTTGGTGCCGGCAGCACCGTCTGCCAGGAACCCGGTCGATCTCGGGGCCACCGCGATACCCACCCAGATCCGCGATGCGGTGCAGCTCGTGCTGGACGCCACCGAGGTGGACGCGGTGCTGGTGGTGCTGACCGACACCTCCCTCGCCGATCCCAACGTCGCCCTGGAGTTGATCGCCGATGCGGCGAGTGTCGCCGCCAAGCCGGTGGTGGCGGTGCGGGTGGGCGGCGCCTCGTCCTCGATCCGGCGGGACGAGTCGAGCCGGGCGTTGCCGGTCTTCACCTTTCCCGAACCGGCCGCCGTCGCGCTGGCGACCGCCGCCAACTATGCGCGCATTGCCGCGGCTCCCACACCCCCGTCGACCCGCCCGGCCGGCATCGACGTCGCGGCGGCGGCCGAGGTCATCGCCCGGTCGCTGACCGGCGGCCAGGAATGGCTGGCAGCAGAGGATGTCGCGCGAGTCCTGACGGCGTACGGCATTCCGGTGTGCGCGCAGCGGGTGGTGACCGACGTCGAGGCGGCCTCGCTGGCCGGCGCCGAGCTCGGCTATCCGCTGGCCGTGAAACTCGCCGCCGGCGGCCTGCACAAGACCGAGATCGGCGGCATCAGGGTGGGTGTCAGCGACGAGACGGCGCTGCGGTCCGCATTCTTCGAGGTCGCCGCCGTTGACGGCGGTGTGACCCCGGTGCTGGTACAACCGATGGCGCCGCCGGGCATCGAGATGATCATCGGTGCGGTCCAGCACGAGCGGTTCGGCCCGGTCGTGCTGGTCGGTGCGGGCGGCATTCTCGCGGACGTGATCGCCGACCGGGCCTTCCGGCTCGCCCCACTGGCTGTCGACGACGCGCACGCGATGCTGGGTGAACTCAGGACCGGACCCCTGCTGGATGGCTACCGGGGCGCCGCCGAAGTGTCCAGGGACGCTTTGTGCGACCTGGTGGTCCGGGTCGGGGCACTGGCCGACGGCCTTCCCGACGTCGCGGAACTCGATCTCAATCCGGTGATCTGCCGAGGGCGGGACCTCGTCGTGGTCGATGCCCGGATCCGCGTGGTGGCAGCCGCGCCGAGGCCCGACCCACTGCTGAGGAAGCTGGAGTAGCCCGATCACCAGAGGGCCCTCCGCCCGCGGCCGGCGGTCAATGGTTCGCCCAGGGAGGAATCTGACCTGTCAGTTCCGCGGCACCGAGTCCGCCGGCGAGAAGTCGGCACTCGTGTCGGACAGCGCGCCGGCGTTCGGTCCGTCGCCGGCTCCGGTCGCCTCCGGCCAGGTCCAATCGCGGACCGACGGAATGTCGTCGCCATATTCGCGGGTCCACCGTTTTGCTTCCGCGCGGGCATCCACCATCTCCTGCCGCAGCAGCGCCGCGGCGGATCGCAACGACGGGACGCGGTCGATCACGTCCATCACCAGGTGGAACCGATCCATGTCGTTCATCATCACCATGTCGAACGGTGTCGACGTGGTGCCCTCCTCCTTGTACCCGCGGACGTGCAGATTGTCGTGATTGTGCCGCCGGTAGGTCAACCGATGAATCAGCCACGGATACCCGTGATAGGCGAAAATGACGGGCTTGTCGGTGGTGAACAGCGTGTCGAAGTCCCGGTTCGACAACCCATGTGGGTGCTCGCCGGCGTCCTGCAGCCGCATCAGGTCCACCACGTTGATGAACCGGATCCTCAGCTGCGGCAGGCGACGGCGCAGAATCGCCGTCGCAGCAAGGGCTTCCAGGGTGGGCACGTCACCGGCGCAGCCGATCACCACGTCGGGATCGCCGTCATGATCTGTGGAGGCCCAGTCCCAGATGCCGAGACCGCGCGCGCAATGCAGATTGGCCTCGTCAGGCGTCAGCCAATCGAAGGTGGGCTGCTTGGCTGCGACGACCACGTTGACGTAGTTCTTCGACGCCAGGCAGTGCTGGGTGGTGGACAGCAGGGTGTTGGTGTCAGGCGGGAAATAGACCCGGACCACCTCGGCCTTCTTGTTGACCACGTGGTCGACAAATCCCGGGTCCTGGTGGGAGAAGCCGTTGTGGTCCTGCCGCCACACATGGGACGTCAGCAGGTAGTTCAGCGAGGGTATTGGCCTCCGCCAACCGATCTCGCGAGTCACTTTGAGCCACTTGGCGTGCTGGTTGAACATCGAGTCGACCAGATGGATGAACGCCTCGTAGCAGGAGAACAGGCCGTGCCTGCCGGTCAGCAGGTAACCCTCCAGGAAGCCCTGGCAGGTGTGCTCCGACAGGATCTCCACCACCCGGCCGTGATGAGCCAGATGCTCGTCCACCGGAAGGATCTCGCCCTGCCAGGCCTTGTCCGTCACCGCGTAGACGGCATCGAGCCTGTTGGAGGCGGTCTCGTCCGGGCCGACGATGCGGAAGTTGTTCGTGTTGTCGGTCATCACGTCCAGCAGGTACTGGCCCATCACCCTAGTAGGTTCGTGCACCGACGCGCCGGGCGCGATGACCTCCACGCCTCGCTCGCGAAAGTCCCGCAGTACCAGAGGTTTGAGCAGCAGCCCGCCGTTGGCGTGCGGGTTGGCACTCATCCGTCGATCACCGGCCGGTGCCAGCGCGGCGATCCGCCCGATCACCCGGCCGTCGTCGTCGAACAGTTCCCGCGGCTGGTACGACTCCATCCACTCCTGCAGCATGCGCCGGTGCTCGGCGTTCTCCCTGGTCGCGGTGAGCGGCACCTGGTGGGATCGCCAGGTGCCCTCGTACTGCAGGCCGTCGATGACCTTCGGTCCGGTCCAGCCCTTGGGGGTGACCATCAGGATCATCGGCCAGGGCGTGCGCTCCAGGTCACCGTCCTCCCGGGCGGCGCGCTGGATCTCCCGGATCCGGCCGAAGACCGCGTCCATGGTCGCGGCCATCGTCTCGTGCAGGACCTGCGGATCGTCGCCTTCGACCGTGAACACCTCGTGGCCGTAACCGGTCAGCAGCGCTTCGAGCTCCGCGCGGTGGATGCGCGCCGGTATGGTCGGGTTCGCGATCTTGTAACCGTTCAGGTGCAGGATCGGCAACACGGCGCCGTCGTTGACCGGGTCGAGGAACTTGTTCCCATGCCAGGATGCGGCCAACGGTCCGGTCTCGAACTCGCCGTCACCGACGACCGCGGTCACGACCAGATCCGGGTTGTCGAACGCGGCGCCGTAGGCGTGCGAGAGCACGTAGCCCAGCTCGCCGCCCTCGTGGATCGAGCCCGGTGTCTCCGGCGCGACGTGGCTGGGAATGCCGCCGGGGAAGGAGAACTGCCGGAACAACCGCTGCATCCCCACCTCGTCGCGGGTGACATGCGGGTACACCTCG
>JADGOY010000256.1 GCA_017882715.1 Nakamurella sp. | reverse complement strand
TCGGTTCCGCAGTACCGGGAGTCCCAGTCAGCAGCAGACATCGATGTCATCATTTCTTCCTCTTCTGAAGTCCCATACCCCACCAGGTATACCCGGCAATGGGTGCGCTCTGGTCCGGCCTCGGCGGCGACTACGGCCATGGCTGCGGCCCACATTGTCTCGCCGACCCATGATCGGCGCTGCCGCACCGCGCGACCAGACGGCGTCGCCCCGCCGGTCGTGGTCGGGCGGGCCCGGCAGACCGTGTCGCCGGTGAGCGCCACCGGGACGGTGAAGATGAAGGTCGAACCCTTGCCCGCCTCGCTGTGCAACTCGAGCCTTCCGTCGAGGTGATGGGCGATCAATCGGCAGATCGACATGCCCAGCCCGGTGCCGCCGTAATTGCGCGCCGTCGACGCATCCACCTGGGTGAAGGGTAGGAAGATCCGCTCCTGCCGATCCGCGGTGATTCCGATACCCGTGTCCTGGACGGAGATCTCCAGCGCGAATCCGCGCTCCCGGTCCGGGGCGACACCGACGTGCATCCGGACACCGCCGTCCGCGGTGAATTTCAGCGCATCGCTGACCAGGTTCAGCATCAGGGGAAGGCCAGGGGAGGCGCCGGCCCCGGGCAAGAAAGGAAGGCCCACAGATACTGCAGAAAGCCCTCAATCTTATGTGCCGAAGGTCCGATGTTGCGAGCACGCAGATGACCGATTATGCGCTGAGGCCTTCCGAAGGACCGTACGAATGAAGTTGGCGCGAATCGCATGGCAGCTTGGCAAAACGGGTGTAAGTTTGGGTACAAGGGGGGTTTGCCGGATTGGCTCCGCACCTGAGAATGAAGTAGCCGTGGGAGTTTCAGGGGAAGGACGGGCACTTGGCGGTCAAACCGGGTCTGACGCAGAACCGCAATAATTGGGAAGACCGATCGGTCGAAAAACTCTAGTAGGCCGGTGCGGCGTCTTCAAGAAAGCTCATTGGTCCTCGAAGCGGCGCGCGCGAAAAACCTCGGGCGTTCGGACCCCTGCTGCGCGGCCCAGGACCAGGGGATTCATCTCGTGCGTCAGCCGGCCTGCCGCAGCCCTTTTCCCGCAATTTCCTGACCTTGGAGGCAGCTGTCCCGCCGCAGAGAATGGAAGAACCTCAAGGCTGAGAACACACCGCGGGCGACGGTGCCCGGACCGACGCCGTATCGCGGGCGGCGAGAGTTCACCGAACGAAGACACCGACTCGCTGCGCCCTGCATCGACTCGACACAGCGGGTGCGGAAGGCCGGAATCATGAGAACAACCATCGCGGCGGCGGCCGTACTTCTGCTCGCCTCGGTGCTGATGTCCACCATCGGGCCGGCCGCCCCGGCGTCGGCCACGGCGGCGACAGTCGCGGTGGCCACGGCGGTCGATCTTCCCAGCCACTCCGCTGTCGTCACGGCGACCAAACAGCCCGCCGATTACTACCGAACGACGTACGCGTACACCACGCTCACGCCGACCAACGGATGGTCGTGGGCTACCTACGCCGAAGGCGTCCAGGCGCTGTACCGGCAGGCAGGCGACGCGCGTTACCTCGGTGACGGGATGAGTTGGGGCCGGTCCAACGGGTGGAAGGTCCAGACCTCGGGGGAGACCAATCCCGACACGGTCAAAGCCGGGCAGACCTATTACGACCTCAACGCGATCGATCCGGCGGCGTCGCTGACCGCGATGGACACCATGATGGCCGCCAATCTGACCGGGCTTGCCGCCTCGCAATATGACTGGATCGACGCCTTGTACATGGGCCTGCCGGATTGGACGCGGTGGGCGACCAGGACCGGCAACACCGCCTACCTCGACAAGCTCGACGCCTTCTACCTGTGGAACCGCAATCAGGGTGCGACGAGCGCACGCTGCGCCGGCAAGACCCTGCCGCAGGCGGGCCTGTTCGACGCGACGCAGGGGCTGTGGTTCCGCGACTGCACGTACGTCGGAACGAAGGATGCCAACGGGCAACCGATCTTCTGGGCGCGGGGCAACGGATGGGTGATCGCCGCCATGGCGGACGTCCTGAAGTCGCTGCCCGCCGGTGACGCCCGCTCGACGAAGTATGCCGACATGCTCCAGACCATGGCCGCGCGGCTGGTGCAACTGCAGGGCAGCGACGGGTTCTGGCGTTCCAGCCTGCTGGATGCCGCGCTCTACCCGCAGCCCGAGACCAGTGGCACCGCCCTGATCACCTACGCCCTGGCCTATGGCATCAAGGCCGGTCTGCTGGATGCCGCGACCTATCGGCCCGCGGTCGCCCGCGCCTGGCAGGGACTGAGCACCCTGGCCCTGCGGCCGAACGGTTTCGTCACGAACTGCCAAGGCCCCGGTGTCGCTCCTGGAGCGCCCTACACCGCCCCGGCGCCGCGAACCGCGCCGACGCCGACATCGTCGGGCACCGTCAACGCCGATTCACCGCCGTTCTGCGTCGGTGCCTACCTGCTGGCCGGCAGCCAGATCGCACAGCTGATCGGCAGCCCGTCGACCGGAAGACCTGTCACCTCCACCGCGCAGCAGACCGGCAACGAGGCCACTCGGGTCGACGACGGTGACGTCACCACCAGATGGTCGGCCTCGGGATTCGGGCAGTCCGTCACCATCGACCTCGGTGCCGCTCGGGCACTGAGCGACGCGATGCTGGTTCCCTACCAGGACCGGGCGTACCGCTACCGCATCGAGACGTCCACGGACAACGCGCATTGGCAACTCGTCGTCGATCAGACCGGCAACACCATCGGCGGTTCCCGGCTCGACGACTTCACCACCGGAGCCGTCAACGCGCGCTACGTGCGGCTCACCGTGACCGGCGTCTACGGCGTGAGTACCACGTGGGTGAGCATCCAGGAGTTCGCCGTCTACCCGCCGGCAGCGACCACAGTGCCGACGGTCTACGCGGCTGACGCTTTCGGGCGCACGATCAGCAACGGGCTGGGCGCCGCGGACACCGGCGGGGCGTGGACGCTATTCGGCTCCAGCTCGTTGTTCTCGGTTGTCGGCGGCACCGGCAAGATCAAGATGGCCGCTGCGGGTACCGGCCCGTTCGCAGTGCTGACCGCGGTTGCGGTGCGCGACGTGGACATCCAGCTGGATGCGGCAATGGACAAGGTGGCCACCGGCGGTGGCACGTACGTCTCGCTGGCCGTGCGTCACGTCGGCAACAACGACTACCGAGTGAAGGTGAAGAGACCGCCCACCGCCGCGGCCACGCTCTATCTGACCAGGGTCGTCGGCGGTGTCGAGACCACGCTGACGAGTCAGGTGATCACCGGCCTCGTCCCGGCCGCGACCGAAACGCTGCGGATCCGGTTGCAGGCCGTCGGTTCGGTCAGCACGACGCTGAACGCGAAGGTCTGGAAGGCCGGCGCCACCGAGCCCACGGTCTGGCAGCTGACCGCGAACGACGCAACGGCCCAACTGCAGCATCCGGGCAGTATCGGAGTGTGGTGCTACCTCTCGGCCACGTCGACGAACGCGCCGGTCACCGCGTCGGTGGACAACCTGTCGGCCGGGCCGTGAGGGTGCGACGTTAGGGTCGGATGATGTCCGCTGCCACCGGCGATCCCCTGCTCGAGCGGCTGCACCGGGTACGGGCGGAGATCGACGCGGCGACGGTGGAGGCCGGCCGCCCGCCCGGCGACGTCGCGTTGCTGCTGGCCACCAAGACCGTGCCCGCGGCGCGCATCGCGCTCGCGCTGGCCGACGGCTTCACCCTGATCGGTGAGAACCGGGTGCAGGAGCTCGCCGAGAAATACGACGCGCTGCTGGAGGTACCGCATGCCACGCACTTCATCGGGCACCTGCAGGCGAACAAGATCAATCAGGTGATCGGCCGGATCGGCTGCCTGGAATCGCTGGACTCCGTCGAGCTGGCCCGCAAGCTCGATTCCCGGCTCGCCGCGCGTGGGTCGGACCTCGACGTGCTGGTCCAGGTGAACGTCTCGGGCGAGGAGTCCAAGTCCGGGGTGCAGCCGGAACATGCCGCGGACCTGCTGGCGGCGGTCACCGCGCTGCCGCGGCTGACCGCGCGAGGCTTCATGACGATCGGGCTCAACTCCCCCGACCGAGGCGCCGTCCGGGCCGGCTACCGGCTGCTCGCCGGGCTGCGGGACATGGCGGTCGCCGACGGAGTGCCCGGCGCCGATGCGGCGCTCGAGTTGTCGATGGGGATGAGCGGTGATTTCGCCGATGCGATCGCCGAGGGAGCCACCATCGTGCGGATCGGATCGGCGGTGTTCGGCCGGCGGCCGGCAACGTGACGCGGCGTTGCCTGCCCGTTCGCGCTGCCGACGGTAGCGTGATCACCACCGTCACCCACCGGCCTCGACGGGGGCTGGTGCGACAGCGGATCCGAGAACGACGAAGGGTGCGTCATGGCCTACCCCGACAACCTGCTGGTGCGCGGCGAAAAGGTGATCGTCAACAAGCGTCCGCACTGGAAGGTGCTGATCCTTCCGACGATCTTGTTCATCGTCATCATCGGCGGCGGGTTCTTTCTGGCCCGATCGCTGGGCAGTTGGACGTACTCGACGCAGGCCAACTGGGTGATCGCCGGGGTCGGGCTGATCGCGCTGATCGTGCTGGTGCTCGTCCCCTTCGTGCGGTGGCGGACCGAGCATTTCGTCATCACCAACCACCACGTCTTCTTCCGGACGGGCCTGCTGTCCCGGCGTGAGCACCAGATCCCGCTCGGGCAGATCGCGAACATGGAGACCGAGGTGACCTTCTGGGGCCGACTGATGGGCTACGGGTCGTTGATCGTCGAATCCTCCGCGGACCAGCCGTTGAAGTTCCGCAACGTCGCGTCGCTGGCCAAGGTGCAGTCCCAGCTGAACCAGCTGATCAGGGACGAGCGGGAGCGCACGCATCGGGGCGGCGATCGTCCCGACCGTGACGATCAGGGCGACCGGGG
>JADGOY010000255.1 GCA_017882715.1 Nakamurella sp. | reverse complement strand
GGCGATGCGGTCCATGATGCGGCTCGCCGTGAAGGGCAGCCCGCTGCCACCGGACCGACTCGCTGTGCTCGTCGCGGAGTTGAAGAAGAACGACCCGGAGTTCATGCGCCGCGGCATTCACCGCTACCTGCAATACCTCGACCAGCACGGATCCGTCGCCCAACGGTTGTGCGCGGCGGCGGTGCCGGCCTGGGTCGTCCACGGCCAGACCGGCGACGGCGGGATCACCGACGAAGAGCGACGCACCCTGCAGGCCTACCCGTGGATCCGCATCGTCACGATCCCCGGCGGTAGCTTCTTCACCCCCAACGAGCAGCCTGCCCTCGTCGCCGGGCTCGTCGTCGCAGCGCTGCACGCCTCCACCCGGCCGACGACCAACTGAAGCCGCGCCACACCGGCGTGCCGGCACACCCAGCGGACACCACACACGGAGGAGAACGTCATGCCCAAGATCTCGAAGGAAAGCGCACCCAACGTCGAAGAGTTCGGTCCGGCCCTGGACATCAGCGGTTCCGTCGACGAGTACACCGTCAACTTCGTCACGATCCGGCAGGAGCATTCCCTCGCCGAGCTGCTCAAGGGGCTACCCCGCGACAGCTGCCCCTGCCCACACTGGGGTTACCTCTTCGCCGGCAAGATCACCGTCACATATGCGGACCGCGTCGAGTCCTACCATGCGGGCGACGCCTTCCTCATGTCGCCGGGGCACGTCCCCGCAGCCGAAGCGGGCACCGAATTCGTCCAGTTCAGCCCCACCGACCAACTGAACCTCGTGCGCGCCCATATGACCGCCGCCGCCCGGGCGATGCAAGGCGCTTAGTCCGCGCCGTGAGCATTGGAGTTACCGGCGCGTTTGCTGCGGGCCGGCATCACGTGAACATGGCATCTGTGCCTATCACCGGCCGCTGGCCGATAAAGGGGTGGGCCAGGGCGAGCGACGCCAACCCCGACTCCCGCCGCACCAGCCCACCCGCGCACACCTTAGCCGAGGGTGATCCCACAACCGGAAAGCGACCATCAACACCGGCTCCCCAGCGGGCCGATCACCATCAACCGGCCGCAGAGAGCACCCCTACGACCCCGCCATTTACCTCCCGAAATCACACGCCTTCGCCAGCTCGCGATCACGCGTCGATAAACGTGTCCGTCACCTGCACGAATTCCTCGGTGTGCGCCCAGATCAGTGCGTGGTCGGCACCTTCCACAATGACGAGCTGTGCACCGGTGATGCCGTCGTGGAGCATCTTCGCGTGGTGGATCGGTACCGCCTGATCGTTCGAGCCCGCGACGATGAGCGTAGGACAATCGATCTCGGTCAGGCGGTGTCTGCTGTCGAACGCCATCGTCTGCCGCCATGCAGCCAGCATCAATTTTCGGTCCTGGTCTGCCATGAGCCCGGCTAGCCAGTCCGCACGTTCCTTGCCGAGATCCTTGGTGCCCTGTGAAACGACGAACCTCGCCATTCCCTTCATCCCGAGGAGACGAACGAGAAGCGGTACAAGGTGGCCTTCGACTTTCTCGCGGGTGGTCGCCATGTTGAAGGCATAGGTGCAAGAAAGCACAAGGCGGTCGCATCGGCTGGGATCGTCGAGGACCAATTGTTGGGCAATGGCACCGCCCTGGGAATAGCCCAGCACGGCGGTGGAGTCGATGCCCAGGTGATCGAGCAGGAGCGAGAGGTCGGCTGCTAGCTGCGCTGCGGTGTACGGCGGCGGAAGTCCCCGGCTGCGGCCGTGGCCGCGCAGATCGGGAACGATCACACGATGGTGGGCTGCGAAATGCTTGACGACCGGCTCGAACATCTCGCCGCTGACCATCAACCCGTGCACGAGCAGCAGAGGCGGCCCCGAACCCTGCTCGGTGAAGCAGAGCAGCTCGGAGGATTGCTGGGCTGAGCCCACGATCGCCTCCCACTTCCATGACACGGGGAGCGCCACTGTTCGTATTGTCCAACGCGGAGGGTCCGGATGGTTGCCCGGACGTGACCTTCCTGACGGTTGTCGTCACTCCGGCGCGGTTACCCGTACAGTGGTCGAAGATGCCGACCAACCTGGCCGGCATTGAGGTCGTTGCTGTGAACGCCAACGATGGCGTCTCACCTTCTTGACAGATGTCTCCCTGATCGAACGGGCATCGCGAGTCGGCCCAGCACTGCGGCCACCGCCACCCCACCGACAGGACACCTGATTTCTTCATGACCAACCCTCGTTCTTCCGCGCGCGCTCGTTCCGCCGCGCCCTCCGACCGCGGCACTCCCGCGGGCAGCGACCGCTCCGCTGCTTCCTCCGGTGACCGCCGGTCCGGACGCAGCCACAACGGCTCCGAAACCCCGGCCCGCCAACGGGCTCCCCGCCCAGCCGGCCCGGCCGGCTCATTCTCCGTCGGCGCGTTCTCCTCCGGCGCACAGAGCACCGGGCCGCTGACCACCGGCACCATGCCCGCGATCGCGCGGCCCAGCTCATCCAGGCCCGCCGACAGGCTGAACCGTCAGGCACCGGCGCCGGTGACCGCGCTGCCGACCAGCCGCAACGAGGGACGCCGGCGCCGTCAGCGCGGAGCGGAATCCACCCTCCCCACGACCAGATCGACCAGGCCGGCCACCCACTCAGCACCAGCGCAACTGCCCGCGTTCGTGCCCGCGGACCCCGGCCAGGCGGGCCTCGGCTTCGCCGAGCTGGGCGTACCGACCACGCTGATCCCGGCGCTCACCGGGCTCGGTGCCATCGACCCGTTCCCGATCCAGTCCGCGACCCTGCCCGCCACGCTGGCCGGCCGGGACGTACTCGGACGCGGAAAGACCGGTTCAGGCAAGACCATCGCCTTCGCCGTCCCGCTGGTCACCCGACTCACGGGCGGCCGCCGGACCCCGCGCCGGCCGCGGGGGCTGATTCTGCTGCCCACCCGGGAACTTGCGCTGCAGGTTCAACGCACCGTGGAACCGCTGGCGCAAGCCGCCGGTCTGCGCACCGTCGTGGTCTTCGGCGGAGTCGGCTACGGCAACCAGACAGCGGCGTTGCAGCGCGGCGTCGACATCGTCATCGCGTGCCCCGGCCGACTGGAAGACCTGATCAGCCAACGGTTCTGCGATCTGGGCGCCGTGCAGGTCACCGTCCTCGACGAGGCCGATCACATGGCCGATCTCGGGTTCCTGCCCGGTGTCCGGCGCATCCTGCGGGCGACACCCGCAGGGGGCCAACGGATGCTGTTCTCCGCGACGCTGGACAACGGGATCTCGGTGCTGGTCAACGATTTCCTTTCTGACCCAGTGCTGCACGCGGTGGACGACGTGACCTCACCGGTGGAAGCCATGAGCCATCACGTGTTCGCGGTCAGCGCGGCCGAGCGCACCCAGGTGATCCGGGAACTCGCCGCGGGAACCGGTCGCCGGTTGCTGTTCACCCGCACCAAGCACGGCGCCAAGAAATGGGCGGCCACGCTCAGCAAGCACGGCATCCCGGCTGTCGACCTGCACGGGAACCTGTCGCAGAACGCCCGCGAGCGCAATCTGGCCGCTTTCTCCTCAGGGTCGGCCAAGGTGCTCGTCGCCACCGACATCGCCGCCCGCGGCATCCACGTCGACGACATCGAACTGGTCGTCCACCTGGATCCGCCGACCGAGCACAAGGCCTACCTGCACCGTTCCGGCCGCACCGCACGCGCCGGAGCCGGTGGCACCGTCGTCACGGTGATGCTGCCCGAGCAGGCCGCCGACGTCCGCAAGCTGATGAAGCAGGCGGGTATCGCCGCCGCCACCACCCCAGTGACTCCCGGACACCCGGCGATCAACCGCATCGCCGGCTGATCCCAACCTGCCGGCCTGACCGGCGCCTGTGGGCGCGAGGTCAGGTCGACCAGAGTTCGTCCGCGGGGTCCAGCGGCGCGAAGAACGCCTCGACCTGGTCGTCACTCACCTGGTCCAACCGCGGCGGGTGCCACTGCGGTGCGCCGTCCCGATGGATCAATTTGGCCCGGATGCCCTCGGCCAGGTCCGGGTGGTGCAGGAACCTGACGCTCACCCGCAGGTCCTGGGCGAGCACCTCGTCCAAGGTCATCGAGGCAGCTCGGCGCACCGCGGCCAGGGTGACCTTGAGAGCAGTCGGGGCCATGGTCCGGAGGTGCTCGCCGGTCTCCCTGGCATCCGAATCGGGGTGCTGCAGGAGCCGTTGAACGATCTTGGCGACGTCGTCGCCCGGGTAGCAGTCGTGGATCCAGTCCCGTTGGGGAGCCAGCCTCGCTGGCGGTGGACGCTGCCCGAAATCGGCCAGGTCGGCAACATCGGCCGGCTCGGCCAGTTCGTTCGCACGCAGCTGCTCCGTCAGCGCCGCGAGGCCATCCGCCGGCAGGAACCAGTCGGCCATCCCGGCGGACAGGGCGTCGGCAGGGCCCAGCCGGGCACCGGTCAGCGCCGCGTGGGTGCCCAGTTCGCCCGGCGCCCGGGACAACAGGTACAGGCCGCCGACGTCCGGGGAAAGCCCGATCGCGGTCTCCGGCATGCCCACTTGGGAGGTCTCGGTGACGATCCGGACGCTGCAATGACCTGAGATGCCCAGCCCGCCGCCGAGAGTGATGCCATCCATGTAGGCGACGATCGGCTTCGGGAAATGCGACAGGGCCGAGTTCATCCGGTACTCGTCGGCCCAGAACGTCGGCGGTGCAATGGCTTCCCCGCGGATCCCCTCGTAGAGCAGGCGGACGTCGGCGCCCGCGCACAACCCCCGCTCGCCCGCCCCGTCGATCAGGATTTGGCCGACCCGCGGATCGTCCGACCACCGGGCCAGGGCGGATCGCACCCCGTTGATCATCTCCATGGTCAGCGCGTTGATCCGTTCCGGCCGGTTCAACGTGATGTGGCCGAGCCGGCCCTCGACGCGGATCAGGACTTCATCGGTGCGCACGGACATGCGGCCCACGGTACGGAGC
>JADGOY010000100.1 GCA_017882715.1 Nakamurella sp. | reverse complement strand
ACCTTCTTGTTCGGTCTGCGACTATCTGTTCTGTCGGTCACGGCGAGCAACGGCGGCCAGAGCGTGATCTCGGTGGATCGTTCGCCTTCGCCGCGGCATCCAGTCGCTCGCAGAATTTCGGGAGTACTGACCGCCCAGCGGAAATCCAACCGTGACCGTTTTCGGGCTGACGCGCGTAGATCAACGTGCGATGGTGCCCTGAATGGTGAAAGGTGTCCGACTACCACATCACCGTGGAAGGCGTTGACACCGAAGCCATGGCCGACCTGGTTCGGAGCTCGGCAGGCGGATGTAGCCGCGGACACTTCACCAGAACGCCGAGGGACACTGGATCTCCGCCGTCGCGGACGAGGAATTGGTCAGGGCCTGTCCGCCGCCGGCTGGTGCCGGACGAGTTCTCCTCGCAGTATCGAGTTTCGCCGTGAGCGACGCCAGGGCTGTGCGCAGCTCGGTGAATTTCGACGTGATGCCGGCGCCGCAGGTCCTTCGGCCGGGCGGCCGGGGATCGCACCGCCGATGTCGAGCGTGAGCCATCCACTCTGGCCGGTTGGGTCGTCGGCCGGGTGACGAGTGGTGCGCCACCGGCCAGCAGGCGAGCCGCAGACGGCATCGGATTGGACCACGCGGGCCGGCACCTTCGGCCGTGTCACGACGTCACAAGACCGGCTGTGGCAGGGGTCGCCGGGTGCTCGTAGGAAACCACCACATCGGCGACCTTCTCCGGCCGGTATTCCTTGCGGTATCGGTTGAATGCCGGAATCCACCATTGCCGATCCTGCGGCAGCCGACGAGCCAGCGCGGCATCGGACACCCGAAGGTCGACGACGGCATCGATCGTGAGTCCGATAGAGGCGAGGAATGGACCGTCCAACAGCAGGATCGCAGCCGGCGGAACCGCTTCGGGGTCCGCGCGCACAGAACGGTCCGTTTCTGGGTCTCGCAACCGGGCAACGAGGTTTCCTGAGCCTGCGACGAACGGATCCATGACTTCGCGGCGGAGGGCAGACGCGTCAACCCAGGCACTGAGCAGCGTGTCGATCTCCTGACGCCCGAACTCCAGGCGTAGCGATGCGGGTCGCCACCACCAGCGGGTCGACACCCGTATCGCGGGTCGGCCGCGAGTTCGCAGCCGTTCGGCAACCTGGTCGGCCAGTGTCGTGGTGCCGATCTCTTCGGGGCCGTCGAAGCCGACCACGCCACGGTTCGATGAGCGCGCGTCGATCCAGCCGGAGAGGCGGTCGACCAGCCGGTCTGGGGTGGTGGCGGTGAAACGCACCTGTCCACCCTGCCAGCACCACACCCCTGCGGGCAGCACCACAGCGCCCAGCGTCACCGGGCGAGCGGCGTGACGGCCCGCCCTCACGCCGCCACGCGACTCACCACCGTGCGAGGCACCGTCGAGCGGATTCCCGCTGCGAGCTCGCCGTGGATCAGGCTTGCACACCGGACGCCAGGCATAGGCAGAACGGATGCCCGGACGGATCCCGGTAGACGCGGAAACGAACTCTCGCTCGTCGGCATCCCGGTCGGCACTGCGCCGATCGCGATCGCCCGGCGCTCGGCCTCGTCGAGATCCGGCACGTCCAGATCGAGGTGAAACTGCTGCGGAATAGTGTTGTCCGGCCAGGTCGGGGCGACGTGGTCCGGCGCGAGCTGGAACGCGAGCCCAGCGCCCGATCCGCCACGGACGGTCACCCAGTGCGAGCCATGGTCGAGCCCGCAATCGGCGAGGTCAGGCCAGGAACAGCTGGGCGATGGTGTAGATCAGCAGCCCGGCCAGCGCGCCGACCACGGTCCCGTTGATCCGGATGAACTGCAGATCCCGTCCCACCTGGAGCTCGATCTTGCGGCTGGTCGCTTCCCCGTCCCAGCGGGCGATGGTTTCGTCGATGATCCCGGTGATGCTGCGGGCATGATGCCGTGCGACGTACCCCGCCAAGTCAGCCACCCAGCCGTCGACCTTGGAAGCCAACGGGCTGTCCTCGGTGAGCTGCCGACCGAAGGAAATCAGCCCCTCGGTCACCGATCGGCGCAATGGCGACTGCGGATCCTCGGCCGCCTGGAGCAACATGCCCTTGACCGAGGTCCAGGCGCTCGCCGCGAGCGAGCGGACCTCAGCGTTGGCGACAATCCCGTCCTTGATCAAGTCGGCGCGGTCCATCGTCGCCGGATCGGTTTGCAGGTCCCTGGCGAACTCGGCGAGGAAGCGGTCCAACGCCTGCCGCATCTGGTGATCCGGATCGGTCTTCACTGCCAGCGCGAACGCCTCGACCTCGTTGTAGATGCGGTCCGCGACGAAGCCGTCGAGAAAACGCGGCGACCAGGACGGCGCGCGTTGGGAGACCACCCGGGAGACGGCGGTGTAGTTGTCGCGGATCCACTCGTAGCACCGGTCGACGACGAAGTCGACCAGCCCGTGGTGATCTCCTCGCTCCAGGACCTCCGCGGCGATACGGCCCAGCGGTGGACCGATCTTGGTTTCGGCGACCTTGCGGCGGGCCAGTGATTCCAGCAGGTCGGCGACCTGATCGTCACTGAGCACGTTGCTGATGCCCCGCACGGCAGTCGCCAGTTCGGCCGTGGCCTGCTCGGCGGCCTCCCGCCGGGACAGGTACTCCCCCAACCGCTTGGCGACCGAGAACCCGGCGAGCTTCTCACGCACCAGGGTCTCGGACAGGAAATTGGTCGCGACGAATTCCGATAGCGACGAGCCGATCGCATCCTTTCGGTTGGGAATGATCGCGGTGTGCGGGATCGGCAGCCCCATCGGGCGGCGGAACAGCGCGGTCACGGCGAACCAGTCCGCCAGCGCGCCGACCATGCCGGCCTCCGCGGTCGCGCGCACGTAACCAAGCCACGGGTAGCGCTCCTGCAGTGAGAACGCGATCACGAAGATGATCGCCATCAGCACCAGCGCGCCCGTCGCGATGATCTTCATCCGGTTCAGCCGACGGCGGCGCTCCTCGTCGGCGGGGCTGAGTCGGCCGGCCGCGAATGCGGGAATGAAGGGCGTCGCCGCGCGCGCCGGTCTCGAGTTCGGGCGCGCCGCGTCGGCCGCCGGGCCGTCGGCCGACCCGCCGGTCGGGGTCGGAGCCGGCCGCATGGTCGATTCGGTCGACTCGGTCGGCTCGGATTCGGTGGTGCTCATCACTCCATTGTTCCCAGGCGACGGCGATCCACGCCCGGACGGACTCGCCGAGGTGGCCAACCAGCGCTCCGACCCGGCGCCACCAGATGTGCGCACCACCGGTCCCATCGGAACCACCACCGGTCCGCGCCGACACCCGTCGGTCCGACACCCGTCGGTCCGGCACGCAGTGAAGCCCTGATCCGCGGAAGCGTCGGGCTCACGGTAGGAATGAGGCATGACTTCGGCGTCCGACTCCCTGGCGCAGCGCCTGTCCAACCCGCTCGTGCACCGCCTGCGGCCGTACACGACCACGATCTTCGCCGAGATGTCCGCGCTCGCGGTGGCCACCGGGTCGATCAACCTTGGCCAGGGCTTCCCCGACACCGACGGCCCGTCGTCGTTGCTGGATGCCGCCCAGCGGGCCATCGCCGGTGGGGTCAACCAGTACCCGCCGGGGCCGGGCATCCCGGAGTTGCGGCAGGCCGTCGCGGATGCGCGGCTGCGCGATCACGGGCAGCATTTCGATCCCGACACCGAGGTGTTGATCACCGTCGGTGCGACCGAGGCGCTCGCGGCTGCGGTGATCGGGCTGTGCGAGCCGGGTGACGAGGTGCTGATGCTCGAGCCGCACTATGACTCCTACCCGCCCATTGTCGCGATGGCCGGCGGCAGCCACCGGTCGGTCCCGGTGCGCCCGGACAGCACGGGGCGGTTCGCCTTGGACGTCGACGAGCTGGCCGCCGCGGTCGGTCCGCGGACCAAGATGCTCATCCTGAACTCCCCGCACAACCCGACCGGGACGGTGCTGACCCGGGAGGAGTTGACCGGCGTCGCGCGCGTCGCGGTGGAGCGTGACCTGATCGTGCTGACCGACGAGGTCTACGAACACCTGGTCTACGACGGTGCGAGGCACCTGCCGTTGGCCACTTTTGATGGCATGGCCGAACGCACCGTCACCATCTCCAGTGCGGGAAAGACGTTCAACGTCACCGGCTGGAAGATCGGTTGGGCGTGCGGTCCGGCTCCGCTGGTCGCGGCCGTCCGGGCAGCGAAACAATTCCTCACCTATGTCGGCGGGGCGCCGTTCCAGCCCGCGGTCGCCGGCGCCCTGCGAACCGAGATGCCGTGGGTACGCGAGCTGCGGGACAGCCTGCAGGCCAAGCGCGACCGGCTTTGCGCGGGCCTGGACGCCGCCGGTTTCGGCGTGCTCCGCCCGCAAGGCACGTATTTCGTGATGACCGATATCCGGCCGCTGGGAGCGAGCGACGGCATGCAGTTCTGCCTCGACCTGCCCCACCGGGCGGGCGTGGTGGCTGTTCCCGACGAGGTCTTCCACGACGATCCTCGTGACGGAAAACCCTTCGTGCGCTTCGCGTTCTGCAAGCGGGACGAGGTCATCGACGAGGCAGTCGAGCGGCTGGCGGCCACGCGATGAACGACACCATGCATCCCCAGGCGGCCTCCGACGTCACTGAGCGGGTCCAGAAGTTGCTGCAGCGGGCACCGGTGTTCGACGGGCACAACGATCTGGCGTGGGCATTGCGCAAGAAGGTCGGGTATGACCTCGCGGCACGGGACATCGCCGTGCACCAACCGGCATTGCACACCGACATCCCCCGGCTCCGAGCCGGCGGTGTCGGCGCCCAGTTCTTCTCCGTGTATGTCCCTGGGACCCTCGTCGACGGCGCCGCCGTCACCGCCACCCTCGAGCAGATCGACTGCGTGTCAAGTATTGTCGCGGCCTATCCGGACACGTTCGCGGCAGCGAGGACAGCTGCCGACGTCCGGCAGATCATCGCCGGTGGGCGGATCGCCGCGCTGCTCGGCGCGGAAGGCGGGCACAGCATCGACGGTTCGTTGGGCGTGTTGCGGATGCTGCGCCGCCTCGGCGTGGCGTACATGACGTTGACCCACAACCAGAACGTGCCATGGGCCGACTCCGCCACCGATGTGCCGGCGGCCGGCGGTTTGACGGCGTTCGGCCGGCAGGTGGTCAGGGAAATGAACCGGATCGGCATGCTGGTCGACATCTCGCACGTCGCACCCGGGACCATGCACGCGGCGTTGGACGAAAGCGTTGCCCCGGTGATCTTCTCGCATTCCTCCTGCCGCGCGCTCACCGACCATGTCCGCGATGTCCCGGATTCCGCACTGGAACGGCTGGCCGCGGGCGGCGGACTCGTCATGATCACCTTTGTGCCTGATTTCGTGTCACAGGAATGCGCCGACCATTTCGCTGCCGAGGACGCCCGGCGGCACGAGCTCGGACTGGACAAGGTCACCGTCTACACCGAGCATGCCGGTGAGCACCTCGATCCGGCCGCGCTGGCGCAGCTCACCGCGTGGCAGACCGAGAACCCAGCACCCAGAGCCACTCTTGTGCAGGTCGCCGATCACGTCGAGCACGCCAGGGACGTCGCCGGGGTGAGCCACATCGGGTTGGGCGGCGACTTCGACGGGGTCAGCGACCTGCCGATCGGGCTGGAGGACGTCTCCACCTACCCCGCGCTGCTGGCAGAGCTCGCCACCCGCGGTTGGTCCGACGCCGAGTTGGAGGGCCTGACCAGCGGCAACATCCTTCGGGTGCTGCAGGCCGCTCAGGACGCCGCCGAACCCGGTTTTGGGGCCTGAACCCTCCCAGACGCCGAGCTGCAGGGTCAGCCGCGGCCGGCAGGGGTAGCCGACGTCGTCATCACCAGTTCGCTCCCGACGGCGTCGTAGGACAGTTCGATCCCGATGGCGGTCAGTTCGCGCAGCGAACTCAGATGCGTTCCGCCGCAAGGAATCCGCTGGGTGCCTTCGGGCAGCCTGCAGACCCAGGTGCGCAGGTCGGTGAGCCGCGGCCCGGAGATCTCCAGCTCGATCGGCGCGCCGCCGGTCACCCATCGGACCAGCGTTGCGTTGGCCCGGTCGGCGATGGCCGGTAGCGCGGCGTGCATGTCTGTCGGGTCGAAGCCCTTCTTGCGCAATGATTTTCCCAGCCGATAGGTGTCGACGGCAGCGAAGGGCTTGATCACCGACGAGGTGATTGCCAGCTGGTCGAAGTCGGGGTTGCCGAGTCCGTCGGTGTCCGCGGGCCGGCGCCATCGGTCGGCCAGGACGGCGTTGAGCGCGAGGGCGGCGACGTGACAGGCGGTATGTCCCGCCGACAACGCGGCCCGGTGCACGGCGTCCACCGCCAGCATGACGCTTTCGCCCTCGGCCGGCACCGGACCGTCCGACGGCAACACATGCGCCACCACGAATCCCCAACCCGCCGTACCGCGCCGGACCGTCACGTGATCCCCGACGAACAGCTCGCTGCCGTCGGTGGCGCCGATCGTCGCCTGGACCAGGTTCGCCGATCCTGCGGCCGACGTCAGGATCCCGAGGTCGGTGCCCTGGTCCGGCCACCGGGGATCGACGGGATGGAACGGCGTCAGATCGGTGAGCACGACAGGCTGCTCGGACCAGGTTGTGGTCGACAACACGGTGGCCTGCTCGAGGACCGATCCGGTGGGATAGGTCACGAGCGAATCGGTGCGCGGTAACGGCATGACTGCGATTGTCTGTTCAGAACCGTACGGTCGGGTCAGAGCTTCGAGGTTGTGACCGGTCGGTCCAGGAAATACCCGCCGCGTCCGCCGTGCTGGCCTCGCCGACGCTGCGGTGGTCGACGCGCTCGACGAGGGGTGATCCTGACCTTCGGCGGCGGTGGCGGGCGGAACCCGATCCGCAACTACTCGATCGGCGGGTTCGTCGTTGCACTCGGCGCCGTCGACACGCTGCGCCGACAACTGGCGGCGGAACTGGGTCGATACGGCATCCGGGTGCTCACCCTGGAGACCGGTGGCCTGTTGGAAACGCTGCCCAAGGATTTCCCCGGTCGGCAGGACATCGTCGATCTGGTCGTGAACCCGACCATGCTGGGCCACGCTGCGACACTCGAGGATGTCGGCAGTGTCGCGGTCTTCGCTGCCTCCGACCACGCCCGCTCGATGACCGGAACAATCCTGAACATCACCTGCGGCGCGTCCGTCGACTGAGGATTCAGTCCGCGCCGAAACGTCCCCGCGTATCCACCGGGATGAGCGGGTTCTTCGCGCGCGCCTTGATCTGTTGCACCGCCCAGGTGTTGCCGTCGGGATCACTGAAGCCGAAGAACGTTCCGCCATCCCGCTCGTCGAACACGGTGATCTCGCTGGCGTCGACACCACGATCGATCAGCTGACGGCGGGCGGCGGCCGCATCGGCGACGACGAGCTGCAGGCCCCTCATCGAGCCCGGCGTCATCTGGTTCTGGGACGGCAGATCACCGATGACGATCGAGCAGCCGGATCCGGGCGGGGTGAGCTGCGCGACGTGCATGTGCTCGTTCCTGGTGTCGTGGTCGAGCGCGAAGCCGAGCTGGTCGCGGTAGAACGCGATGGAGCGGTCGAGATCGCTGACCGGGAGCACGACCACTTCGAGTGTCCAGTCCATGTTTCGTTCCGTTCACGGTGCGTTGCGGTGGAAGGGGGTTGGCAGGCAACGTGCGCCCGAGCGCGAATCACGACGACCCGCACTCGGGCGCACCATCCACGAACAGGTCAGAGCGATGCCGCGGCCCTGTCGAGGCGCTCGTAGCCCTCAGTGATGCCGACCTCCATGTTGCTGGCGATCATCCCGTCGCGGGCTTCCAGCGTCGGGTAGACGGCGTGCGCGCGCAGTCGGGTGCGACCGTTGCCCAGGTCCTCGAAACGCAGGGACTCGATGCTCACCACATCGGGGAATCCCTCGAACTCGAAAGTCTGTATGGCGAAATCGTTCTCGCGCACGACGTGGAAAACGCCGTTGAAGGCGAACTCCTGTCCGTCCGGGTTGCGGTGCGCGTAGCGGTAGCTGCCTCCGGTGGTGAAATCGTAGCGTTCGATGTCCGTCTCGTAGCCGTTCGGACCGAGCCATTGCTTGACCAGATCGGGCTCGGCGTGGGCGCGGAAGATGGCGGCCACCGGCGCGTCGAATTCGCGCTCGATCTCGATGAACGGAACGCCCTCGAGCGCGGTGATGGTGACGGGATTCGTCATGTCTGTTCCCCTTTCTGCCGGCCGGCCCCATCGGTGGGGCCGCGGTTGTCGATGGTGTGAAGCAGGGCGTCGAGACGTCGGAACTGCTGCTCGTGGATCAACCGATATTTGTCGATCCACGCGGTGAGCGCTTCGAGCTCGGCCGCATTCAGGTGCACGGGTCGGCGTTGGGCGTCCCGCGTCCGGGTAACCAGCCCGGCCTGCTCGAGAACCTGGATGTGCTTCGAAACCGCCTGCTTGGTGATCTCGAAGGGATCGGCCAGCTCGTTCACGGTCGCCGGGCCGAGGCTGAGGCGGGCGATCATCCGACGCCGCACCGGATCGGCCAGGGCCATGAAAGCCCGGTCGAGCCGGTCATCGGCGAACGGATCGACGATCACGTATTCAATCGTTTCCTTGATCAATGCCCTGGTTGATTACGACTGTAGGACCGTCTCATGCGCGTGTCAAGGGGCGTGCATCACGTTCACTCGCGCCGGTTGTAGCGCTCCGGAGCAACACCGGGTTCCGGCGTGTGCGATCGCCGCGACGCGCGGGAAATCGGGAATGCCAGGGTCTGTCGTGGGTCTCTCGACCGGTGACCGCGTCGATGCTTTCTCCCAGCAGATCGGCGTGACCGTTGTGACGTGAGTATTCGCAGATCATGTGGAGGTAGACCATCCGCGACGAGTAGGCCTCGCCGCCGAGGTGTGGTCGGAGTCCATGTCCGCGACGGCCGTGTCCGCCCGGCGCCATTCACCCTGCAGTCGTCGGAAGTCGGCTTCCACGTCGGCGGCCGCGACGCCGTTGAAGTCGGAGTCCTTGCCACGCTCGGGGTCGTACATCGGCTCGACGGACTCGCCGGCGGCGCTCGCCGGAACCAGATGCGCTCCACCTCGGCCAGGTGCCGGACCAATACGAGCAACGACAGGTTCGAGGAGGCCAGCGGTCGTGCCGCCAATTGCTCGCCACCCGGGCCGGCACAGATGATGAACAGAGTCGCTCGCTGCCAGGCCAGGAAGCCTTCCAGGATGGGCCGGTCCGCGCCGATCAGAGGCCCGTCGACGGGGTCCCGGGTGGGCGCTGTCCAGGTCATCCGCGGTCCACCCCCGGCGTGGTCCGCGCGACCACCGGCACGTCACCGGGATCCGCTGGCGGACGGAACTCGTCGATCCGGACCAGGGCCACCCCGGCGACGATCAGCACCCCGCCGAGCAGTTGCATCGCGGTCAGCATTTCACCCAGCAGCAGCCAGGCGAACATGACGGCGAACAACACCTCGGTGAGCCCGACGAATGACGCCAGCTTCGACCCGAGGATCCGGGTAGCGGCGATGCCGGCCACGTACGCGATCGCCGCAGCGACCAACGACAGCCCGATGACGGGCACCAGCCAGCTGACCTGGTGATCGGCAATATCGACGTCCGCGACGTTCGCCTGCATCGGCAGCGCGCCGAATGCGCCCAGGACGAGCAGCGTGACCGCACCGATCGCCATTCCCCCGCTGGCCATCGCCAAGGCCGGCAATTCGCTGTCGCTGGTGGCCGACAGCACGAAGAACACGGCCAGACCGACGGCCGCGCCGAGTCCCCACAGCACCCCGACGGTGTCGATATGGGTGTCGCCGACCAGGTTGAGCACGAAGACCAAGCCGATCAGCCCGGCCACCGAGCCGGCGATCGTCAGCCGCCGCGGCCGCTGGCCGTTGCGGATCCAGAGCCAACCCACGATCAGGATGATGCCCATGTATTCCAGCAGGAGCGCGACCCCGACCGAAAGGTGCTGGACGGCATTGAAATAGAACACCTGGCAGCCGGCGACGGCAACCAGCCCATAGATGGCCACCATCCGGACGTTGCGGCGCAAGACGTTCCATCTGCCCCGCAGCGCGAGCAGGGCGGGGATGGCCAGGATCAGCGCTGCGAGGCTGATCCGCACGGTGACCGCCGCGGCCGGCGACCACCCCGTGTCGATCAGCGAGCGGGCGAACGTGCCCGAAGTGCCGAAGGTCGCCGCAGACACAAGGGCCAGTCCGAATCCGGCTCGGGTTGTCCGCTGCAGCATCATCGGCCCTCCGAAGTCTTGGCTGTCTCATCGCTGTCATCACTCAACCCGGCCTACGGTGATGACACTGCGTCTCACCTCTGACAGGAGTCAATGTGCTTGTTGCTCATGACACCGAGGTGGCGCTCGCGGCGGCCGCGGCGCTGGTCAACACCGCGGCCGACGCCGATCCCCGCGACGAGGCGCTCACTGATATCGCGGCCCTCGATGATTACGTCCGCACCTGGGGCTGGACCGGCGAGCGTCGCAGTGACGCAGAGCTGCGCGAGGTGCGCGACGTGCGGCCGCGGCGGATCTGGGAGGTCGACGAGGACGAGGTCGTGCAGATCGTGAACCAGCTCCTGCAGGGCGAAGGCGCAGCCGCAGCTCGTCAGGCATGACGAGTGGAGCTACCACCAGCATGCCACGCCGCCGGCAGCCCCGTTGGCCACCAGGATGGCCGCGGAAGCCGCGATGGCGATCGTCGACGTCGCGTCACCACACGGACGTCGGCCAGTGACTCGACGAGTGACGTCGGTGGGCGACGTCAGCGGGCGACGTCAGCGGGCGACGTCAGCCGCCTGCGTCGGCCGGCGGTGGTTGGAACCCTGGGGTGACGCCGGCGCTCTCCAGACCCCGCCCGATCGCCAGCAGGAGCGTTTCGCTCCACCGGGCGCCGACCAGCTGAATTCCGGTCGGCAGACCTTCGGGGTTCAGGCCGGCAGGCATCACGAGGCCTGGTAACCCGTTGAGGCTGGACAGGGCGAACACCAAGCCCTGCTCGTGGTAGGGAATCCGGCCATCATCGATCTCCAGCGGTGCGCCAGATTCGCAGTGCGGATACGCCACGGTGGCGGCGGGCGGCATGAGCAGCGCGTCATACCGGTCGAAAAACCGCTCCCAACAGGCGATCATCGCATCCCGCCGGCCGAGGAGTTCGAGATAGCGGGCCAGCCGGTAGTCCGCACCGTCCGGCGAGAACACCGACGTGATCGTCCGGATCAGTTCCCCGTAAAGCGCGCCCTGTTCCTCCCATGAGATGTCCGGCAGTGCGTCTTCCACGCGGCCACCGGCGTCAGCGACAGCGCCGGCCACCGTGTCCACCCGGTCGCGCAGGCCCTTGGCAATCGGGGCTCCGGGGATGGCGGGGGCGACGGCGACGCGGAGATCCCGCGGGGACACGGTGTCGCGGTGGGTCAGCGGGACAGCGGGAACGTCGGCGTCGAATCCATCGGGACCGGAAATGAGCGACAACGCAAGTTCGAGGTCGTCGAGGTCGCGGGCAACCGGGCCGAGGCTGAGCATGATCCGTACCGGGCGCGGCGCACTGTCGGGGGTCCGGAAGAACCCGGTCAGCGGCACCCGGTGCTCAGTGGTCTTGAGCGCGTACACACCGCAGAAGCTGGCCGGCTGCCGCAGCGAGCCGACCAGGTCAGAGCCGATGTCGATGGCGGTCATGCCGCTGGCGACCGCCGCCGCTGCGCCGCCGCTGGATCCCCCACAGGTGCGGGCCGGGTCCCAGGGGTTGCTGGTGCGCCCGAAGACCGGATTGCCGCTCTGGTGGTCGGCGAGCCACGCGGCCACGTTGGTGTGCCCGATGATGTTCGCGCCTGCCGCCCTGAGACTGCCGGCCACTGCCCCGTCTGCCGCCGGCACGTTGTCCAGTTCGTGCGTGCCGATCGTCGTCCGTAGGCCCGCCACGTCGTTGCCATCCTTGAGCGTGATCGGCAGGCCGCGCAGCGGCCCGAGCGGACGTCCGGCGGCCAGCGCGTCGTCGGCCGCGTGCGCTCGCCGCCGGGCACCCTCCGGGTCGAGCGACACCACGGCGTTCAGTGCGCCGTTGCGCTCGTCGATCCGCCGTAGCTGCGTTTCCAGGGCGTCGGACGCGCTCACCTCGCCCGCAGCCAATCGACGCACGAGTTCCCGGGCGGTGAGGTCGCACAGTTCGGTGTCGTTCACGAGTTGCACCATATTCAGCCTCTCGGTGCGTGGCAGGTTGCTCTGCCGATGATGACGACGACGGCCACGCGGACTCATCGGTGGGCGCGGTCGCGATGCCCGGGAGATGCTCCGTCCGGTTCGGGCGGGAATGTAGCCTCGACAGGCATTCGCGCCCCGCAGTCCGGGGGTCCACGGACAGGAGGAAGCGCGTCTTGTCCGACGATCCGGTTGGGGCACAAGGTATCCGGGATGACCGCGGCCTGCCCATGCTCCGAGCCGACTGCGACAACTGCTTCGGGTTGTGTTGCGTGGCGCTGTCTTTCCAGGCCTCGGCGGACTTCGCGATCGACAAGGACGCCGGCGAGCCGTGCCCGAATCTCCGGCCGGACTTCCGGTGTGGCATTCACTCACGCCTGCGTCAGGAAGGCTTCAAAGGCTGCACGGTGTTCGACTGCTTCGGGGCAGGTCAAAGGGTCGCTCAGGTGACTTTCGAGGGTCGGAGTTGGCGCGCGGCTCCGCAGACCGCCACGCAGATGTTCGCCGCGTTCGGCGTGCTGCGCCAACTACATGAGCTGCTCTGGTACCTGACCCAGGCGCTGCGGTTGGCGCCGGCGGGCGATCTGCACGACGAACTCGGGGTTTCGCTCGCGGAGACCGATCGGCTGGCCGAGGTCGACGTCGATGCCCTGCTGGGCCTGGACGTGGCGGCACACCGGAACCGCGTGACGGCCTTGTTGTCCCGGACCAGTGAGCGTGTCCGTGCGGACGCTCCCGGCGATCGGCGGAAAGGCAGCAAACCTGGGAAGAACCTTCGCCCGGGAGCGGATCTCATCGGGGCCACGCTGCGCGGCGCGGACCTCACGGGGGCGAACCTGCGAGGGGCATACCTCATCGCCGCGGACCTGTCCGGTGCGGACCTGCGGGCGGCGGACCTGATCGGGGCCGACCTGCGGGACGCTGACCTGTCAGGCGCCGACCTGTCGGAGAGCCTGTTCGTCACCCAGTCGCAGCTCAGCTCCGCAAAGGGCGACGCAACGACGAAACTGCCGCCCTCGCTGAGCAGGCCGGCACACTGGGCTGACTGACCGACGACCGACCACCGGACCGCGCCGACGGCGCCAGCGGTGCGTTGCTCTTGTTGCCTGCGCGTTGCTCGTGCTGCAGGAGGGGAAACGCGCGGGCGCCGTGCGCATCGTGGGTGTTCCGTGAGCATCGTGAGCGACGTCCAACCATTGTCAAAGTGGTGGCCGGGCAGCATGGCTACCACCGTCGAACGGTACGACTTCTCCCGCTACGGGGTCGCTGCGGCTCTGGTGTTTCGTGTTTCCCAAGACCAAGAATCCGCCCGATCACACCGCGTCGAGTTCGTTCGTGCTCAATGCCGAGTTGATCGGCGGCCGTGCATTTTGTCACGATTCCGATATTCCGATCTGGGGCGCATTGTCGGACAACTAGGTTCGGACGGCGACCGATCTACCTGTTCGGCGCGATCGGCGTCGGGGTGTGGGCGTTCGCGTTCATCTTCCTGATCGGTACCGGGAGTTGGCCGTTGACGGTCCTTGCTGTGGTCGGCGGCCTGCTCTTTCATGGCGCCATGTACGGGCCGCCGGCGGCGTTCCTGTCCGAGCTGTTCGGCACCAGGTGCGTTATTCCGGGGGTGTCCGTCGGCTGTCAACTGGCCTCGATCGTCGCCGGAGGGTTGGCACCATTGATCGCGTGGCCCTGTACACCGGGGTCGGCAGCCGCTACTCGATCGCGGTGTACGTCGCGGCCTTGGCGCTGATCACCATCCTGGCCGTGGGCACCTACTCGGAACCACGCCGGCGTGACCTGCCGCCGACCCGGCGTTCGACCGCACGTCGCACGCTGCTGGTCGGGTCGGGCGCGACCAGGAGATCGTCCGCGAGCATTCGCGAGTGGGCCGATATTCTTCAGACCCTCTGCCGCGCCGACACAGTCACTGCTCGAAGGGCCTTGTCGGCCTGGTGAAAGCCGCGACGAGGCCAGGCCGATTGAGCGATGCCCACACCGTGGTGGCGTCGTTGAACTCCAGCAGGGGTTGATCGGCGGTCGCCAGCAGGAAGCGCAGCAGCACCCTCGCCGCCGCCGGCGCGCTCTGCTCGCCCGCCACGGTCAGATCGTTGCCGTACTGGAGGAGCCATCCGTTCCGGTTGGTCAGCTTCCACCCGTGCCGACCGACCATGAAGTTCCCGACCTCCAGCCGCCCCGCGTCGGGATATCGACCTGACAGCCATTGGTGGCCAGCTCGTCTGGGTCAGCGATGTCGGGGTCCTCCGTCGAGTCGACCAGGCAATCGGAGCATCGTCGCCGAGGCCATGGCGACACGCCAGACCGCCATGCCGTGCGCTGCAACGATTCAGGACGGGACCACCACGAGACGGTAGCCGGACGACCGCGGACGGTGTGGCTGGTGACCGGTCAGACACAGAATGGGCGGCCCCAGGGGTTGCCCCGGCCCGCGGTCGGGGGTAGACCTGGATTGACATGAAGGGCGGCGCGCCACCGACGCGAGAGCGAAGGCCGGGGCACTGCCTGGAGTGGGCCGAAGGGATGGCACGGACGCTCGGCAGCGGATCGGTTCCGTCGCTCCCCCGAGTGTGACATCGGACGCGGGTCCGGCGCCTATTCCTTCGGTGCGGTGGGCGGACGTCGCGCGAGCCGGCTCTGGTCGGC
>JADGOY010000254.1 GCA_017882715.1 Nakamurella sp. | reverse complement strand
CCGCCCTGGCGGCGGTCCTCGCGGCGGTCGTCGCCGACGGCGACCCGATGCGGGACATCCTCCCGCTGTTCGATGCCCCCGACCGTGCGGCGCTGCCCGTTCCCGGCCCGGTCCGATCCCTTCCGGATCCGGCGACGATCCAGTCGCGGCGGCCGGCCCCGGCGCTGTCGCTGTTCGACGCGTAAAGCTGTTCGACGGGTAAAGCTGTTCGACGCGTGAAGGGAGGGGCCGGTGTTGGCGCGGTCAACGCCGCCCCCTCCCGGGTGGAGAGTAGGTCACGCACGTCGGCGGGCATGACGCCCGGGTCGGCATCGGCGGTGCCGGCGGGTCCGTCGCAGGCGGGTTGCGGTGACGGTGTCGCCGGCGCGATCGGCGCCGGCTGCCGCGTGCTCGCTTCGCCGCCGTCGTCGACGGGGGCCGGTTTCTCGGTGGTCACCTTCCGGCGCGTCGCCCAGCGGCGGGTGTGTCCCGGTCCTGGCTCTACCGCCAACCCAAGCTCCGCGAAGAGATCAACCGGCTGCGCGACGCCTCCGCCACTGGACCGGGAGTCCCCCGCCTTCTGCCGGGCGCGCCACCACCGACCCGCTGCGCCGCTGTGGACCTACCGCGACGAGATCACCCGCCGGCGAACCGAGAACCAGGCATCACGCGACCAACTCACCCAGTCACCAGACGCCCATGATTGCCCGAAGATCATGTCCCGGGACCCGGAATGCCTTTCCGCGCTACGGTTCGGGCCACCCGCGTGACGTCCCGCTCCACGTGAAGGCCGCCCCCGCTCGTTCGGGGCCGTGAGGAGGCGCTCCCCGGTGGTGACGGCGACCACCAGGCGAGTCACCTCGGCATCACGCCAGGCCTGGCCGGGATTCCTACTGCGGACGCAACGTAACAGCGGACGCAACGAAACCAGGATCTCACTTCCCGGTCCTCTGCAGGGCGGTGGCCGTGCCACCGCCCGCAGATCCTGTCTGTCAGGCAGGCCGGGGCGCCCGGCCCCCGGTGGCATCGACGGGGGTGGACCCGGCGGCCGGTCGGCTGGGACTCGCCGGTACCAGTGTCACGCCGGCTCCTGTTCGGGTTGCCTGCCATGGACGCCAACGGCTTCGTGTATCGGGAACAGCTCTCCTTGGCCGTGTCCCGGGGAACCCGGTCGCCGCCTACCTGCCCGATGCCGGGCCTGTCGTGGGGATGGCAGGTCGGCATCGGCGGACACCGGGGTGCCCGTGGGTGCCGCGCTCCGCAGCGCGATCGACCTCGCCGGACGCGGCACGTTCACCCGGACATCTCCGGATGTGGGCGCGGCGAGATCGATTTCCCAGCGGGCTTTCTCGATGGCGTCCTGCGCCGACAGCAGATCGATTTCACCCATTTCCAGCTGGTTCCTGGCCCGGACACAGTCACCGCCGAGCGCGGCCCGGACGGCGACGAGAACGGCCGCCAGGTCGGATATCGCCGTGTGCGCGGCCTCCAACGCCGCCGCGTGCTCACTCATCTCGGCCCCCTTGTTCCGGGCTGTCCCGTACCGGGTGTGCGCGGACCGGGGACGTGATCGTGGTACACCACCTTCGACGCGGCTAGTCGCGGGGTCCGGACACGCTGAACCGGCAGAACGTACCGGAAGTCAGCTCTGGACCGATCGACCGACACCCACTACCGGACACAACATCTGGGACGCTGAGCTGAGCGTGGTCGCAGATCATCTTCGGTCGCCTCGGCGACCGGCGTCGTCCCACTTCCGAGGGCCTGTGCTGCAGCCGGCTCCGCGGTCTGGGTCGCGGCCTTGCGGGCGGTGGCGATGCGCTGGCCGCTCCGGCCGGCCGGGTCGGGCGGCCGATGACGGTCGCGTTGACGCCGAGGGTCAGCATCGTCTGGACCGCTGCGGCTTCATCCGGGACGGGCGGCCTCGTCGCGGGCCGGACCGGTCGTGTCCGCGCCTGGGTGTTCGCGCACACCACCCGGACGGGGGACACCGGCAGCCGGAACGCCGACGTGCCGTCATGGGAGTTCACCGCCACCAGGTACAGCTCGACGGGGTCCACTCCCCCGATCCGCATGGTGGTCGGCAGCTTCATCGTGATGGACACCTGCCGACCGCCGCGCAGACTCTCGGCCGTCTCGAAATGCGCCGGCTCGTCCACCACCGCATCCAGCAGGTCCGCGTGCGCCTCGTTCTGGATCGGGGTGTACCCGCGGCCCACCACACCCAGCGTCCGGACCGTCGCGAACTGCTCCGGCACCGGCAGGGTGGTCACACCGTGCTCGGACAGCAGCGGCGCGGTCTGCAGCGGTTCCTTACGGACGTTCCAGCCGCAGCTTCGCGTGCCGCATCGCCTGCGCGGCGTCGAACCCGGGCGGCAGCACTCCCCCAACCGGTGGCACGCATGCGACCGCGCCGACACGAACAATGCGCTGCCGTCCGACCAGGTTTCCAACTCGGGGGCCATGACGTTCTCTTCTGGGATGAGCGCACCACCCGCTCTATCCATGTGTCTAGAGTAATAGACACATGGATAGTAGACAAGTGGATAGACTGTAGGATTCGTATCTGGTATCCATGTGTCTACGCTCACGACCGTGGAGACCCTGGTGGGCAGCTACGAGCTGACCCTGCTGCTCGGCGTGAAGCGGGCGCGGGTCTACCAGATCAGCAATACTGACGACTTCCCGAAACCGGCGGCGGTCCTCGCAATGGGAAGCATCTGGCGTCTCGATGACATCGAAGAATGGGCGCGACGCAAGGGACGGACGATCGATCTAGGCGCTTTGCAGACCGGCTCCGTCCAGGCCGGCGAGGAAGGACAGGGTTCCGCAGTGCAAAGGGAGCCCTAATGTCGGCGGGTCGCCGACATTAGGGGCCAGGTGTCAGCGCAGCCCGGACGAGCTCCGGATCGGAGACCAGTGATGACCACCCGGACCGGTAGCCGGCTCACCGCCCGGGAACGGGCCGCCTCCGTCGCCGAGGCGACGGAGGCGGAGGAGCTGGAAGGTCTGACGGTCCTCCGCGGCAGGCCTGGCGGACGCGGAGGAAGTACCTGCGAGGGGACATCGACGTCGACGAGCTCGGCCGTCGGGTCCGCGCCCGCTACGGCGTTTGCCTGATCCAGTTCGTGTGCCCTTTGGCACTACCGTCTTCCATGACCGTGTTTCCGTACTGTCTTCCGTTATCGTGTTGACAACGTATAGCGTCGTCCTACGGTAACGGTATGAGTGAACCTTCCGTCCAGACCCGTACCTGCCGCTTCCCCGCGTCCAGGATGTGTCCGGGTCGGCGCACAGGTCGGTGATCAACGTTCGCGGCGGACCATGCGCGGGTCGGGGACGTCGAGTCATCTCGGGGTTTGGTGGTCGATGCAGTTTCGGCAGTAGATGATCTTGAGTGTGTCCGGTTCGTGGTCGAGTACTTCGGGTCGGACGGTGTCCTCGGCCGACACCCCGTCGCGGTTCGTTCGTGTCGCGGCCCCACGGCCAGAATCAGCGTTCCGTTGCTGTCGTAGGCGTAGGACAGCGTGCGCCGACCGGCCCGGACCGCCGAGAGATGGAAATGCAGGTCGGCGATGACATACCGCTTAAAGGCCGGGAGTTTGCCGATCAGATCCCACCGATGTCGAACCATCCGAGGCACCGATATCGACGATCGTGGCATCGGACAGGTCCAACGTTGTCGATCAACATCTGGTCGGCGATTGTCCGCACAGCAGCAGCGCGCATACCTCGGTCAGGAACTGGCCGATGTCACCCGGCGTGCTCACATTCTCGTCGTCGCACTCGTCGACGGCGGCATGGTCAGCCTCGACTGCGCTCCAGGCATCGCCGCATGGCTGGGACGTGTTGGTCCGCGGCGGTCGAAGAGATCAGCGCTGCGGCCCCGCACTGACGAATGTAGAAATGCCAACCCCCTGTGCGGTTGCCGAGGACGAACGACGTTGACCTCCGCCGAGCCCCGGCAACATCATCCGGCCGAGAAGAAAGGCGACAAACCCCAACCTCGGCCAATAAGCCCCAGACCCCTGGCCCGCTTACTTCCGCGCGCTCATCCCCGTCAAACGACGGGTTGACAGAGTGTCAGGGAATCTCTACCCAGTTTGGTCGCTGGATTCTGATCCGCGCCCTGTCGATGGTCAGGGGAGACTTGCCGCTCATGACAACAATTGCGCTGTTTCACTCAGTCCTCGGCGTGCGGCCAGGCGTGCTGGCCGCCGCCGAAGTGTTCCGCGCCGCCGGCCATCAGGTACGGGTCATCGATACGTACGACGGGCGGGTGTTCGACGACTACGACGAGGCGAGCGCGTTCGCACAATCGATCGGCTATCCCACTCTGATGGACGGCGCGCTCGCTGCCGTCGCCGACCAGACGGGGTGGTTCGTCACCGCGGGATTCTCCATGGGCGCAATCCTGGCCGAGTACGTCGCGGCCGCGCGTGGTGGGCGCGGCGGAGGTGTGGTTGGTTCCCTACAGTTCGCCGGTGCGATGCCACTGAAGGAGGCATGTCTGACGGACTGGCCCGCCGAGACGCCGGTGCAGTTGCACTACGCGGTGGATGATCCGTTCCGCGACGAAGGCTGGGTCACCTCGTTCGTCGAGGCGGTCCGGGCGTCCGGGTCGGGGCTCGAAACGTTCCTGGACTACCCGATTGCCGGTCATCTTTTCACCGACTCATCGTTGGCCGCGGAATACGATGCGACGTCCGCGTCGCTCGTGTTCGAACGCGCACTGGAATTCCTCGGCCGGGCCGGTGATCCCGGTGGCTGACGTGAAAATTCGCCCCCGCAGCCCTCCCACCACCGGACCCGGCAGCGCATTTTCCCGCCCCCACGGCGGCGCGCAGCGCCCCGGACAACTGACGTGAAAATTCGGGGCCTCCCGGCATGATTGTGGGTCGTTTTGGGGTTGTGATCGCGCCGCGTTTGCCTCGGCAGGCCCCGCCTGCCGCGCTGCCGTCACGCACCCGGC
>JADGOY010000253.1 GCA_017882715.1 Nakamurella sp. | reverse complement strand
GCCGAGGAAGCGGCCGTCCTCGAGGCGACTGTTGTCGAGGCTGTGGCCGAAGAGGTTGCTGCCATTGAGGCGGTCGCCGAAGAGGTTGTCGAAGCATCGGCGGTCGCCGGAGACAGTGCGGCCGATGAGGCTGCCGTTGTCGAGGCTGTCGTCGAAGAGGCGGCGGCTGAACAGGCTGCGGTCATCGAGGCTGCGGCCGAGGAGATCGCCGTCATCGAGGCTGCTGCTGATGAGGTCGTCGACGAGGTGGTCGCGGGCGAGGAACTGAGCGACACAGTCACCACCGGGGCAGTCACCACCGAGGACGGGGCCCCCGAGGTCTGATCCGACGAGCACCACCGGTCGGCTCAGCCCGATCCGATCTTCCACCACCGAGATATCCCGCCCGTCACGCCGCGAAATGTGGCCGGGCACCAGATGTGAAAGGACGCCCATCATGGCGAAACTGACCACCGACGAGCTGCTCGACGCGTTCAAGGAGCTCACCCTCATCGAGCTGTCCGAGTTCGTGAAGCAGTTCGAGGAGACCTTCGGCGTCACCGCGGCCGCTCCGGTCGCCGTTGCCGGCCCGGCGGGCCCGGCTGCCGCCGACGAGGTCGTCGAGGAACAGGACGAGTTCGACGTCATCCTCGAGGCCGCCGGCGAGAAGAAGGTCCAGGTCATCAAGGCCGTTCGCGAGCTCGTCTCGGGTCTTGGCCTGAAGGAGGCCAAGGACCTCGTCGACGCGGCCCCCAAGGCCATCCTGGAGAAGGCTCCCAAGGAGGCCGCCGAGGCCGCCAGGGCGAAGCTGGAAGAGGCCGGAGCCAGGGCCACCGTCAAGTGACGGTGCGCTGACGTTCCGCCTTGCACTGCACTGTCCAACTGCACTGTCCAATGGGGCGGATCCTGCGGGATCCGGCCCATTGGTGTTTCCACCCGGGGGTGCCTTTCGCCGCAGGTGAGCCGACCGTCGGGTCCACCGTCGCCCGAATGATCGGTGCTGGGCCGAGGCCTGGGTAACTGGCTTCAGGTTCGACGCGCGCCGTCAGCCCGCCGTCAGCCCGCGGCATGGCGCGTTCTGGGCGGGCAGCTGCGCTGCGGAATCCGGCAACGCCCCCCCGCTGATCGCCAGGCTCACACCGCGACCACCTGATTCCGCCGGGGTGCCGAGATACGGTCGTCCTATGTCACTGCGAGGAACTGGTTGGCCTGCCCGATGAGCGCCGCACAGATGTATCGGACCGTCGATGTCCCGGTGCGCGGGGGGAACCTGCGGGTAGGGATCTGGGAACCTGCCGCAGCCCAGGTCAAGAACGCCGACGGCACCGAGAACGCCGATATCCCAACGATTGTCGCCATTCACGGAGTGACCGCGTCGCATCGTTGTTGGGACTTGGTGGCGCAGCGGCTGCCGGGGTTCCGGGTCATTGCGCCCGATCTGCGGGGCCGGGGGAGGTCGAACAACCTGCCCGGCCCGTTCGGGATGGCGAAGCACGCGGACGACATGGCCGACGTACTGGACTTCCTGGCAGTCCCGAAGGCGCTGGTGCTGGGCCATTCGATGGGCGGCTACGTGGCCGTCATGTTCGCCCATCGGCATTCCGGCCGCACCGCGGCTGTGGTACTGGTCGACGGCGGACTTCCGCTGGAAATGCCGGAGGAAATGACCCCCGAGATGCTGATCGCCGCATTGGGTCCCGCAGGGGAGCGGTTGAAGATGACCTTCCCGGATCACGAGGCGTATCGCCAGTTCTGGAGAGTCCACCCGGCCTTGGTCGACGCCTGGAACCAGGCAGTCATCGACTATGTCGATTACGACCTGGTCGGAAACCCACCCGAGCTGCGTCCCTCGACGTCCGTGGCGGCCATGATCGCGGACACTCCCGACCAGTACGGATCGGCCCCAATGCTGAACGCGGTGGCGGAGCTGCCGTCACCGACGATCCTGCTCAGGTCGCCACGGGGATTCTTCAATGACGAACCAGGGCTGTATCCGCCGGAGCGGATCCGGTACTGGCAGGAAAGCCTTCCCGCCCTGGATGTCCGCGACGTCGCGGACGTCAATCATTACACGATCCTGTTCAGCGATCAGGGCGCAGCGGCAGTCAGTGGCGCTGTCCTGGAGACGCTCCAGCGCGCTCCTGGCTGATCGGTCAGGGATGTTGCGGCTCGGCGATTCGCGGTGACCCGAGTTCCTGAACCACGACGCGGTGACGAACGCCCGGTTTCCGCTGGTGTACGAACTCGGCGCCGGACGATCAGATCGGGCGCTGGACGAGGAAACCAACGAGCTTGCCGCCGTCGGCAACTGCATCCCATCCGCTGGGACGGCGACCCGGAAACACTGCCGGATGACGGGATCGACGCTGTCCTGCGGGACGGGACGGCGCTGCTGCGCGATGGCGCCGGGCCAACCGCGGCCTCGGCGCTGATGGTTGTCGTGCGACCGCAACGATTGGGCAAGGCCGTCAGCGCGCGCACTCGGTGCGATGGCTCAGATCGTCGGCCGTCATGGCCTGAGTGATCTCGTCGCTCCGGTGACGCACGACCGACAAGCACAAGTACCCGCCCATCGAGATTGGCCGCTGCCTCTCCTGGCGGCGAGGCGAGGACCTGGCGGAGAGGCGACGGCACGGCGCTCGGCCCGTGGATCCGGGTGTATGAGGCCATCGGGGGCCGGATCCTGCGGGCCGCGGCGGCGGCCATGCGGGTGAGGTGAACCATCGCGAACGGGGAGAACTGGACTCAGATGGCGCGGCCGGGCAGCGTCCCCCACGTGCTGGCCGCCGGCCTGGTGCCCGTGCTGATCGACCGCGACAGCGACGTCGGCGAGTACGTCGAGCCGGCCTGCTGGGTGCGTCATCGGGTATCGCCCGGTTGATCGGTTCACCGCCTCCGGCGCGGATCGAATCCGCCCGCGCGGCTGAAATCGTCGACTCCGGTCACACCGTCCCCAAAACCGCAACCTTGAGCCGCGCCTGGGTATTTGATCCGCGCGACTAGGTCGGACCGCCAGGATCGGCGGCGCCCTGCTGCTCGTCGCGCTCGGCCCATTCCAGCAGCGGTTCGAGCGAGAACACCGCCTCGTCGATGCCGGCATGCAGGTCGCCCAGTTCGGCGAAGCGCGCCGGCACCGTGGCGATCGTGAACTCCTGCGGCACCACCGAGTCGATCTCCGACCAGGTGATCGGGGTGGACACCCGTCCGTCCGGTACGCCGCGGACGGAGTAGGCGCTGGCGATCGTGTGGTCACGGGCGTTCTGGTTGTAGTCGACGAACACCTTGGCCGGATCGCGGTCCTTGCGCCACCAGGTGGTCGTGACGTCGTCCGGGGCTCGCCGTTCCACCTCCCGGGCGAAGGCGAGCGCGGCACGACGCACGTCGCTGAACCCGAAATCCGGCTCGATCCGCACGTACACATGCAAACCCGAGCCGCCGGAGGTCTTCGGCCATCCGACCGCACCCAGCTCGTCCAGCACCTCGTGCGCGACCTGTGCAACCCGGCGCACCCGGTCAAAGGGGCAGTCCGGCATCGGATCAAGGTCGATACGCCACTCGTCGGGTCGCTCGGTGTCCGCCCGGCGGGAGTTCCACGGGTGGAACTCCACGGTGGACATCTGGACGGCCCAGATCACGCTGGCCAACTCGGTGACGCACAGTTCGTCGGCGTCCCGGTTGTAGCGCGGGAAGTGCACCCTGACGGTCTCGACCCACGGGGGAGCGCCGCGCGGAAGGCGCTTTTGATGGACCTTCTCGCCGTCGACCCCGTCGGGAAACCGGTGCATCATGCACGGTCGTTCTCGCAGGGCGCGCACGATCCCGTCACCGACGCTGAGGTAGTACCTGGCCAGGTCAATTTTCGTCTCACCTCGCGCAGAGAAGTACACCCGGCCGGGGTTCGAAATCCGCACGGTCCGGCTGCCGACCTCCAGCTCTGCCGCCGGGAGGGCGCTGCGATCGCCTGCCATGATGCTCAACCTAACGACTCACCGGCCGTGACACCCGGAAGACCGGACGACCACCGTGCCGTCACGCGGAGTCCCCCGGGGTGTGGGCGGGGGCTCGGGCTGGGCTCCGCGTCACAGTTCGGCATCAGTGTCCGGATCGGGGAATCGCCGAGGGGGTCGGCCGGCCCTGCGAAGCCCCGCCGTGCGCGGATGCTCGCTGTTCACCGTCGATCGGCTGCCGGGCCTGAGCCACGGCTTTGCCGGCCGGATCGGCCTTTGCGCCGGTCAGCACCGGTGAGAGCGTGCGACAGGCCGACGCCCGAGTTGGCTGTTAGCGCTTGACGGATGGGACTCGGGGGGTCACGCTTAGGGGGCGACGTCGGTCATATGCAGGGCCGCGTCTCTTCGAAACACACGGTTCATCGGCTAGAGCGGAAGGAGCGCTGAGCGCCCCCTCGCCGATGCTTGTGTCGCTCGAAGGGCACGTCTGGAGCGGGCTGCCCTTTGGTGCTAGGCTGGTTGTTTGCGCTGCCCACTTTTTGCTGCCCGGGTTCGGGATCCCTTTCCGTGTCCGCCAGCCCCGGTGAGAACCGGGTTGACGGCGGCCAGCGCGATACCGCGTCGATCAGCGCAAGTCCTCGAAAGGACGCATCTTGGCAGTCACGAGCACGCCCAGGCCCACCGCCGGAGTCCAACCGCGAGTTTCCTTCGCCAAGCTCCGCGAACCGCTCGAAGTACCGAATCTCCTCGCACTTCAAACTGAGTCGTTCGAATGGCTGATCGGTGCGGCCGCGTGGCGCGCTCGACAGGCCGAGCCGACGCCGAGTGGTCTCGACGAGATCCTCGACGAGATCTCCCCGATCGAGGACTTCTCCGGGAATCTGTCGCTGTCCTTCTCCGACCCGCGCTTCGACGAGGTCAAGGCCTCCGAGGAGGAGTGCCGGGACAAGGACATGACGTACTCGGCGCCGCTGTTCGTCACCGCCGAGTTCATGAACGGCGAGACCGGCGAGATCAAGTCGCAGA
>JADGOY010000006.1 GCA_017882715.1 Nakamurella sp. | reverse complement strand
TGCGGGCGGTCGACGGACTGTCGATGACGCTCGCCAAGGGCAGCCTGGTGGCCCTGTTGGGCCCGAACGGCGCCGGCAAGACCAGCACGCTGGACGTGTGCACGGGTTTCGCCCGACCGGACGGCGGCGCGGTGCGGGTGCTCGGGCTCGACCCGTGGCGGCAGAGCCGGACGCTGCGGCCGCGCATCGGGGTGATGCTGCAGGCCGGCGGCGCGCACGCGGCGGCCAGGGTGGGCGAGATGCTGACCGTCATCGCCCGTTGCTCGGCCCGGCCCCTCGACCCGGCCTGGCTGCTCGACACCCTGGGGCTGAGCGAGACCGTCAGAACCCCGGTGCGGCGCCTGTCGGGTGGGCAACGACAACGGCTGAGCCTGGCCATGGCGCTCGTCGGGCGGCCGGAGTTGCTGTTCCTGGACGAGCCCACCGCCGGCCTGGATCCGCAGGCTCGGCATCTGGTGTGGGATCTGCTGCGGTCGGCACGGCGCGACGGAGTTTCTGTGCTGCTCACCACGCACCTGATGGACGAGGCCGAAATGCTCGCAGATCGGGTGGTCATCATCGATCACGGTCGGGTCGTCGCCGAGGGCGCCCCCGCCGACCTGACCCGCAACGCTCCCGGGCAACTGCGGTTCACCGGGACCACCGGGCTGGACGTGAACCTGCTGTGCTCGGCGTTGCCGCACGGGTATTCGGCGAGTGAAGTGTCGCCGGGTCGCTATCTGGTCGAGGGTGAGATCACCCCGGCCACCGTCGCGACCGTCACATCGTTCTGCGCCGGGATGGGGGTGATGCCAACCGATCTGCAGGTGGGCCGGCGCACCCTCGACGAGGTGTACCTGGAACTCACCGGCCGGGACATCAGATGACCAACTCGTTCGCGCCCGGCCAGTTCGCAGCCGGCCAGTTCGCGCCGGACCCGCGCCCCGCCGCACCGGCCAGGATGATCACCGCGAGCGCCGGTCTCGAACTTCGGCTGACCCTGCGCAACGGTGAACAACTACTGCTCGCGCTGCTGATCCCGTTGGCCGCGTTGATCGGCGGCACGCTGCTGACGATGATCGCGCTGCCGGAGCCGCGCATCGACTCGGTGACGCCCGGCGTCCTCACGCTGGCCGTGTTGTCCACCGCCTTCACCTCACAGGCGATCACCACCGGATTCGACCGGCGCTACGGCGTGCTCAAGCGCCTGGCCGCCGCCGGGATGAGCCGACCGCAGCTGATCGCGGGAAAGGCAGTCGCTGCCCTTGCGGTGGTCGCCGGACAGTTCGTGGTGCTGGGCGGGGTGGCGCTGCTGATGGGCTGGCGTCCCGAGGGCAGTCCGCTGTGGTTGGTTGCGGTCACCGTGCTGGGCACGGCGGCGCTGCTCGGTCTGGCGCTGCTGCTCGGTGGCACACTGCGTGCCGAGGGTGTCCTCGCGGTGGCGAACATCGCCTGGCTCGTCATGGTCGTGTTGGGTGGCGTCATCGTCCCGCTCGACTCGGCCCCGGCCTGGCTGCAGACGGTCGGCGAACTGACCCCGGTCGGGGCGTTGTCCGAGGCGCTGCGAGCGGTGCTGGAGGCCGGCCAGGCTCCGTCCGGGCAGTCGCTGGCCGTTCTGGCGGGTTGGCTCGTGCTCGGCTGGGCCGGAACCGTACGGTGGTTCCGATGGCAATAGCGACCAATCCGCCCGGCAGCGCTCCCGACAGCCCTCTTGACAGGTCCGCCGCGCTGGCACCCACCCCCTGGTGGCGCCGTGCGCCGTCACTGCGCCTGCAGCGAGCGTTCGCCTGGGCGGCCGTGGTGGCCAACGGCGCCATCGCCGTCACCGGCGCTACGGTGCGGGTCACCGGATCCGGGCTGGGCTGCCCGACCTGGCCCGAGTGCCAACCCGGGTCGCTGGTCCCGGTGGCCCGCGAGGACCTCTCGGCCGTCCACCAGGCCATCGAGTTCAGCAACCGAACGTTGACCGGGGTCGTGCTCATTGCCTCCCTGGGCACGTTCCTGCTGATCTGGCTTGCCCGGCCGCAACGTCCGTCGCTGACCTGGCTGGCCGCGGTGCTGCCTGCGGGTGTGGTCTTCCAGGCGGTCTGGGGCGGTCTGACGGTATTGACCGGCCTTGCCTGGTGGACCGTGGCGCCCCACATGCTCGTCTCGCTGCTGCTGCTGTTCGTCGCCATCACCGTGCTGGTGCGGCTGGACGAGGGCGACGGACCGCCGGAATCAGTGGTCCCCCGCCCGCTGCAGTTGCTCACCGGGGCGACCGTCGGCGTGCTCGTTGCGCTGTGTGTGGCCGGCACGCTCGTCACCGCTGCCGGGCCGCACGGTGGCGACGACGCGACACCGCGGCTGGATGTCCCGGTGCGCACGCTGGCCCAGGTGCACGCCGACCTGATGTTCCTGTACCTGGGCCTGCTGATCGCCACGTCCGTGGGATACCTGGCGGTGCGCGCGCCCCGACGGCTGCTGGTCCGCACGGCCGTGCTGATCGCGGTGACCGCTGCGCAAGGCCTGATCGGCCTGGTGCAGTTCGCCACCGGGGTTCCCGAGGCGCTGGTCGTCGCGCACGTGCTGGGCGCGGTGCTGCTCACCGCGGCCGCCGCAACTGTCGCCTTGGCCACCCGCACGAGAACTCCAGGACCAGCGTGCCCTGGATGATGAATTTCAGCGCCCCGTGCCGGCCATCCGCTGACGATCCGCGGGACTGGGCTGGATGCGCGCGGACAGTTCGCGATCCCACCCATCGGCAACCGGAATGCCCGCCTGCTCGCACACCGTCGCGCCGGCCTCGACGCTGGACACCACCGCGTCGCCGAACGCGCCGTCGTCCGCGACCACAACGATCCGGGCACCACGACGACCCAGGTAGGTGATCACCGCCGTGCCCGCGTCGCCATGGGCGGCCACGAAGTCGCGTAGCCGGTCGGTCTGCTCGGCGTCCGAGGCCGACAGCTCTCCCGCCTCGGCTGCGTCGGCCGTCACCACGGCCGGCCGACCACCGGCAGCCCGACGACGGAATCCACGGCCCAGGCCACCGACACTCCCGTCAGGTACAGGTTCGACAAGTGGAACAGGGTCATCGGCTTGGCCGGGGCACCGCGCAGCACGCGGCTGTGCAGCAGGTGCGCCATCGCCAGGAACCACAACCCCACTGGGACCGCTACCGCCGCATAGATCCAGGACGACGCCGGGACGAGCAGCAGCGAGCAGGCCACCATCGCCCAGCTGTAGATCACGATCTGGCGCACCACCACCCGCTCGGTGGCCACCACCGGCAGCATCGGCACCCCGGCGGCGGCGTAGTCCTCGCGGTACCGCATGGCCAACGCCCACGTGTGCGGCGGTGTCCAGAAGAAGATCACGCCGAAGAAAACCCATGCCGGCCAGCCGATGTCGCCGGTGATCGCCGACCACCCGATGATCACCGGCATGCAGCCGGCCAACCCACCCCAGACGATGTTCTGCGACGTCCGACGCTTGAGCCACAGCGAGTAGACGAACACGTAGAACAGGATCGCGACGACGGCCAGCACGGCGGCCTGCCACGTGGTCGCGACCCAGAGCAGCGCGGTGGCCGCCAGCCCGAGCATCACCCCGAAGATCAACGCACCACGGGTCGACACCGCGTGGCGGGCCAACGGGCGGGTCCGGGTTCGCCGCATGACCGCGTCGATGTCGGCATCGACCACGCAGTTCAGCGCGTTCGCGCTGCCGGCGGCGAGGGCGCCACCGACCAGCGTCGCGACCATCAGGCCGAGCGGGGGCACTTGCCGCTGCGCGGCGAACATGGCCGGAATGGTCGTGATCAGCAGCAGTTCGATGATTCGCGGCTTGGTCAGCGCGATGAAGGCACCCAACCTCGCCGGCAATCCGGCGCGGGCCGGGGAGGCCGCCGGATCAGCGGCTGCCGGATGACCGGGGAGTTGGGTTGACTCCGACGCTCGGTCGTGGCGGCCGGTCTCCGGTTTCGTCGCACCGGATCGGGACGCGACCTTCACTCGGGCTCCCTCTCCTGCCGCATCGTCAACTTCCTCACTGATCTTCCTGAGGCGATCTTCATGAGGCGATCTTCCTCGGACCCGACCCTGGTCAGCCGAACCGCCGCACCGTAGCGCAGACGGTCATCCTAAGCGGGCCGGGGCGGGCGCGCCCGCGCCGGCTCGCCAACTCACCGGCCCGCGCCCGTCGATCGGTCACCATGACCAGTCACCATGATCGGTCACCATGATCGGTCACAGCAGCGCACGGGGCCGCATCATCGGTCCACAGGTGGGTACTAGGGTTGACGTGCGCAGCCAGTCGGCGCAGCTGCCAGTCCAGACACGTCCCGCGATCGTATCCGCGTGTGCTGCGGCGATCGCCTGCCAAGGAGGGTCGCCCGCTCGTGACCAGTTCCGCTGCCACCGCAGACATTCCCGCTCTCACCGAACCCTTCGTACCCGACGACTGGTCAGACGTGGACACCAGGGCGGTCGACACCGTGCGGGTGCTGGCGGCCGACGCGGTGCAGAAGGTCGGCAACGGCCACCCGGGCACGGCGATGAGCCTGGCCCCGCTGGCGTACGCGTTGTTCCAGCGGGTGATGCGGCACGATCCGGCGGATCCGCATTGGGTGGGCCGCGACCGGTTCGTGCTGTCCTGCGGCCATTCCTCGCTGACGCTGTACATCCAGTTGTATCTGGCCGGGTTCGGCCTGGAACTGGACGACCTGAAGGCGCTGCGCACCTGGGGGTCGCTGACGCCGGGGCATCCGGAGTATCACCACACGAAGGGCGTGGAGATCACCACCGGCCCGCTGGGCCAGGGGCTGTCCTCCGCGGTCGGGATGGCGATGGCCGCGCGTCGCGAACGGGGCCTGTTCGATCCCGATGCCGAACCCGGCGAATCGCCGTTCGACCACTTCATCTACGTGGTGGCCTCCGACGGCGACATCGAGGAGGGCGTCACCAGCGAGGCGTCGTCGATCGCGGGGCGTCAGCAGCTGGGCAACCTGATCGTCTTCTACGACCACAACGAGATCTCCATCGAGGACGATACCAACATCGCGCTGTCCGAGGATGTCGCCGCCCGGTACGAGGCCTACGGCTGGCACGTGCAGAAGGTCCACGGAGGGGAGAACGTGGTCGGGATCCTGGAGGCGATCGAGGCCGCGAAGGCCGTCACGGACAAGCCGTCGTTCATCGAGCTGCGAACGATCATCGGCTACCCGGCACCCAAGCTGATGAACACCGGCAAGGCGCACGGCGCGGCGTTGGGCGCGGAAGAGGTGGCGGCGGTGAAGAAGGTTCTCGGCTTCGACCCGGACGCCTCCTTCGAAGTCGACGACGTGGTGATCAAGCACACCCGGCAGGCGCTGGACCGCGGAGTGGCGGCGAAGACAGCCTGGCAGAGGAGTCTTGACGAATGGGCCGCGGCGAACCCGGACCGCAAGGCGCTGCTGGACCGACTGACCGCACGGGAGCTGCCCGACGGCTGGACCGATGTGCTGCCCATCTGGGACCCGGACCCCAAGGGCATCGCGACCCGTGCGGCGTCGGGCAAGGTGCTGGGCGCGCTCGGGCCGCTGCTGCCGGAGTTGTGGGGCGGGTCGTCCGACTTGGCCGAGTCGAACAACACCACCATGGCCGGCGCGGACTCGTTCGGTCCGCTCGCGGCGAAGACCGCGCACTGGGACGCGAACCCCTACGGACGCACCCTGCACTTCGGGATCCGCGAACACGCCATGGGGTCGATCCTCACCGGCATCGTCATGCACGGTCCGACCCGGCCCTACGGCGGCACTTTCCTACAGTTCTCCGACTACATGCGCGGCGCGGTCCGGTTGGCAGCAGTGATGGGCGCACCCGCGATCTACGTGTGGACACACGACTCGATCGGCCTCGGCGAGGACGGCCCCACCCACCAGCCGGTGGAACATCTCGCGGCCCTGCGGGCGATCCCAGGGCTGTCCATCGTGCGCCCGGCCGATGCCAACGAAACCGCACACGCCTGGCGGGCGGTGCTCGAACGGCAGGCCGACTGGTTCTCCGGACCGGTCGGGCTGTGTCTGACCCGACAGGCCGTGCCGGTGCTGGAGGGCACCTCCGCGCAGGGGGTGGCCCGCGGCGGCTACGTGTTGGCCGACGCCGACGATTCTGTCGGGGACCTTCAGGTGATCCTGCTGGCCACCGGCTCCGAGGTGCAGATCGCCGTGGCCGCTCGCGAGGCCCTTCAGGAAGCAGGCATCGGCACCCGCGTGGTGTCCATGCCCTGCCTCGACTGGTTCCAGGCTCAGGATCCGGCTTACATCGAGTCCGTCCTACCGTCCCGCGTCACGGCCCGGGTGTCCGTCGAAGCCGGAATCGCGCAGCCCTGGTGGCGGTGGCTGGGAAGCCACGGCCGCCCGATCTCGTTGGAGCACTACGGCGCCTCGGCCGATTTCAAGACCCTGTACCGGGAGTTCGGCATCACCGCAGAAGCAACAGTGGCAGCGGCCGAAGAGTCTCTCGCCGCCGCAGCCGCCGGGTTGGGCCCGACCACCGAGTCCAGCCCCGACCAGCTGGCCCACGCCGGCGCCGACAGCCCAACCCCTGATCCCCATTGACCTGGTAGAAGGAAGCTGATCATGATGACGAAATCCACGAGCACCGACCCGCTGGCCGACCTGTCCGCCGCCGGGGTATCCCTGTGGCTGGACGACCTGTCCCGGCAGCGCCTGCAGTCCGGGAACCTGGCCGAACTGATCGAGACCCGACACATCGTCGGCGTCACCACCAACCCGTCGATCTTCGCCGCCGCTTTGAAGGACGGCGCGTCGTACCAGAAGCAGATCAGCGAGCTGGCCGCCCGGGGCGCCGACGTCGACGACACCGTCCGCGAGGTCACCACCGACGACGTACGGGACGCCGCCGACCTGTTCTCCGCCGTGTTCAACCGCTCCGGACATGTCGACGGCCGGGTGTCCATCGAGGTCGACCCACGACTGGCGGGCGACACCGCCGGCACCATCGCCCAGGCGCAGGAGCTGGCCAAGATCGTCGACCGGCCGAACGTGCTGATCAAGATCCCGGCCACGCTCGCCGGGCTGCCCGCGATCACCGCCGTCATCGCAGACGGCATCAGCGTCAACGTCACGCTGATCTTCTCCCTGCACCGGTACGCCGAGGTCATCGACGCCTACCTCACCGGCCTGGACCAGGCGAAAGCCAGCGGCCACGACGTCTCCCAGATCCACTCGGTGGCCTCGTTCTTCGTGTCCAGGGTCGACACGGAAATTGACAAGCGTTTGCGGGCGATCAATTCTCCGGAGGCCGAGTCTCTGCTCGGCGACGCCGCTATCGCCAACGCCCGGCTCGCCTACCAGCTGTACGAGCAGCGCTTCGCCGGCGATCGGTGGGAGGCACTGGCCGCGGCCGGGGCGAACAAGCAGCGCCCGCTGTGGGCGTCCACCGGCGTGAAGGATCCGAAATACGATGACACCCGATATGTCGTGGATCTCGTCGCGCCCGGAACGGTGAACACCGCACCGGAGAAGACGATCGACGCCGTCGAAGATCACGGGGTCATCCGGGGCGACACCATCTCGGGCACCTACGCCGGCGCGTCGGCCACGTTCAGCGCGCTGGAATCGCTCGGCATCGACCTCACCGACGTGTTCGAGGTGCTGGAAACCGAGGGTGTCCAGAAGTTCGAACAGTCCTGGGAAGAGTTGCTGGAGACAGTGGCTGATGCGCTGGCTCACGGCGGCAAGCCGACGAGCTGAGGTTGTCGGACCGGTCATCTCGGAAAGGACATTCGGCCCGTGGCGAGCACCGTGATCAACCCCCTGCGGGATCCGCGCGACAAGCGGCTCCCGCGCATTGCGGGTCCGTCCGGAATCGTCATCTTCGGCGTGACCGGTGATCTGTCTCGCAAGAAGCTGATGCCCGCGATCTACGATCTGGCCAATCGTGGATTGCTGCCGCCAGGTTTCGCGCTGGTGGGCTTCGCCCGTCGGGACTGGGCCAACGAGGACTTCGAGAAGGTGGTACACGACGCGGTGCTGCAGTACGCGAGAACACCCTTCTCCGAGGAGGTCTGGCGGCACCTGGCCGAGGGTTTCCGGTTCGTGCAGGGCGCGTTCGACAACGACGACGCCTTCGACAACCTCGCCGCCACCCTGGGGAATCTGGATCGTGTGCGGGGCACCGGGGGCAATCACGCTTTCTACTTCTCCATCCCGCCGAGTGCGTTCCCGGTGGTGCTGCAGCAGCTGAAGCGCTCGGGGCTGTGCGACCCGCATGCGGAGGAATGGCGGCGGGTCGTCATCGAAAAGCCGTTCGGTCACGACCTGAAATCCGCGCAGGAACTCAATTCGCTGGTCAACGACGTCTTCCCGTCCGACAGCGTGTTCCGTATCGACCACTACCTGGGCAAGGAAACCGTGCAGAACCTGTTGGCGCTGCGGTTCGCCAACGAGCTGTACGAACCGATCTGGAACAACAACTACGTCGATCACGTGCAGATCACCCAGGCCGAGGACATCGGGGTCGGAGGCCGTGCCGGGTATTACGACGGCATCGGCGCCGCACGTGACGTGATCCAGAACCACCTGTTGCAGCTGATGGCGCTCACCGCGATGGAGGAGCCCGTCGCGTTCAACCCCAAGGACCTGCGCCGGGAGAAGGTCAAAGTGCTGTCCGCGGTGCAGTTGCCCAAGGACCTGTCCGTCGGGGCTGCCAGGGGCCAGTACGCGGGCGCCTGGCAGGGCGGCACCAAGGTCCTGGGCTATCTGGAGGAAGAGGGCATCTCACCGAAGTCGACGACGGAGACCTATGCCGCTGTCAAACTCCTCGTGCAAACCAGGCGATGGTCGGGGGTGCCGTTCTACCTGCGCACCGGCAAGCGGCTGGGCAAGCGGGTGTCGGAGATCGCGGTGGTGTTCAGACGCGCACCGCACCAACCCTTCTCGCAGAACGACACCGAGGAACTCGGATCCAACATGCTGGTCATCCGGGTCCAACCGGACGAGGGCGTGACGATCCGCTTCGGCTCCAAGGTCCCCGGGCCGGCCATGGAAGTACGCGACGTGTCGATGGACTTCTCCTACGGTCAGTCCTTCACCGAGGCGTCCCCAGAGGCCTACGAACGGTTGATCCTGGACGTGCTGCTCGGTGAGCCGTCGTTGTTCCCGCAGGACGAGGAGGTCGAGTTGTCCTGGAAGATCCTCGACCCGGTCGAGAAGCATTGGGCCAGAGCGGGAGGCCAGCCCCAGCAGTACGGTTCGGGCAGCTGGGGCCCGAAGTGCGCGGACGCCATGATGGCCCGTGACGGACGCGCCTGGCGGCGGCCATGATCGTCGCACCTGACCCGGGGAGCAGCCGGTGATCATCGACCTGCCGTCGACGAATTCGTCCAAGATCAACAAAGCGCTCGTGGACCTGCGCGAGAAGGGTGGCTCGGTCACCCTCGGCCGGGTGCTGACGCTGGTTATCGTGGCGGAGGAGTCGGCGACCGAGGACCCCATCGAGGCGGCCAACGCGGCCTCCTTCGAGCACCCCTGCCGGGTCATCGTGGTAGCCCGCGGCGTCCGGCGGGCCTCCCCCAGGATGGACGCCCAGATCCGGGTGGGCGGCGATGCCGGCGCCTCGGAGGTGGTGGTGCTGCGGCTGTACGGCACGCTGGTCGACCACGGCTCTTCGGTGGTGGTGCCGTTGCTCCTGGCTGACGCACCGGTGGTCGCCTGGTGGCCCGGTGAGGCGCCCGACGTGCCCGCCGACGATCCGATCGGGGCCCTGGCCGAACGACGGATCACCGACGCCGCTGCGGCCAGACGCCCGACGGCACAACTGGCCAAACGAGTCGCCTCCTACCGCCCGGGCGACACCGATCTGTCGTGGACCAGGATCACCCGCTGGCGAGGACTACTCGCGTCGACCCTGGACCAGCCGCCGCACGACAAGGTGACCGCCGCTTCCGTCGCCGGTGCGCCGGATTCCCCGTCCGCCGACCTGTTGGCCGCCTGGCTCGCCGTGGCGCTGAAATGCCCGGTCAAACGGATCAAGTCCCCGGCCAAGAGCGGGCCCGGCCTGCACTCGGTGATCCTCACCCGCCGGGCCGGCGACATCAGTCTGAGCCGGCCGCAGACCATCACCGCCGAACTCAAGGTCGGGAGCCAGCCGGAACGGCATGTCGCACTCCCCCGGCGCGGCCTGCGGGACTGCCTGGCCGAAGAGTTGCGCCGCCTGGACGCCGATGACGTCTATGCCGAGGTGCTCTCCAAGGGACTGGCGTTGGTCGCCAGGCATGCGGGCACTGAGCCGTCGCGGGGCAGGGCGTCGGGGGGCCATGCGTCGCGGGGCAGGGCGTCGGGGGGCGATGCGTCGCGGGGCAGGGCGTCGCGGGGCAGTGCGTCGGGGAACAGCAAAGCGGAGGCAACCAGGACCGGAACCACGGCGACAAGGTCCCGCACCGGCACGTCGGGGTCCAGCAACGGCAGCACGCCGACTCGCCGGACACGGACGAGCACCGAGTCGAAGGCCGCCACCGTGGCACCTGCGGTTGCCGTGACCGACACCGCCGCGGCCAAGGCCAACGGCTCCGCGGCCACGGGCGCCGGGCCTGGGGGAACCCCGACGTCCGAGAACCCGACGACCGTGAACGCCACCACCACCACCGCCACCACGCGAACCACCCGTCGGCGCCGCGCCGCGAAATCCTCGAGTTCCTCGTGAACCACCGGGAGGTGGTGATTCACGGCACTGCCGAACTGTTGGCGGCGACGACCGCGGCCAGGCTGGTGACCCGGCTGGTCGACATCCAGTCGTCGGGCCGGATCCCGTCCGTCGCACTCACCGGCGGCGGGGTCGGCACCAGCGTCTTGCGGCATCTGAATGCCTCCCCGGCGCGCGATGCCGTCGACTGGAGCCGGGTCGAGATCTTCTGGGGCGACGAACGTTTCGTGCCGTCATCGGACCCGGAACGTAACGAGGGGCAGGCCAGGGCGGCGCTGCTGGACCACGTGAGAGTCGACCCGGCCCGGGTGCACCCGATGGCGCCCTCCGATGGCGAATTCGGCGCGGATGTCGACGCCGCCGCCAGTGCGTACGCCGACATCATCGACGCCAGGGAAGGCCTCGACCTGGTCATGCTGGGCATGGGTGGTGAGGGTCACGTCGCCTCTGTGTTCCCCGAATCGCCCGCAGTGTACGACACTCGACCTGTGGTGGCGGTGCGCAATTGTCCCAAACCTCCACCCACCCGGGTGTCGCTGACGCTGCCCACCATCCGCCGTGCCACCGAGGTGTGGATCATCACGGCAGGCGCGGAGAAGGCAGGAGCGGTCGCCATGACGTGGGATGGTGCGGGAGAAGTGGCGGTGCCGGCCGCGGGAGCCGTGGGTCGGACCAGGACCTTGTGGTTACTGGACAAGTACTCTGCGGCGGCCCTTCCGCCGGTCATCTCGCGCGCGCCGATCGCCTGACTCCCACCACAGGAGTTGTCTGTACCGTCCGGCCGCACGGTGGACGCACGTTGTCGCAACGCAGAGGAGAGCACGCATGACCAAGGCGCCCGTCAGGGTCACCGTCACCGGCGCGGCCGGTCAGATCGGGTACGCACTGCTGTTCCGCATCGCCTCGGGGGCGATGCTCGGCCCGGACACCGCGGTTCGGCTGAGCCTGCTGGAGATCACCCCGGCGCTGAAGTCCGCGGAAGGGACGGCGATGGAGCTCGACGATTGCGCCTTCCCGTTGCTGGCCGGCGTGGACATCTCCGACAGCCCGAAGGAGGCCTTCGACGGTGCCTCGGTGGCGCTGCTGGTCGGGGCCCGGCCGCGCGGACCAGGGATGGAGCGCGCCGACCTGCTGGAGGCGAACGGCGGCATCTTCAAGCCGCAGGGCGAGGCGATCAACGCGGTCGCCGCGAACGACATCAGGATCCTCGTCGTGGGTAACCCGGCCAACACCAACGCGCTGATCACCAGGGCGCACGCGCCGGATGTGCCATCCGACAGGTTCAGCGCGATGATGCGCCTGGATCACAACCGCGCGCTGTCCCAGGTCGCCGGCAAACTCCGGGTACCCGTGTCCGATGTCCACAGGATCACCATCTGGGGCAACCATTCGGCCAGCCAGTATCCCGATCTCTTCCACGCCGAGGTCGGCGGCGTCTCGGTGGCCGAGCAGGTGGAACGGGAGTGGCTGGAGGGCGACTTCATCCCGACCGTGGCCAAGCGCGGGGCAGCCATCATCGCCGCCCGCGGCGCGTCGTCGGCGGCCTCGGCGGCCAACGCGGCCATCGACCACGTGCACTCGTGGGTGCTGGGCACTGCGGCCGGCGACTGGGTCAGTGCCGGCATCGTCTCCGATGGTTCCTACGGCGTGCCCGAGGGCCTCATCTCGGGCTTCCCCGTGACGTCCAGCGGCGGATCGTGGGAGATCGTCCAGGGACTTGCGATCGACGAGTTCTCCCGCGGCAAGATCGACGCCTCGGTCGCCGAACTCGCCGAGGAGCGGGACGCGGTCAGGACTCTCGGACTGGTGTGAGTTGCTCTTCGCCATGGAGAGCGACAGCCATCGCCGCGACAACCGACCTTCATGCATTCACGAGCTGACCATCGAAACGCGCGCGATCACAGCGCGATGGTCGGAGCCCCCGACTTTCGCTGTTTGAACCCGCACGCCTACCAGATCGGGGCTCAGCACAACATGATCGAGGCTCGCAATGGGCCCGAATGAGCGATCTGCCGGGTATGTGGGCAACACTCCAGCCCCGGCGTCATCGGCAGCGTCGTTGAATCCGTTGCTCAACAGATCCCGGAATTGTTTGTGGTCGCGGGTGGCGTTGAAGTCACCGGCGACCAGAACCGGCGCCGGCATTCCTATCATTGCCTGAGCCAACCTGCTGAGGTCGGACATCCATTGCTTCGTGCCGCCGTTGTACAGGGGGGCCTTGCTGTGAAAGCAAACAAACGTGAACACCCGACCGCTCACGTTCAGCTGTGCACGCAACGGATCGAACCCGAAACCATCCAAGACTGCGGTATCTGTGAGCGGAAGGCGACTCCAGATCCCGACTCCGGCGCCCGCCTCATGTGGGGAGATCACCCGATACGGCATCAAGCTGTCCAAGCCTGACTTGTGCAGTCTGGACACTGCGGGCCCGGTCAATTCTTGGATCGCCAGGACATCGACCTGGTGCAGCGCGACCAGAGCAACCACGGCATCGGGATCAGCCAGTCCGAGGCGAATATTGCTGGTCATCACCGTCAATCCCATATCGCTCGGCGGACGGCGGGCAGGGATGAAAGCTGGCAGCTGCGCCGCCGCGACCAGTGCCACCATCAGGGCGCCCGCCATCGCGGACCTCGACCTGCGCAGCGACAACAAGCCGATCTCCGCGACGACTGCAGCAAACGCCGCGTACGGGGCCAACACAACAGCGGTCACCCCCAGTTCGGATGTGACCTCCATCTGGCGGCCAACCGCAGGCCCGCTCGCCAAAGCGATCGCGGACCAACACACGGTCCAAACACCGCGGCGCAGCACTCGCATTGCCCGGCGCTGTGGGAGAACGTAGGTCCTCGGAGCTCGCCATCGGTCCGGGAGTCTGGGTGTGTCGGCCATCCACTCTCCTGGTCTGCGCCCCGGTGGGTCGGCCGTACCGCAGGCACGGGCCCACCTGGCGACCGGTACGCCTGGCCGGTGCTGGGCCAGAGCCTAGCAAAGGCGAGGACGTCATTGTCTTTTCGCCACCACACTGCGCCGGGGCCAGGTCTGGGCCAGGTCCTACAACCTGAGGCTCAAGAGAACCTTCACCAACGCGTCGGCATCATCGCCCATAGCATCCTCGCCACACCTGCCTCGACCCGAGTCGGCCGGAAATCCGGACCTCCTCAGCTCAGGAATGTCCACGTGTTGAGGCCGTCAGACCACCTCGCAACACGCTGTCCGCGTTGGCCATGATCTCCACCCAGTGCCCGAGGGGTAGGCGTGAAGCTTGCCAGCTGGAAGGTATATGGCGTCTGCGTGTTCGAGCACAACGTGGTCCATCAGCCGCGAGACCAGGACGCCCGGTCGCCGTCGTGCCGGTCTGCCAACTCCAACGCGGTTCGGTACGGTCGTGCAAACCGATGGGACCGCCCAACCTGCGTGGCGCACGCCCCCAAGCCGCTCGCCAGCAGCCGGTCGAACTCCGCCGATGACCTGAGCACGATCGACAGGAACACCTTTTGGGACATCATGCCGACCGTTACCCCGAGAAAGCACGGAAATGAATCGATCAAGATCATCAACTTCCATCGCCGAACAGCACGAGGATTTCCGCCGGATCCCGACATCCGCACAGGGCTTGGAACTTCGAAAGTGCACCAATCAATTCGGGCTTGCCGGATCCTGTCGCGACAATTATGGTTCGGCGCATCCCGCGGCACGCCGGCCGCATCCTGTAGGTCGAATCCCCGGACGCCTGCCGGCGAGACCGGTGGGCTTGCAGCGACGCAGCGACAGCGACCCGGCTGTCGCGAGGACCTTGAGTAGAAGGGCAGCCGGGCGCCGAAGGCGGCCTCGGAACCTGCCCCGAGGACGGCAGCGGAGTCGTAATCACGTCGGCGAGCCGCTGCCCGCCATGGTCCGGAAGCAATATGAGGAATCGTCCGGATGACCCCGACCCACGTCTCTGCATCCGGCTCCTGGGCAGCTCCTGGGCACGAATCGTCAACATGACGTCCGTCTGTTCCGCCGAAATCTTGAAATCTTCCTTCGGCCTGAGACTCGACCCGGGCGACGTTCAGAAATAGTTCCGCAGAAGGCCGCTGTCGGTAGCGGTTTCATTCAAACAGCAAACGCCCGGCGACGACGCCGACGATAAGAACTTCCGACCTGGCGAACTTGTTGCGTCCAAGATACGCGGCCAAGCTTCTCAACCCAATCGGAGAACTCTCAAGCAGGTGCGCCCCTGGTGCGCCCCGCGAGCCGACGGGTCGGTGTCCAGCCACCGCGCCTGTCGGTCCTCGCCTCCAACGATGCCCAACAGTTTGGGAACATAACCTGATCTATATGCCAGGTAACCAATGACGAGGAGATGAAGGCCAGAAAGGAGAAGGCCTGCCTGCCGGATGTCATTGAATGTGTCAATCGCTGAAAGCGTCTGAGCATTCAATTGACCTGGACTGAACACAGCAGAGTATACTTCGTTGTTCAGTAGATGAAGTATTCCAACGAGCTGACTGATGGCAACCACAAAGATCCCTGCGTATACAACCCTGAACCACGCCGCCAGCATCGAGATGCCTCTACTCACCGGCGCGAATACTCGAAACAGCGCCCAGGCGACCACCACATCAAGCACGGCTGCGAAGTACAAGCTCACTCCGAAGCGGAACACACTCTCGGAATCCATGATGTCTTTGGCTGTTCTTGCTGCATCTCCCTGTGTCACCAGCAACAAAATTGCCAAAGACTGATAGTGCAGTAATCAGCAAGAGTCCAATTCCTGCGATGACACTGGCCTTACGTACTGACCGGTTTGCACCCAGCCCCAGACCGGCAGGTGGCTCCGCACCACTTGCGTAGTGCTGCAGGGACGGTTTCCCGGGGCGGTTCGTCATCTCGGCCTCCTACATGGGGGGTCTGGCGTGCTCGAGCAACCGGTTTCAGCTGGGCTGTGCCGCAGTGAGCCCGACCAGGTCGGCGCTGACCTGCCAAAGTCGGTTTGCCGCGGCGGTGTCGTAGGAGGACTTGGTGGAGGTTTTCGGTTTGCTGCCGGCGAAATACCGGCCGGTGATTCCCTCGACGTCCGCCGACGAGGCGAGGTGGATCGACGTGGCCGCGCCCTGGGCTGGGGTTTTCAGGAAGAACATCAACGGCATCACCGCCTTGGTCAGGGTCGAGGGGTCTTCGGCGCCGAAGCCGGTGCGCACCACTCCGGGGTGCAGCGCGTTGGCAGTCACCCCTGTGCCGTGCAGGCGACGGGCGAGCTCGTAGGTGAACATGACATTGGCGAGCTTGGACTGGTTGTAGGCCCGCGGCCCCGAGTAGTCCTTCTCGCCTTGCAGGTCGTCGAAGTTGATGCGGCCCATCGCCTGTGCGTTGGAAGCGACGGTGACGATCCGTGCCGGAGCACTGGCCTCGAGCCGGTCGAGCAGCAGGCCGGTGAGCAGGAACGGCGCCAGGTGGTTGAGGGCGAAGGTGTGTTCCAGGCCGTCGGCGGTGACGTGCCGGTGAGCCCAGAACCCGCCCACGTTGTTGACCAGCACATCCAGGCGTGGGTAGGTGTCAAGCACGGTCGCGGCCAGGCGGCGGACCTCGGCCTGCGATGACATGTCGGCGGCGAACACGTCCACGGCCGGGTTCCCTGACTCGTGGATGACGTCGGCCGCGGCGGCCCGCGTGCGGGTCAGGTCGCGGCCGGTGATACCGACCCGGGCGCCCAGGCCCGCCAAGCCGATGGCGGTGGCCTTGCCGATGCCGCCGGTGCCGCCGGTGATCAGGACGGTCTTGCCGGCCATCGCGCCGGGTGTGGTGGTGGGTTCGGGTGTCATGACCCGGTCCGGCTTGTCGCTGGTTCCGGCAGCGGCGGGACAGCCGGCCCGGCGGATGGCGACGGCGTCGTCGTGGTGGGCTCGGATCCGCCCTGGTCGAGGCGGAACGGCGGGTATTTGTCGGTCATCAGGGCGGCGTAGGCGACGACGCGGTAGATCCACCGGTTGAACCCGACGATCAGGGCGAACAGTCGCTGCGGGTACTTCGCGGTGATCAGCAGGACGATGGCGGTGATCACGACGAGCAGTCCGAACAGGCCGCCACTGCCGACCGGGCCGATGGCAAGTCTTTCGCCGGCTGTGGATGTCCAGCCCCACCAGTTGGTGACGAGCAGCCCGATGATCAGGTAGTGCGGGATGGCCAACAGCCACCATTTGACCAGCACCAGGCCTCGGGAAAGCTTTGCCGGGTAGGCGATGTCCAGGGTGGCGGGATATGCCGGGGCGGGCCCGAGGGAAAGGGTGGGTATTGGTCGGTGCCCCGGCCCCCGTTGGCGGCGTAGTAGGAAACCCGCCATGTCCACCGCAGCACCCCGCTGGTGAAGTCGAACAGCGGTCGTGGGTAGACGCCGGTGACCAGGATGCAGAACCCGGCGATGACGGTGACCACCAGGAAGGCAGGCCAGAGGAACGCGAGCACGACGTAGTGCGGGATGGCCAGGAACCATTTCACCAACCATTTCCACCGGGACAGGCCCGGATCGAGGTGGGCGGTGAGCGCGACCGGGTGGTCTGGTGTCGCTGCACCGGTGCGGCCGGGTGCGGCCGTGGCGCTTGATTCCGGTGGCCGGGAGGTTTCATCTTTGATGACCATCGGTTCTCTCTTCTGGCGGCGGGTGACCCGCAACCGTTTGCTGTGATCGGTGTTCCGGGCCAAGGGGCCAAGGAGCGAATGTTGTGTCGCCGTGACTTTCAAGGCGCTGAATCAACTCGCCAACTGTTCGGTCCGCGTATTTCGGGTGTATTGCGATGGGTCGTCTGGTGAGTTGACCGGTGGTGGTTCGCCCGTCAGACGGTGATGACGACCTTCCCGCGAGCGTGACCTTCTTCCATGTACCGGATCGCCGCGGGGGTCTCGCTCAGCGGGTACGTCCGGTCGATGACCGGTGTCACCTTGCCGGACTCGATCAGCTCGGTGAGAACGATCAGGTCCTCGGCGTTCTCCGACGTCATGAGCGTGCCCAGCTGCTGGCCGACGAACGGGGACAGCATGAGCGCCCGGAGCAGACGGTCGGTGCCGCCGAGCCACCGTCCGCCCGTTTCGCCTCCGACGATGACGAGCGTCCCCCGTGGGGTGAGGGCGCGCCGGAGGTGGGTCAACGAACGGTTCCCACCGGTGTCGAGGATGACGTCGAACCGCTGCCCACCGCCGGTGATGTCGTCGAGCGTGTAGTCGATGACGTCGTCTGCGCCGATGGAACGGACCATGTCCACCTTCGTCGTGCTGCAGACTCCAGTGACGTCCGCTCCGAACGCCTTGGCGATCTGCACGGCGAACGTCCCGACGCGTCCTGACGCGCCGATGACCAGCACCTTCTGCCCGGGTTGCACGTGTCCCCGGTCGCGAAGACTCTGTAGGGCGGCTAGGGCCGAGACGGGGACGGCGGCAGCCTGCTCGAAGGTGAGGTTCCTCGGCTTGGGCGCGAGCTTGTCCTGCTTGGCGCAGGCGTACTCAGCGAAACAGCCCTCGCCGATTCCGAAAACCTCCTCGCCCAGCTGCAGCCTGGACACATCCTTGCCGACCGCCATGACGCGCCCTGCGACCTCCCGTCCTCGTACCCGGGTCTTTGGCGCACGGACCCCGCCGTAGCCGGCGAGGCGCAGCAGGTACGGCATTCCCAGCATGAGGTGCCACACCCCCCGGTCAACCCCGGCCGCGTGAACACGCAGCAACACCTCGTCGTCTCCGACCTCAGGCCGGTCGATCTCCTCGAGACGCATGACGTCCTCGGCTTGCCCGTACTCGTCCTGGACGATCGCCTTCATCGTCGGCACGTCGGCCGTCATGTGCTGGGCTTCCGTTGGTTGGCTGTGCTGCTCGGTTCCCATCATCATCTCCCACGTCGTAAGCCTACGCTGTTGGCTTATGGCGTAAGCTTTAGCCCTACAGCGTAAGCTTGTCAACACCCAGGAACAGGAGAATTCCAATGACCGACTACCGGGGCGCCGAATCCCGAGCCCGACTGAACCGGGTAAAGGTAGTGCGGGCTGCCATCGCCCTTGCCGATGCAGGCGGAATCGAGTCCCTGAGCATGCGCAAGCTCGGCGTGGAACTCGGGGTCGAGGCGATGTCGCTGTACAACCACGTGGCCAACAAGGGCGACCTCGTCGATGGCATGATCGACGGCGTTTTCGGCGAGATCGACCTGCCTTCGGGCGGAACCGATTGGAGGTCGGCCATGCGCCACCGGGCAATCTCGGCCCGCAAGGTGATGTCGCTCCACCCCTGGGCGACCGGGCTGATGGAATCGCGTACCACGCCCGGCCCCGCCACCTTGCGCCACCACGACGCCGTGATCGGAACGCTGCGGGGAGCGGGCTTCTCGATCGAACTGGCCGCCCACGCGTTCTCTGCCCTGGACAGCTACATCTACGGGTTCGCACTGCAGGAGACGAACCTGCCGTTCGACACTGCGGAGGACACGGCCAAGCTTGCGCAGATGATCCTGGCGCAACTCTCCGCCGACGAGTACCCGCACCTCACCGAGCTGACCATCGAGCACGTCCTGCAGCCCGGCTACGACTACGGCACCGAGTTCGAGTTCGGGCTCGACCTGATCCTCGACGGCCTCGAGAGGGCCCGCCACCCGACCTGATCCCGATTGTTGTCCGTGTCCGGCGCCGGACGAACCCGAAGTCGACCCCTGCCCACCAGCACGCCGAACGGACCCGCCGCGACCGCCGGGCCCGCACCAGCAGGGCTGCACGAGCAGAGCTGCACGAGGGCTTCTGCTCCCCAGAACCAAACCCAACAGGGCGAAACCACCGCGCCGCCACACCCGATCATCGTGGCCCACGGTCAGCCCACGTTTGGGGTGGTTGTTTTAGCAACACGGTCATCCGATCGGCGTCGACCGGTTTGGAATAGAGGTAACCCTGACCCGAGCGGCAGCGCAGCGTGCGGAGTTCGTCGCGTTGTTCGGGACGTTCGATGCCTTCGGCAATGACGTCCAGGTGCAGGGCGTCGGCAAGAAAGATGATGGCCTGGACCATTGCACGCGCGTTGGCATCGGAGCGGCCCAGGGCGTCAACGAAAGACTTGTCGATCTTGAGGATGTCGAAATTGAATTTCTGCAGGTACGAGAGGCTGGAGTACCCGGTACCGAAGTCGTCGATTGCGATCTTGACACCGCTCTCGCGTAGGGCTCGGAGCTGTTCGGCGGTCGCGTAGGTGTCGTCGGCGAAGATGGACTCGGTGAGTTCGAGCACGAGTTGCCCGGGGTCCAGTCGGTGCTTTCGCAATGCCGAGCGGACGTCGTCGAGGAACCCGGTTTCGTGTAGTTGGTACGCCGAGACGTTCACAGCCATGGCAAGGTGGCGATGACCTGCCTCGGTCCACGCCCTGGCCTGGGCGCAGGCCTGATCCAATACCCACCGTCCGAGGTCGACGATCAGCCCGGTTTCCTCGGCCAATGCCACGAATTCGCCCGGCGGGAGCAGACCGCGGGTGGGGTGCTGCCAGCGGATGAGGGCCTCGCAGCCTGTGATCCGGCCGGTGTCGATCGACACCACCGGCTGGTACTGCAGGGTGAACTTCCCGGCTGCGACCGCGCGCTCGAGGTCCCTGCGCAGGGTGATCCGGTCCAGCTTGCGGGTGTGCAGATCCGGGTGGAAGCGCACGGTCTGGCCGCCGCCGCCTTCCTTCGCGGCCCGCAGCGCGAGATCGGCGGATTGCAGTAGACGGGTCAAGTCCATCGTGTCGTCGGTGGTGCCGGTCACGGCGAGCCCGATGCTGGCATGGACGGTGAGTGCCTCGCCGTCGACGGTGAACGGTTCCAGGAACGATCGCCCCATCCGCTCGGCCAGACCGTCTGCCTGGTCGGCGTCGGTGAGGTCCTCGATCAGGACAGCGAACTCGTCCCCGTTGAACCGTGACACCGCGGCGTCGTGAGGCAACGCCGCCTGCATCCGGGCCGCCACGTCCCGCAGCACCTCGTCGCCGGTCCGATGGCCATGCGTGTCGTTCACGGACTTGAAGTCGTCAAGATCAAGCAGCAGCATGGCCACGCAGGTGCCGTTCCGGGTGGCCATGTTCAGGGCGTGCTGAGCCCGGTGCTGGAACAGCGCGCGGTTGGGCAGGCCGGTCAAGGAATCATGGAAGGCGCGTCGGCGTAGGTCGTCGGCCAGATGGGCGCTGGTCACTGCCAGCGTTACCTGGGCTGCGAGGGTCGCCAAGGCCTCGTGCTGGTCCAGCGTCAGCGGGGTAGCCGTTTCGACCACCAGCATCCCGGGCTCGTCAGCGCCCACATGCAGGGGTGTGACGCTGAGCGTTCCGGCCGCGTCCAGCAGTCCCCCGGCGGCCGCTGACTGCCACAGTTCGGCGCGGCTGCTCGCGTCGTGCTCCGGGCCGGTGCCCGCCAGGAACATCACCTCGTCGGCGCGGCAAACGTAGATCCCCACGTGGATCTGGGCGCGGGTACGGATCAGCGCGCGCGCCCCGTCGAGGGCGACCTGGTAGATGTCGGGCAGACCTGGCGCCGCGACCAGGGTCTGGCTGGTCGAGCGCAGGGTCCGCTCGCGTGCAACCGACCGGTGGTACACGCCGAGCAGCAGCCTCAGTCTGGCGATGACCAGTAGGAATAGCGCGGCTGCGAACAAACCGACCGTGGCGGCCGGCTGTGCGCTCGTCATGAACACGGCGGCGGCGATGAGGCTGACCACCGCCAGACCGGCCATCCGGAGGCCGCCGGTCTGGTCGCTGCGCGGGGGAGGGATCTGGCCGATCGTCGCCATCGACGGGTGCAACGCCGCACAGCCCCAAGCGAGGTAGAACAGCACCCACCCGCTGTCGACCGGGCCGCCGACGACATACCAGGCCCCGTTGAGTCGGATCAGCCCGTACAACACGTTGGCGATCAGCAATCCGGCTGCACCGAGCAGCAGGAACTGCATCGAGCGGACCCGCAGCCCTCCGTTGGCGACCAGCCGAGCGGGCATCGCCACCACCAGCACATCACCCAACGGGTAGGCCACGGAAATCACCCGCTGCGCGAGGGTGAGATTCCCTGCCTCGAAGTTGGACACCATCAGGAACACCCACGCCAGCAGTCCCAGGCCAGTGATGAAAATCAGCCCATCGATCAAGCTCGCCCAGTCCCGCGGCGAGGACCGGCCGCCCATGAACAGGAACAGGGCCACCGCGACCAGCGGATATGTGGCCAGGTAGAAGACATCCGCGATCGAGGGAAGAGGGTCGTCCTGGTGCAGTACCTCGACCAGCAGGTTGTAGGCCGTGTCACCGACGATGAAACTGAACTCCGCAACCGCGAGCAGGTACCAGGCGGACCGGTGGGAAGGTCGGTAGCGGATGACGCCGACCACCGTGGCCACGACGCAGGACAGCCCCAGCAACGTCCACAGCAGCAGGTGATAGGCCGGGAAAACGAAGAACAAGATGCTCACTGCAACCGCGAAGACCAGGTACCGCTGCCACCAGGCGAAGCCAACTGGGACGCCTGCAGCCGTCTTGGCATGGCGCCCGCCCAAGTGGGCGGAGCCGCGGTCGTCGACGCCTGCCGGCCACGTCGCAGATGCGGCGTGCGCTCCCGGGTGCGCAGGTGTACTCACCCCAGGCCACCCCCCTCGTGCTGATAACCACGGGTATTCGGGTATTGGCCACCTGTATTCACCACCGGTAGAACGATGATCGTATGGTCATTTGTGTTAGTACTGCTCAGGAGATCGCGATCTCCTGGTGCAGTACCAGTGCTGAAGGTCCCGAGTACCCAGCACTCGGATAGTTGACGGAGAAACACTTCTCTGATTTCAAAGCGGCTTCGTGGTTGTGAGGCAGGCAGTTCCGGTGGCAGCAGTAGGCCGCGATCAGTGAGTCGCGGGATTTCTCCGGGGATTCATGGCGAGTGTATTGGGACCCATCGGAAGACCGTGTCCCCCATTTGCCTGATCGGAAATATCCTCCGCCCGAGGCTGTCAGTCAGGCCGCTGGCCGAGGATGACGTGTTAGCAGACAATGACGTGTTAACAGACGATGACGAGGATCGAGCGGGCGACGGCGACGAGGGCCTCGAGCTTGCCGGCGCGTCTGGCCAGGCGCCGGTGGCCCGCGCCGAGGAAGGTGCGGGTCCGCGCGGCCGTGGCAGCGGCCTCGCCGAGCACGCTCAAGAGGTATGGGGTGCCGTTGCGGTGGCGGCGGGATCGGGTCTTGACGCCGGATCTGATGGCGCGTGGTGAGAATCTCGCCCAGGACACCGGGCGGTCGCAGGTCGGGAAGACGGCCATGACGTCCGACTTCGGCGATGATCTCCTGCGCGGCGTGGCGTCCGATCCCGGTGATCTCGTCGAGGAGTTTCAAGGGCGGCAGCGAGGGCTGGTCGCCGTCGTTTCCGGTGGTCGGCGGCACTCGGGCTGCCGGGATGGCTCCGATCAGCTGCTCGATGCGCGCATCGAGCAGCTCGATTTGCGCGCCGGTACCCGATCTCGACGAACCCACACCGTTGGGCTCGTCACGCTTCCCAAGCCGGCTGACCGTGAGATCAGATCTCGTCGGGTACAGCCTCGGGAGTCCCGGTCAAGGTGTTCAGCACCGCATCGAGCTCGTCCGGATTGACCAGCACCTCGCGCGCCTTGGAACCCTCGGACGGCCCCACGATCCCGCGGGTCTCCATCAGGTCCATCAGCCGACCCGCCTTGGCGAAGCCGACCCGGAGCTTGCGCTGCAGCATCGAGGTCGAACCCAGCTGGGAGGTCACCACCAGTCCGATTGCTTCCATCAGCAGCTCCAGGTCGTTGCCGATGTCCGGATCGACGTCTCGGGATGCGTCGGCCTTCGCAGCCGTGACGCCCTCGTGGTAGTCGGGTGCGGCCTGCGACTTGGCGAACTCGACCACCGCGTGGATCTCCGCGTCGCTGACATAGGCGCCCTGGATGCGGATCGGCCGGGACGCGCCCATCGGCAGGTAGAGCCCGTCACCCATGCCGATCAGCTTCTCCGCACCGGGCTGGTCCAGGATGACCCGCGAGTCGATGAGGGACGAGGTGGCGAAGGCAAGCCGCGACGGAACATTGGTCTTGATCAGGCCCGTCACCACATCGACCGATGGCCGCTGGGTGGCCAGCACCAGGTGGATCCCGGCCGCCCTGGCCTTCTGGGTGATCCTGACGACGGCGTCCTCGACGTCCCGGGGTGCGGTCATCATCAGATCGGCCAGTTCGTCGATGATCCCGATGATGTAGGGGTAGGGCCGGTAGACCCGTTCGGAACCGGGTGGCGTGCTGATCTCGCCGGAGATCACCTTGCGGTTGAAGTCGTCGACATGCCGGACACCGTGCGCCAGCATGTCCTGGTAACGCTGCTCCATCTCCTCGACCAGCCAGGCGAGAGCCGCGGCCGCCTTCTTCGGAGCGGTGATGATCGGCGTGATCAGATGCGGGATGCCCTCGTAGGGCGTCAGTTCCACCATCTTCGGGTCGATCAGGATCATCCGGACCTCGGCCGGGCTGGCCCGTTGCAGCAGGGAGACCAGCATCGAGTTCACGAAGCTGGACTTGCCGGAGCCGGTGGCGCCGGCCACCAACAGATGCGGGGTCTTGGCGAGGTTGGCGGTGACGAAACCACCTTCCACGTCCTTGCCCAGGCCGATGACCAGCGGGTGGTGATCCTTGCGGGCGTCGGGCGCGGCCAGTACGTCACCGAGCCGGACCATCTCGCGGTCGGTGTTGGGCACCTCGATGCCGACCGCCGACTTGCCGGGAATCGGCGCCAGCAGCCGCACGTTGTCGGTGGCTACGGCGTAGGCGATGTTGCGGGTCAAGGCGGTGATCTTCTCCACCTTGACGCCCGGCCCGAGTTCGACCTCGTAGCGGGTCACCGTCGGCCCGCGGGTGAACCCGGTGACGGCGGCATCCACGTTGAACTGCTCCAGCACACCGGTGATCCGGTCGATCATGTCGTCGTTGACCGCGGAACGTTGTTTCGGCGGCGCGCCCAGCTTCAACAATTCGGCCGGCGGCAGCTGATAAATGGTGCCGGCAGCGTTCAGCGTCAGCTGGGTGGGAGTGGTGACGTGGGTGCCGTCCGGGTCGGCCACCGCCGGCCGGATCACCCGCGCACGCGACGTTCTCGTCGGCTTTGTCGGCGCCGACGCATCCTGGTCGGTCGGGTCGAGCGGCGCGAGCGGCATGGTCGGCGCAGCGGACGGATCGGGGGCGGCCCCATCTCCGGCCGCACGGGCCTGACGACGACGCGACGGCCGGCGGAGCCGGGTGGTCGACATGTCCGGGTCCTCGTCCAGATCGACATCGCCGCCATCGCGGTAATCGCCGCCCGTCTGCGGACCGTCGTCCTTCGCGGACCTGCCGCGTGCGCCCAACCGGTCGATCCCCTCGCGGACCCTGCGGGGGACCTCCGCCAGCGGGATGCCTGACACCAGCAGCACTCCGAACAGTCCGAGCAGGACCAGCAGGATGATCGCCGGGACCGCCGTGACGCCGATGTACAGCGGTTGGCCGACCACCCAGCCCAGGGTGCCGCCGGCGGACATCCGGATCCCGATCGAATCGAGCGCCGGGTCGGCCAACGCGCTGACGTGCAGAACGTGCAGGGTCCCGACGATCGCCACGGTGACCGCGGCGCCGCCGGCGATTCGGCGGGGGCGCTGGGCGGGATCAGGTTCGGTGCGCATCAGGATGCCGGCGACGACCAGCAGGGCGATAGGGAAGACGACCGCGAGCGATCCGATCCACACTCGCACGGCGTCCGCCGCGAGGCCGCCGATCGGACCGCCGGCCTGCAACCAGGTTCCGGCGGCACAGACCAGCGCCAGGGCGACCAGACCGAGCGCGATCCCGTCACGACGGTGCACGGCATCGATGTCCTTGGTGGCCGCGGCTCCGCGTCCGATGGCCCGCACCAGACTGCCCAGCCAGCGGGCCACCAGATTCCACAGCCGCTGCAGGCCCCGGCCGATCCCCTTGGCAGCGGTGACGATCGGGGACGGTTCGTGCTGGGCCGGTTTGCGCTGCCGGGCGGACGACGCGCCCTTCGCGCCGCGGGCGGTCGAGCTGTTGACCCGACCGCCCTTGGCGTCGGAACGGGCGGCCCCCGATCGGGTGCCGCCGGATCCTGACCCGCGCGACGGGGTTTCCCCGGCCGCGGCCGCGGCCCCGGATCGGGTGCGGGTGCGGGTGTCTGCGCGGTTCCCAGCTCGGGAACCGGAGCGCGCTGAAGCGGAGGTCTGTCCGGCCATGCGCTCACGCTAGCCTCTGCGCTCCCACTGTCCTCGTCTGCCACACCGGTGCCGACTCGCCACCAGTCAGTTCTGTCCCTGCCAGATCGAATCAGGATGATTCGGGCGCGCCGCGAGCACGAACCAGGTGGTTGCCGCGACGGACGACGCAGTGGTGAGATCCTGGGCCGGCGCCGGTGAGGTGGCCGCCGGGAACGAGCCATCCGGACGTTGCGCCGGCAACAGCGATCCCAGCAGGGCCGAACAATCGGCGTCGCGACCGAGTCTGCTGTACGCGAGCGCGACGCCGAAGGAGCCTTCCAGCCACACTGCCCGAACCAGGAACGGCACCGCCGGCTGCGGCCGGAATGCGAGGTAACCGCTCACCCGGGCATCGGTGACGGCGAAACCCCGGCATTGGGCGAGAGTCGCCCCGGCATCTGCTGCCCGGCCGGTCGCGGCGAGAAAGATCGCACCCCAGGAGTGCACGTCCAACGGGTCGGTCCGATCGAGGCCGGACTCGTTCCAGCCCTGGGCGAATCGGTTCTCGACCGGCATCCAGAGCAGTCGCCGCGTTGCCGCGTCGACCGTTGCTGCGGCCTCGGCGCAACCAGGCCGGGGCAGCACCACCGCCGCCCGGCGCAGCGCATGCCAGGCGTCCAGATTGTGCTCGGTCGATGCCCAGTCGATGCGCGCGGCCGGGTCGAGCTCACCGGAGGTGTCCCACGCCCCCCAACCGCCGGTCAGCAGGCCCGCCATCTCCCCCGACGTGACCTGCTGGCGAAGTAACCACCGGGTCGCACGGTCGGCGGCCGACGCGGCCCACCGACGCAGCGGATCGAACAAGGACGCGCTGCTCAGGTAGGTCAGGACCGCGTAGAGGGCGACCGCGTGCGCACCGGTCCGGTAGATCGGATCGCCGGCGGCGGTGTTTGTCTGCGGCGTGGAGAAGACGAAGGCGCCGGACTGCGGGCCCGTGCACCTTTGCAGGCTCAGCAGTCCCTTCAACATCTGCCCGGCCGTCGCGCGATCCTCCATCGCCAACGCGGTCTGCAACGCCAGCGCCTGGTCGTAGCAGTAGCTTCGCTCGAGCAGGGCCGCGTCCGGCCCGACGGCGACCTTCGGGTCGGCGGCGAGCGAACGCACGAGCCCGGTGAACGGGGCGTGTTCGGCCAGCACCGCCGACGTCGCGGCATCCACCAGCCGGAACATCTTGCTGCCCGGCGCGGACCTGGCGAAGGCGAACGTGTGATCTGCGGCGGCGGGTTGGGAGTCGACCAGGTAGGTCCGATCGGTCGTGGCGTAACTGCGGACCTCCCAGCCCTGGAAGACGGCAGGGGTGTGCCCCGTGCCCGGGGTGACCGGCGGGATGGCGACGCCGGCCACGTGAAAGGTCCCGGACACCGGACCGGTCCACTCGTTCGAGTAGGGCAGCACAGGAGTAGGGGTAATGGTGGACTGGGAGGTGATCTGCGTGGACGTCTGCAGCATGGACCGGGTCCACGCCCAGGCCCGGGTGAGAGCGCCCGTATCGCCGGCACGCCGGAGCCCGGCCATCGCGCCGCCATCCCCCATGCGACCAGTGTGGATGACCCACGGCGTCCGCGCCGCGGAGAAGAGGTGTTGCATCCGTGCGTACCGCCACGATCATCACTGTCTACCTGAGCTTGAGTGTGATCTTGATCTTGATCGCGACCATGCTGGTGCACTGGCGGAGGTTCCGTCACGAGACCGACCGGTACCGCGCCTGGCAATTGGTGTTCGGTCGGCGGGGTGCCAAGGTTGCCCTCACGCTCGGTTTCGTCGCGCTCGCTGTCCTGGTCGGCGCACTGTCCGCGTTCCAGGCGCAGCCTGTTCCGTAGCGGCGCTGAGGTCCGGGCAGGCGCTCAGGTGAGGGCCAGCGCCGCCACCGCGCCGATGACGATCACCGCGGGCGACCGCGCAGACCGGGCCCGCTCGGCGATGTCCGCGATCGTGCCGGTCGTCACCCGCTGCTCCGGGCTCCACCCGTTCTCGACCACCGCGACGGGGGTATCCGGCTTCATCCCGGCGTCGAGCAGGCCCGCGCTGATCCGCGGCAGCGCGGCCACCCCCATCAGGATCACCAGGGTGCCACCGGCCGCGGCCAGGCTGCGCCAGTCGGCCCGGTCAGCACCGTCGAGCGCGTCGTGCCCGGAGAGCACCGTCACCTGGCGGGCCAGCCCGCGGTGGGTGACGGGGATGCCCGCTGCCGCGGGTACCGCGAACGCGCTGGTGACGCCTGGCACCACGTCGACGCTGACACCGGCCTCCCGGCAGGCCGCGGCCTCCTCGCCGCCACGGCCGAGCACGTACGGGTCGCCACCCTTGAGCCGAACGACCCGCCGCCCGGCCCGCGCATGCTCGACGAGCAGCAGGTTGATCTCGTGTTGCGAAACGGGGTGGCGCCCCGGGGTCTTTCCCACGTCCAGCACCAGCACGTCGGGGCCGAGTTCGTCGAGCACCGCCAGCGGGGCCAACCGGTCGACGACGACCACATCGGCTGCTGCCAACTCGCGGCGAGCGCGCAGGGTGAGCAGGTCCGGGTCACCGGGTCCACCGCCGATCAACACCACGTGCCCACCGGCCGGCCGGTGCCGGCGTAGCGGCAGCGTGCCGGAGTCCATGGCCTGCGCGATGGCGTTGCGCACCGCGACCGACCGTCGCGGGTCGGCCGTGCCCCCGGCGCCTGCCGTGCCGACGCCGATCACCAGGTCGTCCCTGCGCAGCGTCGCCGGTGTCCGGGCGCTGCCCGCCGTGGCGTCGTCGGCGCGCACGCAGAAGGTTCGCTGCGCGGTCGCGTCGGCCTCGACCGCCTCGTCCGTCGCACGATCCCCGGTGGCGGCGAACGCCAGCCAGGCGTCGGCGAGATCACCGTGCTGATAGTCCCGTTCCACCCAGGTCAGGAGTCCGGCGCCAGCGTCGGCCACGATCTGCTCGCACGCATATGGCGCCACCACCAGCACGTCGGCACCAGCGGCCACGCAACCGGCCACTTTCCGAGCGGCAACCGGTCCCCCGCCGACGACCACGACGCGACGGCCCGCCAGGGACAGGTGCAATGGGAAACCCGGGTCATTCATACGACCACCGATTCTGCCACCGCCCGCCCACTTCTCCGTCACACGCCTTCCAGCTTGCTGGACGACTCGCGGATGTACACATACCAGGTGACCACGAAACAGACCGCGTAGAACGCGATGAAACCGATGTAGGCCGCGTCCGCGGTCTTGGTCGCGAGGAATGATTGCCGGAACGCCAGGTTGACCAGCACACCGCCGAATGCACCGATGGCGCCGGCGATGCCGATCAGGGCACCGGCCATCCGCCGCGAGTTGGCCATCGACACCGCGGGGTCCGCGCCGTTGATGATCTCGGTGCCCGACTTGGAGGTGAAGATGGCCGGGATCATCTTGTACACCGATCCGTTCCCGATGCCGCTGAACGCGAACAACATGATGAAGCCGACCAGATAGAGCGGGAGCGACTGCATCAGCGAGGCCACCAGCACCACCGACGCGCCGAGCGCCATCGCGACGAAGTTCACGAACGAGACCTTGGCGCCGCCCAGCCGATCAGCGAGTTGACCACCCACCGGCCTGATCAGCGAACCGATGAGTGGACCCAGGAACGTCAGGTAGGCGGCCTTCACCGGAGTGGAGAAGATATCGGCGAACTGCACCTGGAGCACCTGCCCGAAGGCGAAGCTGAACCCGATGAACGATCCGAAGGTGCCGATGTAGAGCAGCGAGATGACCCAGGTGTTCCGGTCTTTGCTGACCTCGCGCATGGCCCGTTTGCTGTCGGACATCCGGGTGAGGTTGTTCATCCGGATGGCTGCGCCGATCGCGGCCGCGATGATCAGCGGGATGTAGACGGCCACCAGCAACCGCGGCGCGCCGGCCCCGACGCCGGCCAGGATCAGCAGGCCGACGAGCTGGACGACCGGGACGCCCAGATTGCCGCCGCCGGCGTTGATGCCCAGCGCCCAGCCCTTGAGCCGCTGCGGGTAGTAGGCGTTGATGTTCGTCATGGACGAGGCGAAGTTGCCGCCTCCGAAGCCGGCGAAGCTCGCGACGATCAGCAGGGTGGAATACGAGACCCCGGGCACCAGGAAGATCGCGATGAGGGTGGTCGGGATCAGCAGCAGCAGGGCGCTGACGATCGTCCAGTTCCGACCGCCGAAGGTGGCCACCGCGAACGTGTAGGGCAGCCGCAGCAGCGACCCGGCCAGCGTGGGCAGCGCGGTGAGCAGGAACTTCCCGGCCGGGTCGATCCCCCACTCCGGGCCCATGAACAGCACGATCACCGACCACATGCTCCAGACGGAGAATCCGATGTGCTCGGCCAGGACCGAGAACGTCAGGTTCCGCTTGGCGATGGCGGCACCGGTTTCCTTCCAGAAGACCGGGTCTTCCGGGCGCCAGTCATCGATCCAGTATTTGCTCCGCGGTTTGTCCGGGTCGGCCTTCGAACGGGTGGGAACAAGATTGCGAAGGGTGTCAACGGCGGGGCTCATGTCGAATGTCCTCAGCTCTGCGAGTGCGAATGGGTTGCGTACAGCACGATCTCGCCCGAGCCGTCCACGTCGACCCGCCAGGTGGCGAGCGGCTGTTGGCCGGTGGTCGAACACCCGGTGGACAGCTCGAACGCGTTCATGTGCAGGGGGCACAGCACGATCGCCCCGTCGACCTGCCCGTCCGCGATGGGGCCGCCCTTGTGCGGGCAGACTGCCGAAACGGCGTGTACCGCGCCCGAGCGCAGACGGAACACCGCCACCTGCACCCCGTCGACACCGAAAGCGCGACCCTCGCCAACGGGAATCTGGTCGAGTGGTCCGAGATGGTGCGCCCTTTCGGCGGCGTCCGGTTCAGATGGGTTTCCCAGGATCGCAGTCATCGGACCGGCACCCGCGGCAGGACCTCCAGCGGGAGCGAGGTTCTGAACTGGCCTGGAGTAGCCGGCGCCGCGCCCTCCAGCCAGGGGTCGACGTAGTTGTCGATCGACGCCTGCATTCGGGCATCGAGCTCATCGGCGATGCCGAGACTGTCCTCGACAATGACGTCACGGACGTACTCGATTCCCATTCGCGGGACAAACGCATAGGTACGTTCCAGCCACTTGGCATTTTCTCGATACCACTGCATGAAGCGCCCGGTCAATTTCACCACCAGGTCCGGATCGTCGACGGTGGCCAGCAGATCGCCCTTGCGGATGTGGGCGCCGGCCGCACCACCGATGTAGATCTCCCACCGGCCGCCATCGATTGCCACCACCCCGACGTCCTTGACGTAGGCCTCTGCGCAGTTGCGCGGGCAGCCGGTGACGGCCAGTTTCATCTTGGCCGGCGACTCCAGGCCCTGGAAACGCGTCTCGAGCCTGATTCCCAACGACGTGGAATCGCCGACGCCGAACCGGCAGAATTCCGATCCCACACAGGTTTTCACCGTGCGGAAGCTCTTGCCGTAGGCATATCCCGACGGCATCCCGAGATCGGCCCAGACACCGGGCAGGTCTTCCTTCTTGACGCCGAGCAGGTCGATGCGTTGACCCCCGGTGAGTTTCACCATCGGGACATCCCATTTCTCGGCGACGTCGGCGATCTTCCGCAGCTGCGCGGGAGTGGTGACGCCGCCCTTCATCTGCGGAACCACCGAGAAGGTCCCGTCCTTCTGGATGTTGGCGTGCACCCGATCGTTGATGAACCGGGCGTCCTTCTCGTCGATGTACTCGTCGGCCCACATCATCTCGAGCAGCGACGCCAGACCCATCTTGGATTTCGCGTCCTCGGCGCCGTCCGGCGCCAACGCGGCGAACACCGCGGAGACCGACCGCAGTCCCTTCTCCCGGATCGCCGCCATCAGCTCCGGCTTGTCCAGCGGGACACCTGGGACGTACCAGTTCGCCGACGGATCCTCCTGCACCGCACCGCCGGCGGCCCAATCCACGATCTGGCACACCATCGTCTTGCACGAACCGCATCCCTTGCCGGCCCTGGTCTTGTCCATCACCCCCGCCACCGATTTGACACCGCTTTCCACACAGGCGACCAACGCCTCCTTGGAGACGCCGTTGCAGTTGCAGACCTGCGCATCGTCGGCGAGTTCCGCGGCACCGACCTCCTCGGCGGGGGTGCCCAGGTTGAACAGCATCTCCAGGCGTTCCTCGGGCAACGGCAGCCCGCGGTCGAAGGCCTGCATGAGGAACGCGACCTTGGACGTGTCGCCCAGCATGGTGGCGCCGATGAGCTTCTCGTCCCGGATGACCAGGGACTTGTAGATCCCCCGCCGTGGCTCGGAGAACACGATGTGCTCGTCGGTGTCGCGTTCGGGTCCCGGCACTCCCATCGAGGCGACGTCGACCCCCGCCACCTTCAGCTTGGTCGCGGTACGGGAACCGAAGTAGGCCGCCGTGGTGTCGGTTCCGGTGACCTGGTCGGCCAGCACCACGGCCTGTTCCCAGAGCGGGGCGACCAGGCCGTAGACCTCGCCGCGGTGCTGCACACACTCCCCGACCGCGTACACGTCGGGGTCGTCCATGGTGCGCATGTAGTCGTCGACGACGATGGCCCGTTCCACGGTGAAACCGCTGGTCACCGCGAGGTCGATGTTGGGCCGGATACCGGCGGCGAGGACCACCATGTCGCATTCCAGCAGCGGGTGGTCCAACAGCCAGACGCCGCGCACCTTGTCCTCGCCCATGACCGCGGTGGTGCGCGCCTTGGTGTGCACCTCGATGCCGAGTTTCTGCACGCTCTTGCGCAGGATCTCGCCGCCGGCCGGGCCGATCTGGGCGTTCATCAGGTGTGCGCCGGCGTGCACCACGTCGACCTGCAGACCGTAGGCCTGCAGGCCGCGCGCGGCTTCCAGGCCGAGCAGGCCGCCGCCGATCACCACCGCCCGCCGGTGATCCTCGTGCTGGGCATAGGTGACCATCCCGCGGGTGTCATCGATGGTCCGGAACGCGAACACGCCGGGCAGCAGTTCGCCGTCATCGGTCCGCAGGCCCTCGATCGACGGCATGAACGAGCGGCTGCCGGTGGCGATGATCAGCACGTCGTAGGGCGTGTGAGATGTCGTCCCGTCGGCTGAATTCACTGCATAGACCAGCTTGCTGAACCGGTCGATCCGGGTGGCCCGCACCCCGGCGTGCAGGGTGATGTCGTTCTCCCGGTACCAGGGCAGGCTGTTGAGGAAGATGTCGGCGTCGGTCTCCTCGCCGGACAGCACGTGCGAGAGCATGATCCGGTTGTAGTTGCCGTACGGCTCGTCACCGAACATGGTGATCGAGAACTGTTCGCCCCCACCGCGTTGCAGGATCTCCTCGACGGCGCGGGCGCCGGCCATCCCGTTGCCGACCACCACCAGCTTGCGCCGGGCGCGGTGGCCGCCCGGGTCGCGCGATTCGTCGGCTTCGGTGACCGGTGCGTCTTCCAGCAGCGTCATCAGACCTCCACCAATCCCACGTCGATGACGACCGAACCGGACAGCCCCTCCGGTGCGGCGAGGTACAGCTCGACGGCGGTGCCGCCCTCCAGGTCCTCGACCACCCGCAGCGGCACGTGCACGTCGGCCTTGGCGCCGATCGGGAAGTACCGCATCGGAACGCCGTCACGCATCAACACCACCGCGATCAACTCCCGCGCGGTGTTGCCGCCCCGGAAGTACAACGCCTGGGCGACCGACCCGTCGGGCACCACGTAGCTGAGCGCGGCATCCAACGGCACCGGCTTGTCGATGCCGGCTCCGGTGAACTGGTATATGCCCTGCAGGAAACGGTTCTTCGTGTGCACGATGGCGTCCTTCCGGTGCGGCGGCGGTGATCGGTGCGGTGATCGGTGCGCTCGGGCAACTGGTGGCCGGCGGGTGGGGTGGCTCGCGGATTCGGCGAAGCCGAGCACCTCGGGTTGGTCGGGCAGCCTCGTCAGCAGGTCGAGATCATCCGGCCCGCCGACCCGGGCGAGGCTCACCGCGCAGACCTTGAACTCCGGCATCTTGGAATACGGGTCCAGGGCGGCATCGGTGAGCGCATTGGCGTTGGACGCTCCGCCCCAGTGGAACGGCACGAACAGCACCTCGGGGCGGATCGCCTCGCTGAGCTGGGCCCGGAACACGGCGGCGCCCCGCCGAGTGCGCAGCTGCACCATGTCGCTGGCGCCGATCCCCAGCCGCCGAGCCAGGTCGGGGTGGAGCTGCACGTGCGGGTCGGGCACCATGGTGGCGCGCAGGCGCCGGGTCTGGGTGCCGCTCTGGTACTGGGTCAGCAGCCGGCCGGTGGTGAGCACATAGGGATAGTCGGGGTCGGGCACCTCGGCCGGCTCTCGGTGCTGAACCCGGAAGAACCGAGCGCGGCCATCGGGTGTCGGGAACCCGTAGGCGAAAAGCCTTGGCGTCCCTGGATGGTCGGTGCTGGGACAGGGCCAGAACACCCCTTTCTCGGCGTCGATCCGGTCATAGCTGATCCCGGCGTAATCGGCGATGCCGCCGGCGCTGGCCCTCCGCAACTCGTCGAAGACGGTCTGCGGGTCCTCCGAGAAGTACTGCCCCCTACCGAGTTTCGTGGCGAGCCGGCGCAGCATCTGCAGGTCGTCGAGCACCCCGGCAGGCGGCGGCAGCGCCTTCTTCCGCCGGATCACCCGGCCCTCCAGATTCGTCATCGTGCCGTCCTCCTCGGCCCACTGGGCGGTCGGCAGGACGACATCGGCCACGGCCGCGGTCTCGGACAGGAAGATGTCGGACACCACCAGCATGTCCAGCGCGGCGAGCCGGCTGCGGACCCGGTTGGCGTCCGGCGCCGAGACGACAACGTTGGAGGCCAGCACCAGCAGAGCGCTGACACCGCCGTCGGTGCCGAGCCGGTCGAGCATCTCGAACGCCGATTTCCCGGGTGCGGGCAGTTCGTCGGGATCGACGCCCCAGACGGCGGCGACGTGCGCACGTGCCTTCGGGTCGTCCAGCCGGCGGTACCCCGGCAGCTGATCGGCCTTCTGACCATGTTCCCGGCCGCCCTGGCCGTTGCCCTGACCGGTGATGGTGCCGTAGCCGGACGCCCGTTTGCCGGGCAGACCCAGCGCCAGGGCGAGGTTGATGTAGGCCTGCGCGGTCTCCGTGCCGTTGCTGTGCTGTTCGGCGCCGCGGGCGGTCAGGATCATCGCCGACGGCGCCTGCGCCAGCAGGTGCGCGACCTCCCGCAGTTGGTCCACCCCGACGCCGGTGATCCGCTCGACCCGGTCGGGCCAGTACGCCGCCACCGACGCTCGGACCGAGGCGAAGCCGGTGGTGCGCTCGGCGATGTAGGTCTCGTCGACGAGCCCGTCCCGGATGGCGATGTGCAGCAGCCCGTTGGCCAGCGCGAGATCCGTGCCCGGGAGCGGCGCCAGATGCACGGCGGCCCCGTCTGCCGTCGCTGTCCGGCGTGGGTCGACGACGATATGGCGGGCACCCGCAGCCCGCCCGGCGTCGAAGTATTGCATCGCCGGCGGCATGGTGTCGGCCGGGTTGGCCCCGACGAGCAGGATCGCGGCCGTGTCGGAGATGTCGGAGAGCGGGAACGGCAGCCCGCGGTCGACACCGAACGCCCGATTGCCCGCGGTAGCGGCCGAGGACATGCAGAACCGGCCGTTGTAGTCGATCGCCGACGTCCGCAGCGCCACCCGGGCGAACTTGCCCAACGTGTAGGCCTTCTCGTTCGTCAGCCCGCCGCCGCCGAAGACGCCGACGCTGTCCAGCCCGAAGCGCTGCTGCGCGTCACGAATCCCGTCCGCGACCCGATCTATCGCTTCGTCCCACGACGCCTCACGGAACGCGCTCGCCCGGTCACCCGGCACGGTACGCACCAGTGGCGTCAGCAGCCGGTCGGGATGATCGAGCAGATCGGCGGCCGTCCATCCCTTGGAGCACAGCCCACCGCGGTTGGTGGGGAAATCCTCCTGCGGCACCAGAGTGGCCGGCCGGTCCCCGGCGACCATGCTGATCCCGCACTGCAATGAGCAGTACGGGCAGTGGGTGGCGGTGGGGGTCACGCGCGACCTCCTCTCTGGGTGTGGGCTGGTCCGCGGCGGGATCGGCGACACGACAGACAGGTCGGCATTGACCGGTTCACACGCCCGGGCTGACCCGAGCGCTGGACCCATCGTGACGAGTGCATCACGCTCTGCGGTGACGGTGGCGTTACTCGTCGGTTCCGTTTCCCGCACACCGCCCAGGCACTGGTTGTGAACACATCGGGCGTGAACGTGCGCTGCGCCACACGCCATTCCTGGCGCCGCCCGTGGTCGTCAGGCGAGCACCTCCGACACGTGTTCCGCCATGAGCGCGAAACACGAAGGCAACGTGACGTATTGCGCGGCGGCAATACTGACGCCATGGCCGCCGATCGTTCAAGTACCGGAACGGCCGGCCGTGCGGTGTGCCGCCGCGCCCGGACGGCCCGGTGATTGCAGCGCAGCGGCCCGCCGGCCCCGCGGCCGAACGCGTCGGCCCGCTCGCCGGCTACACCGTCGGCATCACTGCGGCCCGCCGCCGTCACGAATTCGGTGCCGCCCTGCAACGCCATGGCGCGGAGGTCGTGTACGGCCCGGCGATCCAGATTGATCCGGTGGCCAACGACGACACCTTGCGCGCGATGACCGCGCAGATCATCGAGGAGCCACCGGACATCGTGGTGGCCACCACGGCGATCGGCTTCCGCGGCTGGGTGGAGGCGGCCGACAGCTGGGGAATGGCCGAGCCATTTCTGCATGCCCTGTCCGGTGCGAGCCTGCTGGCCCGCGGCCCCAAGGTGGTGGGCGCCATGCACGCCGCGGGATTGTTCGGGGAATGGTCACCGCCGTCCGAGTCGTCCTCGGAGGTGCTCGAGCGGCTGCTGACCCTCGAGCTGGAGGGACGCCGGGTCGTCGTGCAGGAACACGGTGAGCCGCTGCGCGACATGGTGGACGCCGTACGTGCCGCCGGCGCCTCCGTCTTGGAGGCCAAGGTGTACCGGTGGACCCGACCTCCCGATCAGGCCCCGCTGCTGCGGCTGTGCGCACAGGTCGCCCAGGGTGACGTGCATGCGCTGACCTTCACCAGCGCGCCGGCGGCCGTCAGCTTCCTGCAGACCGCGCAGGAGCAGGGTCTGCTCGATCAGGTCAGGAAAGCCCTGCGGCGTCAGGTGATGGCCGCCGCGGTGGGACCGGTGACCGCGGCACCGCTGATCCGGGCCGATATCCCGGTGGTGCAACCCGCCCGGGCGCGGCTCGGAGCGCTGGTGCGGACGGTGTCGGAGCAGCTTCCGGCGCGCCTGGCGCAGAAGGTCACCGCCGCCGGGCACACGCTGGAGATTCGCGGCACCGGCGTGGTGGTCGACGGTGCCTTCGTCACACCTGGACCGACCGGGACGTCGTTGATCCGGATGCTGGCCAGGCACCCGGGTCAGGTCCTCAGCCGCGCCGAGCTCGGGTCCGTGCTGTCCGGGGGCGGCGCGGACGCGCATGCCGTCGAGATGGCCATCGGGCGGTTGCGCTCGGCGCTGGGCGACCCACGGGTCGTGCAGACAGTCGTGAAGCGCGGCTACCGGCTCGCATTTGATCCCGAAGTGGCCTCGACCGGGCGGTACTGACCTCTCGATCGGGTGGTATCCCAGTGCACGGTATCGGTGCGGATGCCCGATTCTCCTGTAAGAGACGAGCGCGGCGATCCAGCCGGTTCGAGTTCCTGGGGGGCGCCAGATGGACGGCAACGGCACACGATCCTCGCGGCTGAGTCCGACGAGCGTGGACTCGCGCCGAGATTCCACTCCCTCCCTGCGGTCGGTCGCCTTTCTCCCGCCCGGTGGTCGTGGCCCGGCAGCCGGCAATCCGGCCCCGGCACCCGAGGCCAGTTCGCATGTGCTGCAAGGCGTTGCCGTGCTCACGGCCACCGTCGACGGCATCCCGCACGGTCTGACGATCGGTTCGGTGTCCATCGTGTCGTTCCATCCGACGGTGGTGACCCTCGCGGTGCGGCGCGCCGGGTCGATGCACCAGGTGCTCTCCCGCAACTCGGGGTTCGGCCTGTCTTTGCTGGCCGGTCACCAGGAATTCACCGCCCGGTTCTTCGCCAGCCGCAACAGGCCGACCGGCGTCGACCAGTTCGACAGGGTGCCGTTCCGGCCCGGCCCGGTCTCCGGATCTCCCCTGCTGTCCGATGCGCTGGGGTGGCTCGACTGCACCACCGCCCAACTGGTGCCGATCGGTCCGCAGGTGCTGGTTGTGGGCAACGTGGGATATGACGTCGCAGCCACACCAACCAGTGATGAGATCGGCACGGTGTCCCGAGGCCCGCTGTTGCGCGGAGGCGGACGGTACCACCGTGCCAGGGATCCGATCGCGAACCGAGCACGCCGAACACTCGGGCATGTCCGCCCGGTGGTCACGGCGGACCTCCGCCCCGCCGGCGGCGGGTTGCGGGTGCTCAACCCTCGCTCATCCGACCGGTGAGATCCAGCCGGACTGCTCGTCCCTGACAAGTTCGGTGACCTCGACAAACGGCGGCGACCAGGATGGGCCCGTAGAAGAGCTGGTCGGTCACCTCAGGGACGTCAGACGGCCAGCACCGTGGGCACGATCATCGGCCGACGACGGTACGTGTCGCCGACCCATTTGCCGACGACCCGGCGGACCGCCTGCGCGACCCGGTGGGTGTCGGTGATGCCGTCCGCCTCGGTTCTGGACAGTTCGGCCTCCACCAGCGGGACGACGGCGTGCAGCGCCTTGGGATCGTCGGAGAACCCGCGTCCGGAGATCGTCGGCGAGGCCACCGCGCGACCGTTGTGCTTGTCGATCGCGACCGTGATCGAGATGAAGCCGCCTTCGCCGAGCACCAGCCGATCGGACAGTGTGTTGTCGCCGACGTCGCCCACCGCGTTGCCGTCCACGTAGACCATGCCGACCTCGACGTGCCCGCTGACCCGTGCCTTCCCGGCCACCAGGTCGACCACCGTCCCGTTCGGGGCAAGCACCACTCGGTCCTCGGGCACCCCGGTGAGCACCGCGAGCCTGGCCTGCGCCCGCAGGTGACGCCACTCGCCGTGCATCGGGATCACGTTGCCGGGGCGCACCGCGTTGTACAGGTACAGCAGCTCACCGGCGGAGGCGTGACCGGAGACGTGCACCTTGGCCACGCCCTGATGTACGACGGTGACCCCGATCCGGGACAGCTCGTTGATCACCGTGAACACGCTGGTCTCGTTACCGGGGATCATCGACGACGCCAGGATCACTGTGTCCCCCGAGCGCAGGTTCACCGACCGGTGCTCGCCGCGGGACATCCGGGACAGCGCGGACAGCGGCTCGCCCTGCGAGCCGGTCGAGACCAGCAACAGTTGCTCGGGCGGCAGGTCCAGCGCCTTGTCCAGGGACCGCACCAGCCCGTCGGGCACCGACAGCAGGCCCAGCTCCTGCGCTATCTGCATGTTGCGCACCATGGAGCGGCCGACGAACGCGACCTTGCGGCGGTGGCTCTGCGCCGAATCGAGCATCTGCTGGACCCGGTGCACGTGCGAGGCGAACGAAGCGACGATCACCCGTTGTTTGGCCTTCGCGATGTAGGTGTCCAGCACGGGCCCGATTTCCCGCTCGGGCGCCACGAATCCGGGCACCTCGGCGTTCGTCGAGTCCACCAGCAGCAGGTCGACCCCCTCCTCGCCGAACTTGGAGAACCCGGCGAGGTCGGTGAGCCGGCCGTCCAGCGGCAGCTGGTCGAGTTTGATGTCTCCGGTGTGCAGCACCGTCCCGGCCGGCGTCCGGATACCGACGGCCAGCGCATCCGGAATCGAGTGGTTGACGGCGAAGAACTGCAGGTCCCAAGGCCCGATGACGCGCCGCTCACCCTCGGCGATGATTTCGAGCTTCGGCGTGATGCGATGTTCCCGGCACTTGGAGGCGATCAACGCCACGGAGAACCGCGCACCGATCACCGGCAGGTCCGCCCGCAGCCGGAGCAGCCAGGGCAACGCGCCGATGTGGTCCTCGTGTCCGTGGGTGATCACCACGGCGTCGATGTCGTCGACCCGGTCCTCGACCAAACGGAGATCAGGCAAGATCAGGTCAACGCCGGGTTGCCCGTCCTCAGGGAACAGCACCCCGCAGTCGACCACCAGCAGCCGGCCGTCGTACTCGTAGACGGTCATGTTCCGGCCGATCTCGCCGATGCCGCCCAACGCCACCACGCGCAGCGCGCCCTTCGGCAGCCGCGGCGGCGGGTCGGGCGCCGCGACCTGTCCCGCGGACCCGCTGCTGCCCGTGGGGCTCATTGCAGCGGTCCGATCTCGTCCAGATCCTTCGCGATCAGATCGGTCTGCGCGTGCGTGGCCGGAATCTGCGGCAGCCGTGGATCACCGACACCGAAACCCTGCAGCCGCAACGCGGTCTTGGCGAACACCAACCCGGCACCGCTACCGGTGCGTCCCATGGCGCGATGCGCGGGCAGCAGCGCCTCGTGCAGTCGGCGAGCCGTGACGTAGTCGCCGGCCTCGGCGGCGTCCACCATCGCCCGGACGTGCGGCCCGACGACATGCGCGATGATGCTGACGATGCCGACCGCACCGATGCTCATCCAGGGCACCGTCAGCGGATCGTCACCGGAGTAGTAAGCGAGGTCCGAGCCGGCGATGACCTTCGACCCGGCCAGCAGGTCGCCCTTGGCGTCCTTCACGGCGGTGATCCTGGGATGTTCGGCCAGTCGCAACAGGGTGTCCGGCGCGATGGCCACCACCGAGCGTGGCGGGATGTCGTAGAGCATGACGGGCAGGTCGCTGGCGTCGGCCACCGCCGCGAAGTGGGCCAGCAAACCCTCCTGCTGCGGACGCGAGTAGTACGGCGTGACGACGAGAGCGCCGTGTGCACCGGCCTTCTCGGCCGCCTTGGCCAGCCGCACGGAGTGCGCCGTGTCGTAGGTGCCCACCCCGGCCACCACCGTGGCGCGGTCGCCGACAGCCTCCACGACGGCGCGGATGACGAGTTCCTTCTCCCCGTCGGTGGTGGTCGGGGATTCCCCGGTGGTGCCGTTCACCACCAGACCGTTGTTTCCGGCGTCCACCAGCCTGACGGCCAGCTGGCCCGCGGCGTCCACGTCCAGTTCGCCGGTCGCCGTGAACGGCGTGACCATCGCGGTGAGCGTGGTGCCGAAGGGCCGGCCTGGCCGGCCGGCAGGCCCGGCGCTGAGGGTCGTCATGTTCAGCAAACCTACCGGGCGTCGCCGGCCGTTCCGGTCACGACCCGGCAACATGCCGCCGACAGCCCCGTCACAACCCCCGGGTACCCGCGTGCAGTGCGGCGACCGCGTCGTCGTCTCCGGCGAAAGTGACCCTGGCCTCATCTCGACCGGACATCCAGATGATGATCTCCCCTGGTTCGCCCGAGACGATTGCCGCCGGCTCACCGGGCTTGAGCGGGATCCGCCGCGAGTCCGGCAATTCGGCGACGACGCCGATCGGGAACTTGCGCAGGGCCAGTTTCGACATCCCGGATCCGAGCATCTTCTCCAGCTCCGCGACGGACTCCGGGTCCAGCTTTCTCGGTTCCCAGCCAGGCTGCCCGCGTCGGGCGTCTTCGTGATGGATGAACATCTCGCCGCCGTTGGTCAGCTCGTCGAGCTTGCCCCAACCTGCCGGGTTCCACACCGGTGGCCCGGACCGGTACTCCTGGACGACTTCTGACCAGGGCCGCTGAGCGTAACCACCGGCCACCTTGTCCGTCCAGCCCTTCAGGGGCTTGACGAAGGTGCCCGCGTAGGCGCCCGGCCGGCGTTCGCGGATCAGCAGGTGGATCAGCAGGTCCTGGGTGTCCCAGCCTTCGCACAGGGTGGGCTGGTCGGGGCCGAGTTCATCGAACAGATCGGCGAGGGCAGCGCGTTCGGACCGAGCCAACGTCATACCGTCGACGGTACGTGGCGCAGGCGGGAGTCCGGAGCGACCTCGAAGCCGGCGTCAACGGGTGACGCCCGTGTGCCCCGTCGAATAGCGGCCGGGTTGCGGCATCAACGCAAGACGGTGCGGTCCGTTGCCGACCGGGATCTTGGTGATCAGGCTGCCGTCCACGGTGCTGAGCACGTACACCACATTGTCGTACCGTCCGGATACCCACAACTGGCTGCCGTCCGCGCTGACGTTGCCCATATCCGGGCTGCCGCCGCCTGGGATCTGCCATTTCCCGATGGGGTCACCGGAATAGGCGTCGAGCACGCTGATCGAACCCTCATGGCGGTTGGTCACAAACAGCCAGGTGGCATCCCGGCTGAAATACAGGCCGTGCGCGCCGTCGCCGGTATCGATATGCCGGGTGACCGTCTGCAGGTCCTTGTCCAGCACCCACACCCCGTCAGAATCCGAATCCGCGATGTAGAACTTCGATCCGTCCGGCGCGATCCGCAGGTCCTGGGGGCCCATATTCAGGTTCCGCTGCGGCATGTCGACCATGCGGATGAGCTGATGTGTCTGCACGTCGATGACGGCGACCCGCCCGTCGAACTCGCAGCTGAACACCGCAGTCCCCCCGTCGGGGGTGAAATCGCCGTGGTCGATGCCCTTGCAGTCCGGGTAGCGCACCCGATCGACCTCCTGCCAGGTCACCGGGTCATACCAGACAAGGCTGCGCAGGGCCTCAGCCACCGATATCGCGTATTTGCCGTCCGGGGTGAAATACATGTTGTACGGGTCGGCCACCGGAATGGTTTCACCGGCCTGCCCGGTCACCGGGTCGATCCGGCGGATCACGTTGCCGATATCGTCGGTGGCATAGAGCGAGGTCATGTCGTACGACGGCACCACGTGCTGGACTTCGGTGCCGACCGGGAATCTGTCGACGACCTGGAGAGTTTGTTGGTCGATCACCCAGACGTCGCTCGATTTGGTGTTCGGTACATAGGCATATGCCTTTGAATTCAGCCCGGCCGGTCCCAGCATGTTCGCGCCGGCCTCGGAATAGATGTTGTGCGGATCCGGCACCGGGGGCATTCCGGGGAGAACGTCGACCGCGGGTGCCGAAGCCGGAGCGGGCGCCGGTTCCACGGCGGGCGCCACGCTCGGCCCCGGCCCGGCCACCGTGTCGGGCACCGAACTCATCGCCATCGAGTTGCCGGCCGAGTGGTCCATTTCTTCGTGCGAGTCTGACGGCGGCACATCGGAGGAGACGGTCGGCCCGACTGGTGACGTGCCGTAGGGGGTGGCGCTGCCGGCGAACCGGAGCAGGCGGCGAGGAGGAACGCGGCGGACAACACAGCGATGACCTGGCGCCGGTGTCTCACGGCTCTCCCCTTCCGAGTTTCCCCGACCTCGGAGACCAGCTTTCGGATGACCTGGGCGCTTCGTCCCGATCGGACGACAATCCCGATCGGACGACAATAGCGGGCGTCGCCGGCGATTCCCCGACCCAGCTGTCGATGCAACGGGATTGCTCCCCGGCCCGTCTCCATCGGTCGGGAGCCTGAGCATGGGAGGCATGGTGGGTGGGCTGCAGTCGCTGCGGTCGTTTCGGAGTCAGCTCGGTGCGGTGATCATCGCGGTCATCGTTGCCGGCATCGCATCCGGGCTGGCGGCCTGCGCCTCGCCCCCGCCCAGTAGGCCGGTGACGTCATCGTCTTCACCACCTGCCCCGTCTTCACCACCTGCCCCGTCTTCACCACCTGCCCCGTCTTCACCACCTGCCCCGGCCGGCCCGTCGGTCACGAAGGCGCCGAACTCGTCGACCAGCGTGAACTCCTCGATCACCGCTGTGGGAGACGAGGTAACGCTGCGCGGCACCGTCCAGGAGGGCGTCGAACCACGGTGCATCCTGCTCGCCGACGACGCCGGGACCGTGCTGGCCGATTTGCTCGGCGGAGATGCCACCGAACTGACCGTGGGTGCGCGGGTTGAGGTGACCGGTTCGTTCGAACACGGCGTGATGACGACCTGCCAGCAGGGCCTGCCCTTCCGCGTGACCGCGGTGAATGTGCTCTGACCCCCGCTAGCCCTCGCCGACCAGCGGGGAGGCGGCGACCGCGCTGCCGTCGGGCAGGGCGCTGACCCGAAAGTCAGCAAACACGTTGGGCGCCAACGCCTGTAGCTCCACCAATAGGGCGACCGCGAGGGTACGAATCTCCACGTCGGCGGCCTCGGTGGCCCGCATGCCGATGAAATGGCGCCAGGCTCGATAGTTCCCGGTGACCACGATGGCGGTGGCAGTGGCGTTCGGCAGCACGGCGCGCGCCGCCTGCCGGGCCTGCTTGCGCGGCAGGGTGCCATCGGGTGTTTGCGCCGCGGCGGCTTCCAGAACCTGCAGCAGCTCGGCATAGGCCTGCGCCGAGGCCGCGACCGCCGCGCTGAACAGGTCGTGCAGCTCCGGATCTCGCGCGATGGCCAGCGGCTCGACAACCTCAGGGCCGCCCGGCGGAAGGTAGCGCTGAGAGAGCTGCGAATAGGAAAAATGCCGGTGGCGGATCATCTCGTGCGTCACGGACCGCGAGATGCCGGTGATGTAGAAGCTGGCCGTGCTGTGTTCCAGCACGGACAGGTGGCCGACCTGCAGGATGTGGTCGAGGTAGCCGGCATTCGTCGCGGTGGCCGGTATCGGCTTGGACCAGGACTGGTAGCACGCACGGCCGGCGAACTCGGCAAGCGCCTGACCACCGGAAGCGTCGGTCGACCATGGCACGTCGTCCGGCGGAAGGAATTCGGTGCGGGCCACCAGCCGCACCCGCGGCCCGGCGTCGTTGGGGTGCCGGCCGGTCACCGGACGAGCTGAGGACTCACAGCGCCCCACCCGCGGCGGCCGGCGCGCTCGCATCCCCACCGGCTTCGCCGACACTCTCACGCGCCAGATAGGTCTCGACGTCGAACCAATCGTCACCGGCACGCTGGGCCACGTTGAGCAGGGTGGTCATCGCCGAGACCTCCTCGACCTGCTCCTTGAGAAACCACAGCATGAATTGCTCGCCCAGGAAGTCGTGCTCCTGGCGCGCCGTGGCGAACAGTGCCTTGATTTGATCGGTGACGGTCCGCTCCTGCGCCAACGCCAGCGCGATCGGCTCGACGATCGACGCGAAGTCACCCTTCACCCCGTCGATACCGGGAATGGTGATGGCAAGATCGCGATCGAGCATCCACTGCACGATCATCATCGCGTGGTTGCGCTCCTCCACGGCCTGCCGATAAAAGTGCGCGGCCAGCTGCGGAAGGTCGTGGGCGTCGTACCAGACAGCAATGGCGATGTACTGCTGGCTGGCGTTGAACTCGTGGCGCACCTGCTCCCGCAGGAGGCTGACATAGCGGCTGGGACTCTCGCTGGTGGTCTCGCTGGGGATTTCGACGGGGGCATTCACGAAGTCGATCCTAGGGGTGACGTCAATCGTCCTTGAAATGGCGTCATCGTGGTGTCATCATGATGTCATGGACCTCACTCCCTATACCCAGAACCTCCGCGACGACCTACTCACCGCAGCGTCCGTCGGCGACGAGGACTCCCGCCGGGCGGCCGCGCTGCTCGCCTCCGCCATCGAGCCGGCTGCTCGGCTGGCGATCATGAACGCATTGTCCGACCTCGCCACGGAGGTGACCGGCGCCCTGGAGGACACCACCGTCGAACTCCGCCTCGACGGACGCGACGTCCGGGTGTCGGTGACCCGGCACGTGCTGCCTTCCTATGCCGGCCCAACCGGTTCCCCCGGCGGGGCCGGCACGACCGACGACGGCCGCTCGGCTGATGGTGGACAGAGTGCCGATGATTTGCGCCGGGCTATGCAGGATGCAGGCGGCGAACTGTCTCGCACCACGGTGCGGCTGTTCAACGAGCTCAAGTCGCAGGCCGAGCGGGCCGCCGCCCAGGAAGGCGTGTCGCTCAATACCTACATCTCCCGCGCGGTTTCCGACTCGGTACGCTCCGCGGTTCCCGGCAAGGGCAACCATCGCGGCCACGGGCAGGGCGGCCAGGGTCGCACCGTCAGCGGGTTCGTCCGCGGCTGATGGCTCTCGATCGGTCCAGGTCCCGGGTGCAGCCCGGTTGTTCGTGACGCCACGACCGACCGTTTTCGCGACGTCCCCGACCGTCGCCGAGGCCGGTTTTCGCGGCGTCACCGACCGTGGCGCCTGGCCCGCTGTTCCGGTCGCCCACGTCGCCGGTTCGACCCCGATCCGGTTCGACCCCGATCCGGTTCGGAACATCCAGATCATCCACCACATGCCACCCGCTCCACTCAGATGAGGAACTCATGCACACCTTCCTGACTCCTGATCCGATCACCATCGAGATCCGCAATTCTTCCGGGGAGATCCGGCTCGATCTCGCCGACGTCACCACCACCACGGTGGAAGTCACCGCCAGCTCCTCCCATCCGTTCGGGTTCCTGGACGACGTGTTTCGCGCTGTGGCAGGCGCCCGGCAGTCGGTCGGCGCCCGTCGAGGATTCGATGTCCGCGGCGTCGAGGACCACGACGACTTCCACCGGTTCGAGGCCGATCAGGACGACGTCGACCCGGCCGAGCGGGTGCTGGTCGACCTCCGGGACACGACCGACGAAGGCCGTGGCGGCACGCTGATCGTCGACACCGACCATGCGCGTCAGGGTTGGCGCTCGTCGTTCGCCGTACACATCACCGCCCCGACCGGATCGGGCGTGCGGGTGCAGACTCAGTCCGCGGACGTCACCCTCACCGGCGAGGCTGATCGGCTCGAAACCCGCACCGCCTCAGGCGATATCACCATCGACCGGGTCCAGGGACGATCGGTGGTCCAGACCGCGTCCGGCGACGTGACCATCTCGGCGACCGGTGACTGCGACCTGCGCACCGCCTCCGGAGACATCGGGGTACATCGCACCGCAGGAGATGCACTGCTGCACAGCACATCTGGTGACATTCGGGTGGACAAGCCGGGCGGAAACATCAGCGCCCGTACAGTTTCCGGTGATATCCGGCTGGTGGATGCCGCTGCCGGGCAGGCCGAAGCGATCGCGGTCTCCGGTGATGTGGAAATCGGAATCCACCCGGGATCGCTGGCCTCCGTCGAGCTCAGCACCATCTCGGGCACTACGGACACGGATTTCGACGTCAGCGACCAGGCCCCTGAGGACGACGCGCCTGTGTTGGACATCAGGGTGAAGACCACCTCCGGCAACATCCGGCTGCGGCGCGCCGCCGCGGTGTAGCTCGATGTGTCAGTGGCCGGATCAGGCTCGGTGGCCGCCGGACCCCGCTGTCGCGGACGACCCGGCGCGGGTGTGGGCGGAGTGCAAGTGATCTGGCCCGGCATCTGGCGAGCATGCCCGAGCCCCCTGACAGTGGGTGGGCAAGGCCGTCCGAGCCGGCAATACCCTGCGAGTCGGCAAGACCGTCCGAGCCACTATGCCGGCACGGCCGAGCCGGCATGATTCCAAAGACGTCGCCGCCAGGGCCGCGGCGGCCGCGTCCGGGCCATCCAGCAACGCGCGCTCGGCGAACTCCTGCACCGTCACCGGTCAGCGCCCCCAGCACGTGCACCGGTCACCACCCCCCGTCTGAAAACATCTGGACACGATGCTACACCTGTACTATTCTATGGTCTATACCTGCCATGATATGCCGACCGGAGGGTCCGATATGCACATAGCCGAGGCTGCGGTTACCTCATCCCGTCCGGCGATCGTGACCGAGCCCGATGCGCGACCTGGCCCTTTGACGGCATCGGGGCCGACTGGATCGGAAATGGCCAGCCGCGTTGACACACCGATCGGATCAGGCATGCGGCTGGGCGATTTGACTGGCAGGGTCGGCAGGATGGCCAGCGTCCACAACCACGTGTACGCGTCGCGTCCGAGCGATCCACCCGCCGGTGCCGGGACGCGTTGCCCTCGGCGCTCCGGTCGAGTCGGGCGCCGCAAGGGCGACCGGTCAATTCGGTCAAACCGTGCATGCTCGGTCCGGCACTCAACCCGCAGCCCAGCCCGATCTTGAGACGACCGCGGAGCGACTTCGGCGTCGGCTCGGACTGCCTACCGCCGATTGCCGGCTCAGGATTCCATTCGCAACGCCAGGCCACCACGCCGAGGATCCGCCGCAGGACCATCGTGCGCGACCACCGCCACCCCCCCGAAGTACGGCCGCTGCTCGGGCCACTGCACCACCTGCTCGCCGTCATCACCCAGCCCACGAATAACCTCCGGCGAATAGCCCGGCTCCACGTGCACGGCGTCGCTCGTCGCTACCAACCGCGGCGCGGCTACGGCTTCGGCCGCGCCGTGGCCGTCGATGAGCACGCCGGCCAGTACTTGCAGCAGAGCAGGCCGGATACGGCTGCCGCCGGCCGCCCCGCCTGCGATCAGGAGTCCACCCGCGTCGTCGGTGACCACCAGCGGAACCATCATCGACGGCATCCGTTCGCCCGGTCGCAGGTCGCCGCGCAGCAACTCGCCTTCGCCGAGCATCGAGTTTCCGTGCACCCCACCGGTCCAGACCCCCGACCCGAGCCCGAGCGAATGTGTTGCCGCACAGGCATTTCCGTCGCTGTCCACGGCGACCACCGTGGTGGTCTCGGCGCGCATGGGCGGCGAGCGCAACGCCGCCACCAGCTGACGCGCCCGCTCGATTGGTCCTGCTCCGACGAGCACCCGATTGACCGCGACCGCCGTGGCGGCGAAGTGGTCGAGATCGTTCCCGCGTACACAGATCGTGCCTGGGCCGAAAGCGGCGTGGTTTACGGTGAGTTCCTCAACGCGATACGCGGCCATGTCGGCCACCGACAATGCACCGCCGTCCGACCACACGGCGTCGACAAAGGACCGGCCCCTCCGGCCGGTGGAGAGGATCTCCGGCCCCTCCTGCAGGTAGTCGTCCAGGGTGTGGGCCAAGCCCTCGTGATGCAGCAACTCACCGTGACCCAGGTGCCGCCGACCGCCGTCACCATCCGGGCGGGTGTACACCGCGACGCCGTCGCCGAGGACCATGGCAGCGGCAACGTCCGGCAGCAGCTGCGCATGGGCCAGCGGGAACGGAACCCCGTCACGGGCCAGATCCCTTGCCGGCGAAACGATCTCGTCCCACCGCAAGCGTCCGAACGAGGCGTGCAGCGCTGCTACCCCACTGGGAGTACCTGGGACGGCGACGCTCGGGCCACCCACCGCGTAGGGCACCTCGACGTCACCAAAACTGACCTTGATCGCCCGTGCCGCGGCTGGCACCGTGCCGTCGAGGCCGGGGACAGCGACGAAGAAGTCGATGCAGTGAACGTTCCTGGTGCGCGCGTCGTAAACCGTCGCGAAGCCCCCGCCGCCCAGACCCGTGAACAGTGTCTCGGCCACGCAGCCGGTCAGGATCATGGCGGCCGCGGCGTCGGCGGCCGTACCACCGCGAGCGAGGATGTCACGCCCGACGGTGGCCGTCGCGGGATGACCGGCGGCCACGGATGCCGGCAGAGAAGTCACCCGGGCAGGCTACCGGGCGGGCTGGAGCCCGGAATGGCTGAGTCGACCGTGACTGCCGAGGCTCCACGCCAGCCGTCCGCTGTCTCCCTATCACCTGCTCCCGCCGGCCCCTGCCCCGCCGGCCCCTGCCCCGCCGGCCCTTGCCCCGCCGGCCACAGACCCGCCAGCCCGTACCTCGGCGGGCCGAGCCGAGCTGCATACCCGATCGGGCGGCCAGCGTGCTCCACAGGTCGCCGCGGGGCAGCACCACCGCCTCGTCAAGACCCAACCATCCGGCCATCCTGACCAACTCCATGGCGGCGGCGTCGGCGCCGACCGCCGGGTCCGATCCCTCCTCGGACCACGACGCCTGGACCAGCAGCTGCCCAGTTGCCCTGACGGCTTCAGATCGAACCGACCGACGATCTGCTCGCCGACCAGCAGGCAGCACGTAATACCCGTACTGACGTTGCGCGGCAGCGGTGTAGATCTCGATGCGGTAGCGGGTGTCGAACAATCGCTCGGTGCGTTCCCGGGCCCAGATCAGCGGGTCGAACGGGCCCAGCAACGCCGATCCGGTGACCCGGCGGGGTATCCGCGCTTCCCTGGGCAGGAACGCCGGTTCGTTCCAACCCCGCACCCGTACCTGGCTGACTTCGCCTCCCTCGACAAGCTCGGCCAGCGCAATCCGAGCGCTTCGCACGGAGACGCGGTGGTAGTCCGCAAGGTCGGCGACCGTTCCGATGCCATCAGAACGAGCTGCCAACGCCAGCAGCGCGCTTGGCGTCCGGAACGGCCGGGGTCGGCATCGACAAGAACTCCGCCGGCAGCACCCGGTCGATGAGGTCGTAGCAGCGTTCGAACCCACGCCGGTCGGCGACGCCGATCGCACCGACGGCGAACAGGTATTCGCAGGCCGTCTTGGTGAGTGACCACTCCCACCACCCCGACGTGCCGCGCCCAGGCGCCTCGAGGGTCTTCTCGATATCACCGGCCGAACTCGGGCCCTGGTCGGCGATCACCGCCAGCACCGTGTCCAGGAACCCGGGATGGTTGCGCCGGAGTACGTCGACCCGGCCCCACGGCTCGGTCGCGACAGCTCCTGGCGCCAACGCACCAGGGGCTGCACGGATAGCGGATCCGCGAGGCACATACGCCCATGCCTCGACCAGCAGCCGATCACGGGACGAGCGCGGCCAGGCCGCGCCGTCCAGCACGCTGACCGGATACGGACCGAGCCGGCAGAAAATCGGCAACGGGTGTGCCCTGGCCAGCACCTTCACCGAGTCGATCTGCAACAAGCCGATCGCCCGCACCAACCACATGAGATGGCCCCGGTTGACCACCGGCGCGTCGGCCGCGCGGGATGGTCCGCCCAGCAGTTGCGCGGCGATCGCGATGCGGCCGGCCTGACCGGGCCCGGGGTGACAGAAGCTGGCATGCTGTCGGCGGGAGCTGTGAGGGGAGTCCGTTGGCCGAGAGCCGAGTGCGCCGCGCCGACGCCGGTGACGCCGCGACGATCGCCGGACTGCAGATTCAGGTGTGGCAGCAGGCATTCTCCGACCTCCTGCCCTCGGAGGTGATGCTGTCCGACCCGGCAGCGCACGCCGCGGCGTGGGAAGCGCGGCTCGCCCAGGGCGGTGCGGTGCTGCTGGCCACCGAAGGCACCGTGCCGATCGGCTTCGCCGCGGTCGCGCCAGAGCCCGACGGCGACCTGGCGGGCGAGATCGAGCTGCTGTACGTCGTGCCCCGCTGGGGACGCCGTGGACACGGCGGGCGCCTGCTGGCGGGCGCGGCCGATGCCCTGCGACGGCTGGGCGCGACATCGGGGCGCTGGTGGGTCCCGGAAACGGACAACGCGAGCCGCCGATTCGCCACCGTTGCCGGGTGGTCCGCCGACGGCGCCCACCGCGCCTTCGACACCGGCGCCGGAGAGCTCGTCGAGATCCGGTATTCGGGCGGGATTGACCTGGTGGCGGTGTGACAGATACGCCGATCGCAACTCACCACCACAGTCGCGGTTGACGATCGAGCGAGGATCAGCCGGGCGATCGAGCGAGGTCAGCCCGACTCGCGCCCGGCCAGCTCGATGGCCCGGCGCATCGCCTCCCTGGCCCGTTTCCGGTCCCCCGCGATGTCGTAGGCGTGCGCCAGCCGGTACCAGCCCCGCCAGTCGTCCGGCGCAGCCTCCACCTCTGTCCGGACAACCTCGAAATGCGCGTCCGCGGCGTCCCTGTCCACCCGGCCGGACGGGCGCCGGGGCAGCACGGAGTCATCCGGTAGGCCACCGTCAGCGGTCAATCGGCGACCCAGAGTCTGTGTCTGCCAACCAAAACGCAGCTCGAACGCCACCAACACGGCGCCCAGGACGGGCAACAACAATACCCCGACGCCGAGCGCGATCCCGGCGGTCGTCCCGGAGGTGAGCAGCGCCAACGCCTTGTCGGTGAGCAGCCAGAAGTAGACGAGCAGGGCCGCGGTCAGCAAGCCGACGATCAGCCGGATCCGCACGCCGAGGTCAGTCCGAGAGTCCGAGCAGCTCATCGAGGCCGACGGTCAGACCCGGCCGGCCGGGAACGGCGCGGATCGCCGCCAGCACACCGGGCATGAACGACGAGCGGTTCAACGAGTCGTGCCGGATGGTCAGGGTCTCTCCCGCGCTGCCCATGATGATCTCCTGGTGGGCGACCAGACCGGGTAGCCGCACCGAGTGCACATGAATCCCGTCGACCACTGCTCCACGCGCGCCGTCGGCCTGCTGGGTCGTGGCGTCCGGCACCGGACCCAGGTCCAGTTCCGTGCGCGTCTGGGCAATGGCCTGAGCAGAGCTGTACGCGGTGCCGGAGGGAGCATCCGCCTTCCCCGCGTGGTGCAGTTCGATGATCTCGGCGGATTCGAAGAACCTGGCAGCCAACCGGGCGAACCGGGTGGTCAGGACCGCGCCGATGGCGAAGTTCGGCACGACGATCACGCCCAGCCCGGGCTTCATGGCCAGCCACTCCCGGATGGTGTCGAGCCGCGCCTCGGTCAGACCGGACGTGCCGACGACCGCATGGATGTTCTGGTCGACGCAGAACCGGATGTGCTCCATCACCGCGTCGGGGTGGGTGAAATCGACCGCCACCTGGCTGCCGCCGTCGGCGAGAGAGAACAGCCAGTCCCCCAGCCCGACCGCCGCCACCAGGTCCAGATCTGCGGCGGCGTCGACCGCGAGACAGACCTCCGAGCCCATCCGCCCGCGCGCTCCGATCACACCGACCCGCAAGACTTCATCCGTCATGGCCCCTGCCCCGTTTCTGTCCGGTCCACCTCAGGTGGCCTGCGCTCGATGCTCACAGCCGATCAGCCCGTCAGCCGGCCAGTTCGGTGAACTCGGCGGGAAGGTCGTCGGTGGAAGCGTACGGGCCCACCACCGCGGCCGTCAGCGGGCGGCGCAGCAACTCCCCGGCCAGCGCCGCCACCTGATCGGCCGTCACCACCCGGATCGCCGTCAACTCGTCATCGACCGACCGGTAATTGGGCCTGACCAGCAGGTTCTTGCCCACTCGGCTCATCCGCGACTCGGTGTCCTCCAGGGCAAGCACCAGCGAACCGGTCAGCTGCCCCTGCGCCCGGCGCAGTTCCTCGGCGGTGATTCCCGATTCGGCGACGACCGCGAGTTCCTGGCCGATCAGCTTGGCCACCTGACCTAGGTGGTCCGGCAGGCAGCCCGCATACACCGAGAACGACCCGACGTCGGCATACGCGGACGCGCCCGAATAGACCGAATAGGCCAGCCCGTGTTCCTCGCGGATGCTGCGGAACAGCCGCGAGCTCATCCCGCCACCGAGCACGCCGGACAGCACAGCCAGCGCGGCCCTGTCGGGGTCGTTGCGGTGCCCCGCCGGCACCCCGATACACAGGTGCGCCTGCTCGGTGTCCCGGTGAACGACCAACGTCCCGGGGCGGGTGATCACCCGACCCCGACCGGTGCGCGGCGGAGCCGGCCTGATCAGGGTCGGGTCGTTCGTCGGCGACGGTTCGATCCGATCACGGAACGCCGCGCGGACCCACCGCAGCACGTCGGCGTGGTCGAGGCCACCCGCTGCCGCAATGACCATCCTGTCCGGGGTGTAGCGCCGGTGGTAGTACCCGGCCACCTGCGCCCTGGTCATCGAGGAGATGGTCTCGACCGTCCCGATCACCGGCGCGGCCACCGGATGCCCGGCGAACAGCGCAGCGGCGAACGCGTCACCGAGGGTGTCCTCCGGATCGTCGTCACGCATCGCGATCTCTTCCAGGATTACGCTGCGTTCGGTGTCCACGTCGGATCTGGCGATGGTGGCGTCGAGCACCACCTCGCAGACCAAGGACACCGCGGTCGCCGCCTGTTCGGCGAGCATCCGGGAAAAGTAACACGTGTACTCGTGCGAGGTGAACGCGTTCAGCTCACCGCCGACCGCATCCACCGTCGCCGAGATGTCGTACCCCGTGCGGTATCTCGTGCCCTTGAACAACAGGTGTTCAAGGTAGTGCGAGGCCCCGGCGAGTCGGGGTGTCTCGTCGACCGAGCCCACCCCGACCCACACGCCCACCGAGGCGCTGCGCGCGCCTGGAACGCTCTCGGTGACCACCCGGACGCCGCCGGGCAGCTCCGAACAGGTCACCGCCGAGCCGTCCGCGCCCCTTTCCAGGACACGGCTCCGCCGGGCGCGAGCAGCCATCCGGATGGCTCAGACCTGCGCCGGAACGGCGTCGGCAGGAGCGGCTGCGGAACCGGCAGCCTCGGGCTGCACCGGCACCAGGCTGATCTTGCCGCGGGCGTCGATCTCGGCGATCTCGACCTGCAGCTTGTCGCCGACGCTGACCACGTCCTCGACCTTGGCGATCCGTTTGCCGTTCCCCAACTTCGAGATGTGCACGAGGCCGTCACGGCCGGGCAGCAGCGACACGAATGCGCCGAATGCGGTCGTCTTCACCACGGTGCCCAGGAACCGCTCGCCCACCTTGGGCAGCTGCGGGTTCGCGATCGCGTTGATCGTGTCAATTGCGGATTGAACAGCCTGGCCATCCGCTCCCGAGACGAAGATGGTGCCGTCGTCCTCGATGGCGATCTCGGCACCGGTCGCCTCGGTGATCGAGTTGATCATCTTGCCCTTCGGCCCGATCACCTCGCCGATCTTGTCGACCGGGACCTTGATGGTGGTGATCCGCGGCGCGAACTGG
>JADGOY010000252.1 GCA_017882715.1 Nakamurella sp. | reverse complement strand
GCCCCGGCGTGCTGACCGGTGGCCTGCGGGCCGTGACCAGCGGTCGATCATCGGGGAATGATCGACCAGCGACCAATTAGATGTCGTAGTACATGTCGATTAGATGTCGTAGTACATGTCGAACTCGTAGGGGTGCGGGCGCAGCCGGATCGCGTCGATCTCGTCACGCTTGAGCTTTATCCACATCTCGATCAGGTCGGGAGTGAACACGCCGCCCTCGAGCAGGTAGTCGTGGTCCTGCTCCAGCCGGTCGATGACGGCCGCAAGCGAACCGGGTACCTGCGGGATGTTGGCGGCCTCGTCCGGCGGGAGCTCGTAGAGGTCCTTGTCCACGGGTGCCGGCGGCTCGATCTTGTTCCTGATGCCGTCCAGGCCGGCCATCATCATCGCGGCGAACGCCAGGTAAGGATTCGCGGCCGGGTCGGGGCAGCGGAACTCCAGACGTTTGGCCTTGGCGTTCGTGCCGGTCAACGGAATTCGGATGCAGGCGGATCGATTCCGCGCCGAGTAGACCAGGTTGACCGGCGCCTCGTAGCCGGGCACCAGCCGGTGATAGGAGTTCACGGTCGGGTTGGTGAAGGCCAGCAGCGACGGGGCGTGGTGCAGCAGGCCGCCGATGTAGTAGCGGGCCAGATCGGACAGCCCGCCGTAGCCGGCCTCGTCGTAGAACAGCGGCTTCCCGCCGGACCACAGCGACTGGTGGGCGTGCATGCCCGACCCGTTGTCGCCGAACACCGGCTTGGGCATGAAGGTCGCGGTCTTGCCCTGCTCCCACGCGGTGTTCTTGATGATGTACTTGAACAGCATGACCCCGTCGGCCGAGGCGAGCAGGGTGTTGAACTTGTAGTTGATCTCCGCCTGGCCGCCGCCCACCTCGTGGTGGCCGCGCTCGATGTCGAAGCCCATGCTGATCAGGTTCGCGGTCATGTCCTCGCGCAGGTCGGCATGGTGGTCATACGGCGGAACCGGGAAGTAGCCGCCCTTGGTCCGGACCTTGTAGCCGAGGTTCGGCTGTTCGTCGCGGCCTGTGTTCCACCAGCCTTCCTCGGTGTCGATCTTGTAGAAGGCGCCCGTCATGCTGGTGTCGAACTGGACGTTGTCGAAGATGTAGAACTCGGCCTCGGCGCCGAAGAAACAGGTGTCGGCGATGCCGGTGCTGGCCAGGTACTCCTCCGCCTTGCGGGCCACGTTGCGCGGGTCGCGGGAGTAGGGCTGCAGGGTCAGCGGATCGTGCACGAAGAAGTTGCAGGTCAGGGTCTTGCGCCGCCGGAAGGGGTCAATGCGGGCGGTGGTCACGTCAGGGAGCAGCGTCATGTCCGACTCGTGGATCGACTGGAAGCCCTTGATGGACGAGCCGTCGAACGCCATGCCATCGGCGAGCGACTTCTCGCTGACCGTCGCGGCGGGGACGCTGAGGTGGTTCATGATGCCGATCAGGTCGCAGAAGCGGATGTCGAAGACCTCGACATCGTTGTCCTTGATGTAGGCGACCAGCTCTTCGGAAGTGGAGAACACGCACGCGCTCCTTGTCGATTGGACAACCGTGATGGCAGGGACGGTACAGCGGGCTCGAACGGTTCGGACTCCCGCAGGTGGTGCCTGGGTGGTCACGCCGGGGTGGTGATGCCGACTGCGATTCGGGTGCATCTTGGCAGGCGCCAGACCCAGCACACCACGTGGGACCTTATCCCGCGCCTGCGCCACGCTAGGCAGACGGTGTTGCCCTAGGGTCTCGGGTTTGTTTCGCCCGGGTTAATCGAGCGAAGCTCTGCGATTGCGCAGGGTGCCGGGTGAGCAGTGCGGGCGGACCGAAAGTGCGATCGGCACCCGGTCGGCCGCGTGCTCGGCTGCCGGGCGAACTGCTCTTACTCTGGATGCATGGTGGCCACCGATGGAACGGCAGAACAGACCTACCCCGGTCAGGCGTTAGGCCTGCCGGCCTCCGCGGTGGGGTCGGTCGCCACCATGGGCGCCAAGATCGGCGCGTTCGTGATCGACATCCTGCTCTCCGCGTTGCTTGCCTGGGCGATCACGGCGCCTGAGCCGCCGAAGAACTGGAGCCTGGCGATCTGGGCCGGGATGACGATCGTCACGGTCGGCCTGTTCGGTTTCACCCCTGGTCAGGCCGCGCTCGGCATCAGGGTCGCCCCGCTCGGGCGCTCATCGATGGTCGGTCTGTGGGCGGTGCCACGCACGGTGCTGGTTTTTCTGATTGTGCCGCCGCTGCTGGTCAATGCCGATATGCGAGGTCTGCACGATCGGTGGTGCCGGACCGTGGTCGTGCGGATGCGCTGAGCCGCGCTCAGCGGCGGGGGTGCCGCCGCTGCTGGTCAATGCCGATATGCGAGGTCTGCACGATCGGTGGTGCCGGACCGTGGTCGTGCGGATGCGCCGAATCAGCGGCGGCGCATGCTCCGTTGGACATTGCGCATCTTTGCTCCGGCGGGCATCGGGCCTTTCGGCAGGCCGGCCTGGGCGGTCCGCGAGCCGAGAGCCGTCAACCGGTTGTCCAGCTCGCTGACGGCGTTGGCGGAGATATTGCGGGGCAACTTCATCAGATACGGGTTGAGCTTGCGGAGCGGAGTCTGCCCCTCCTCGTTCCCGACAATCACGTCATAGATCGGTGTGTCTCCGACGATCCGGGCGTAACGCTTCTTCTCCTGGGCCAGGAGCGGCTTGACCCGGTGGGGCGCCCCCTCGCCGACCAAGATGATTCCGGGGCGGCCGACCACCCGGTGCACGGCATCCAGGTGTGACGTACCGGCCACGGCCGGGGTCACGCGCCATTTGCCGCGCAGATTGTTCTGCAACGTCCAGGCCGCCGCACCCGGCGTTCCTTCGGCCTGCTTGTACACGTTGGACTGCACCCGACGCGAGAAGATGATCATGGCGAGCAGGGCGCCGAGGATGATGCCGAACGGCAGGATGAGCCACCACTGGGCTGTCCCGAAGATCAGAATGCCGATGCCGGTGATCAATGCGGCGGTGCCGACGAGCGTCCCGATCATGTATGGCAGCAGCCGCTTGTCCTGCTTGCGCTGCATCTGGAAGGCCTGCCAGATCTGGCCGCGGCGCTCCTTCTTCTCGGCCCTGGCGGCTGCCTTCGCCGCCTTCTTCTCTGCCGGGGAGGGGGCTCCGTTGCCCGCCGCGTTCTTGGCCATGCTGACCAGGATAGTGCGCCCGCCGATCTCTGGCGGACAGGCGAACCCGGTCGGCACGAGCCGGCTCAGGCGTGCGCGGTCGCCCGTGCGCCCTTCGCCAGGAGCTTTCGTCCTGTCAGGCGACGCCGGTTGCCGCGGCCCGAGCGTCGCGGGCCTGCGCTCCCTGTCGGTACAGCGTTCCGGCCCGATAGGAGGAACGGACGAGGGGGCCGGACATCACCCCGGCGAAGCCGATGTTCTCGGCTTCCTGGCGCAACTCGACGAATTCCTCGGGCTTGACCCATCGCTCGACCGGGTGGTGCCGGGGCGTGGGTCGCAGGTACTGGGTGATCGTGACGAGATCGCACCCGGCGGCGTGCATGTCCCGCAGCGCCTGGGAGATCTCGGCCCTGGTCTCACCCATCCCCAGGATCAGATTGGACTTGGTGACCATGCCCGCCGCGCGGCCCTGCGCGATGACAGTCAGCGACCGCTCGTAAGTGAATGCGGGTCGGATGCGTCGGAAGATCCGCGGCACGGTTTCCAGGTTGTGGGCGAAGACCTGGGGTGCCGCATCGAAGACCTGACCGAGCAACGCGGCGTGCCCGGAAAAGTCCGGAGTCAGGATCTCCACGCCGGTCTGTGGCGCCAGGGCGTGGACCTGCCTGATGGTCTCCGCATACAGCCAGGCGCCCTCGTCCGGCAGGTCGTCCCGGGTGACACCGGTGATGGTGGCGTACCGCAGATTCATGGTCCGGATCGACTCGGCGACCCGGCGAGGTTCGTCACGGTCCAACTCGCCGGGCTTGCCCGTGTCGATCAGGCAGAAGTCACATCGCCGGGTGCACTGATCACCGCCGATGAGGAAGGTCGCCTCACGGTCCTCCCAGCATTCGAAAATGTTGGGACAGCCCGCTTCCTGACAGACCGTGTGCAAACCCTCGGTCTTGACCAGGTTCTGCAGATTCTGGTACGCGGGACCGGTCCGCACCCGGGTCTTGATCCACTCCGGCTTCTTCTCGATCGGTACGGCCGCGTTCCGCACCTCCAGCCGGAGCAGCTTGCGGCCCGCGGGGGCCAGGGTCACGAAGCGCCACCCACCGTGTCCTTCGCCGAGTCTGCGGCCTGTCCAGCCTTGGTCGCGGCAGCGTCCTCGGCCTTGACCGTGTCGACGGCGTCATCGGCGGCAGCCTTCGCGTCGTCGGCAGCGTCCGCTGCCTTGTCCTTGGCGGTGCCCGCAACGTCGGCTGCCTTGTCCTTGGCGGTGTCGGCGACGTCGGCTGCCTTGTCCTTGGCGGTGTCGGCGACGTCCTCGGCGGTGTCGGCGACGTCGGATGCCTTGTCGTTCGCCGTGTCGGAGAGGTCCGGTGCGCTGTCCCTGGCGGTGTCGGCGAGGTCTGCGGCCTTGTCCTTGGCCGCGTCTGCCAGGTCCGACGCCTTGTCCTTGGCTCCGGCGGTGGCGTCCCTGACCGAGTCGGAGATGTTGCTGGCGGCGTCGGATGCCTTGTCGGCGGTCGATGGCGCGTTGACCGGCACAGTGGGGGCCAGCTGGTTGTCCGGAATCGGGGACTGGTCCGAGCGCAGCTTCTTGAAGATGATCGCGCCGCCCGCCGCGATGATCGCGAGGATCAGCAGGTTGCGAACAGGGTGGCCTTTCCTGCCGACCGCCTTGTCCGCTTTCCGCGTTGCCTTCGCCGCCTGGTCCGCGGCCCTGCTGGCCTTCAGCGCGCTGGCGGCGGCCTTGGCGCTGACCAGCGCGGCTGCGTGGGTTGCCGAACCCTGGGCCTTCTCTGCCAGCACGGAAGTCGTGCTGGCCAACTTCTGCCCGGC
>JADGOY010000251.1 GCA_017882715.1 Nakamurella sp. | reverse complement strand
ACACCCTGGGCGGTATCCAGGAAACGGTGCTGATCTACCCCTCCACCGGCGGACGACCCAAAGCCCGCCGCGTCACCACCGACATGAACACCGACCAACAAGCCCTCTACGACCTGTTCCACCTCCACCGCTGGGCCGCCCCCACCACGACTTAGGTCATAGGCGCAACCCACCCACCACCACCCCTGACCAGCAACAACACGACCAAGATCAAAATAGCCGGGAAACTCCCGCTAGAAACCGCCCCGCGAAACTACGCCACATAAATCCGCGCCTGACATCGGTCGGTCCGGGGACGATGATGTGTAGACAGGTGTGCCGATCCCGCGGTTGATCTTGATGTTGCCGTCGGTTTGCCCCGACGGAACCAGGAACACGATCGCGATCTGGTGGTCCCCGGCGTCCGGCGCGGCCGGCTCGGTGACCGCGGCGGTCACCGTCTGGGTGTCGCCGGGGGCGACCTCGAAACTCTCCGTCGACGCTCACCCAGTCCGACGCCGCATACGGGGCGTCCTGCTGAAACACCAGGCTGCCATCGGCGGCCGCGGTGAAGTTCCGCTTCTGCACGGTCACCGCCGCCGGGGCCTGCCCGCGGTTGACGACCAGAATTGTCTGCACCGTGCCGATGTCAGCCGGCTCGACGGTGAGCCGGGTCGGGCTGACCGTCAACGAGAAATCGGTCTGTTTCAAGCTGTACGACGTCGAGGCCGTGGGACTTCCACCGGACGACGGCGGAGACGAAACCGGGGTGTCGGCCGCCGCCATCGGGTTGACCGGCCCGCAGAGCAGCAAGACGCTCAACCCGACCGCCGTGACCCGCCGGAGCACATTTCTCATCAGCGAGCCCCCGCGCATCCGCCAATCACAAAGTGGTGGCCACGTAATTCAGCGTCGCGGAATAGGTGTCCGTCGCGACGAACGGAATGTCTACCTGGTAGTCGTTGTTGATCGTGTCACCACCCTCCGCGGCAAGGTAAGCCCATTTGCCCGCAAAGGTGCGCGCACTATAGCACAGAAAAAAGGGTCCACGACAATTCTTAGATCACTCCTAGTCGTCTCGGTTTACGTTTGAGCGACCCGCTTCCACGTCGGTGTCGACGCGGTGACACACCGGTGATGAACAAATCACAAAATGCTCACACACGGGTCAATGCCTCTCCCGTGGGTGATTCGTGAACCATGTCGCCTTGAATCACACGACCGCAAAAGCCAGATCCACAGCAGCCCGACCCACGTCGCGCCGCCGCGCAGGACAAGGCACCCCCCCTTCCAACGGGGTGGCCACGTGTTTCAGCCGGGACGCAGACCTGCGCCATATCAGCGCCGGTGAGTCACGCCGGCTCCGGACCTGGCCGCGATCACACGAGAGCAGTGGATGTCACGGAACGCCCCGACAGCGCGTGAACACCGCGAACCGCTCGGCCGGGAAATGATCACCGTTCCGGGTGACAACGTCCCGTCGCGACGGTTGCGTCCACGTCGGGCAATTACCTTGCAGCGCAACACTATTGCAATACCTGCGCCGTCGTGCTGGGGGCCCGACCGTTCCTGAACTTCTTGATGCTCGGCGGGTTCCTGCAGCCGGGCTATGACTATCTGCTGGAACGGAAACTGCCTTCGGTGCTGCGGGAATCCAAACACCACCCATCGGTGCGCAGTTGGACCTGTTCCTGACCGGCGCGGCCGAGCTGGTTACGCCGATAGCCCGAGGCATAAGGAACCCTCCACCATTCGAGGGCAAGCTCAACCCCATTCGAGTTACGGCGAATGCGTAATACGCCTGTATTGCGCTCTCGGCGGCGTCTACAATCAGCGAGCGGCATCTACAATCAGCGAGTAGCGTTGCCGTGCGTTGGATCGGGTATTTCGGAGCGTCATCTCGGAGGGAGCGCACATGACCGGATGATCACCGCTGAGCTTGAGCCGACTTCGATGAGCTGAACACCATTGCCAGTTGGCGGGCAAGACAACCGATCTTGAACCCGGAAGAGTATGTCGTCTCAGGCGTAGTTTGTTGCGCTGTAATTTGGTCGCGGGCTGGCGGTACGGGTCGGCTAGCCGTACCGGTCAATGAGCTGAGAAGCAGCCCGGAAAAGTATCTGCCGGATGCCGACGCTGCTGGCACCGTCGTTGAATTGAACATGCACCACCTCCGCTATCCGGGAGGCGCCTACTCGTACATCAGGATTTCGCCCGTGTTCTCGGCGTCGACTGTTCCGTGCCCTGACGAGGGGTCAGCAATGGATCTTCAAGCAAACGCGGTTCGTACACGCCCAGCGCAGAGTGATCCCGGAATCCCCCGGGATAGAGTACCGGTCGCACAGGATCGACGGCCCCTGACAACTTCGCGTTCACCGACGAGACCCCAATCTCCGCCCTGGTCTGGGCGGCCTGCGGCGTAAAGCGCAACTTCAACGTGAACACCGAACTGCGCGTGAACGCCGGTTGGTCAAACCCGAGCAAGAACCCCAGCTACCTCAGGATGGGCTCCACCGACGACGGCAGCATCAAGACCAAGTTCAACCTGTCCTGGAAGCGTTGCTCATAGGGGGTTTAGACATTCCGTTCGATCCACCGCGTAACTGCCATTTGATCTTGACAGCGGTACGTCCATCGCAATCTGATCGAGGAAGGATCCTCACATGCGCAAAATGACTCTCCTGCTGGCCATCGGCGGCATGGTCCTGTCTTTATTGTTAGTGCCAACGATGTCTGCTCAGGCGATGTCTGCTCAGGCCGCCCGTGCCGATACGGAGCCCCCTCCTGGAAACATCACCATTGACCTCAAGAGCGTGAACGGATCGGGTTGCCCAGAAGGAACCACGGCGGTGGCCGTGGCGGACGACAAGACCGCTTTCACCGTGACCTACAGCGCTTACATCGCACAGGTGGGACCCGGCGCGGAACCGACCGACCGTCGGGCGAATTGTCAGCTCTCCATGGTGGCCAACATCCCGCAGGGCTTCACCTACGCGATCGCCGCAGCCGACTACCGCGGCTATGCATTTCTGGCAAGGGGCGCGTGGGGCCTAGAGAAGGCGAGCTACTACTTCCAGGGTTCCCCCGGGACCGAGTACCGCTCGCACAGGATCGACGGCCCCCAGGACGACAACTTCGCGTTCTCCGACGAGACCCCGATCGCCGCCCTGGTCTGGGCGCGCTGCGGCGTAAAGCGCAACTTCAACGTGAACACCGAACTGCGTGTCAACGCCGGTTGGTCAAACCCGAGCAAGAACCCCAGCTACCTCAACATGGACTCCACCGACATCAGCGTCTCCACCATCTTCCACCTGGCCTGGAAGCATTGCTAAGCACTGACGACCCGGTTGACCTGGGCAGGCCGGACCGAGCAAAGCGACCGGCATCCAACGTTAGCTCGTCTCGGTCACCCGCCTCCGCCGGTCATGGTTGACGGGCAATGCAAAGGTCTTATCCGGGATACAGGTTCCCCAGGCCACGCCCGCGATAGGCCACCCGCCGCACGACGACCTCACCGAAGATCGTGCGCAGCGCACGACTGTGTCCGGATTCCGCGCTCGATCGGTCCGCTCCGTCGGCGTCGCGGACGCCGGTGAGCCTTGCCTCGCGGAGCGCACGCAGGTCCAGATGGTCCTGCACCAGCAGGCGGAACAGCTCACGATGATCCACGCTCAGCCGCGTCTCCAGCTCACCGTGGGACAGACCGCCCGCCTCCTCACCGTCCAGCCACTCCAGCAGCGTCTCGAACCGGTCCCGGGAGCGGGCGAATCCGTCGGTGGACGCGCCGGCGCCGGCATCGGCATCGGCATCGGCATCGAACGCGTTGCGCCCCATCGTCATCGCCGCCGCTCCGTCCGCCGGGCGGCGGCTCGCGCGGCAAGCTTTGCAACCTCGGCGTCGGCGGCCCGGTCGAGCTCGTCTCGGGCCGCCCGGTAGCGGGCGAGCGCGGCGGCCACCTCCTCGACGTCCCCTGCCGCCAGGGTCATCGTCTTGGTCCGGCCACCGACCGGGTAGGCCAGCGCGGGAGTCTCGTGCACATCCCCGGCCGCGCAGCGGCAGCCGGGCTTGCCGCACTTGCGCCGCAGCGTGTACAGCGCCCCGCGCAGCAGCGGTCCGTCCGCCTCTCGTGAGCTCATCACCACCATGTTCCCACTCCCACTCTGTAGGTGAACTACCTACAGACCACAAGACCAGGACGGCCGTTTCAGGTGGGGGACGCTCGTTCAGCGTGTCGACTCAGGTTCAACCAGCGCACAACAAGAGCCGGTGGGCACAACACGCGGAAAGTCACGCTCAGCGCCGACCCTCCAGAAGAGCCGCACCCGAATGTTTACAGCTGGAAGTGGCCGCCCGCACAGCTTCCGGACAGCCTGTTCCGGCAGTGTCGATGACGAATGCGCTCTGGGTCGGCGATGTTCGGCAGTCAATGAGAGGAGACATGGAAGTGCCCCAGCATGACGAATGTGCCAGCAATGCATCCCATCGGCAGCGGCCAAATAAAGGTCCGGATCGACCCTGGCCGGAAAATTGCGCCGGCGGCGGAACGAGCACCTGGCAACCCACATTTTCGTTGCCACCTTCGTTGCCGCCTGGTCGGGGACGACGGGACAATGACATGACTCCCACGCTCACCAGCGGGTGTGTGCCGCGCCGCGGACGTGCTGCCGCAGGAAGGTCCAACGACGTCGGGGGCCCTGGAACCAGCGACCCGCGAGATCGGCTTTACTACCGGGTGTTCACTTTTGGTAAACCAGGGGGCATCTGGTTGCAGCTAGCAGGTCGTGCGGAAAGGGATCTGGACGATTGGCGGAACTGGCCCAAGTCGACCGATTGCGGATAAATGGATCTCGGCTCTTCTGACCGCAACCGTGGGTTGCGGTCGGGGGTCCGTTGAGGGCGACACGCCGTTCCCGCATAGGTTCTGGGTGGTAGCTATTCAGCTGGGGGCGAGGGCTGGGGGTAGCCAGGGGCCGGTGGTGAAGAGTTCGGTGAGTGCTTGGTATTTGTCTTTGCCCCATTTGGTGG
>JADGOY010000250.1 GCA_017882715.1 Nakamurella sp. | reverse complement strand
TGGATTTTGCGGGTTTGGTCGGCACGGTGACGCCGATCGTCGCGAAGTGACGCCGGTCGAGGCGACCTGTGCAGGGTTCGTCGGCGCGGTGACGGCCGGTTCAGGGCGCGCGAGGACAGCGCGGGACCGGATTTCAGGTCCGCCGATTCGGTGCGATCAGCTGCCCACGGGTGAACGACCCGATCAACGACCACAGCGGGTAGGTCGTCCCGAGTACTTGCCGGTAGCGAACGGCGGCGCCGATCAGGGTGTTCAGCGCCCATCCGAGCGGGGTGCGCTGCGGGGCCAGTCGGGTCAGCAGATCCCGATCGACGGCCACGACTTTCTGCACGCCTTGTTGGTACAGCCACTGGGTGTGTGCGCCGCGGGCCCAGCGGGTCGCGTCGGCCGTTCGGGCCTCATCGTGTAACGCTGCGATGCAGGCTTGTATCGCGCCCTCGCCGAGCGACCCTCGGTGCATGGCGGCATTGAGGATGCCCAGGCCCTCGGTGATCGTGGCCCGGTCCCAGCAGGCACGGTTCTGCTCAGCGAGCGGGACGAGGTCGCCGCGGTCGGTCGTCCGTGCCGGGCGACGCGCGTCGGTGAGCAGCATGAGTGCCAGCAGCCCAGCGACCTCGGCGTCATCGTGGCGCGCGGTGTGCAGGTGGCGGGTGAGCGCGATCGCCCGGTCGCTGAGTGCCGCCCGGGCCAGCTCGTTGCCGCAGGTCGCGGCGTAGCCCTCGTTGAAGATCAGGTACAGGACGTGGAGCACCGAACGCAGCCGGTAGGCCAACTCGTCCGCAGGTGGCGCCGCGAACGGCGCGTCCTCGGCTCTGAGTTTCGCCTTGGCGCGACTGATCCGTTGGCCCATGGTCGGAACCGGGACGAGAAACGCGGCCGCAATCTGCTCGGTCGTCAGCCCGCCGACCGCGCGCAGCGTGAGCGGGATCGCCAACAACGGCGACAACACCGGATGGCAGCACAGGTACATGCAGGTGAGCGTGTCGTCGGTGGTCTCGAGCGCAGGCGGCGGCGCAAGCGACCACGAAGCCACGATGAGCTCGCGGCGTCGCCGCGCCTCGTCGCCGCGGTAGGCGTCGACGAAGCGACGGAACGCGACGCGCTGCAGCCACGCCGCCGGATCGTCCGGCACACCATCCACCGGCCAGGACACGCTCGCCGCTAACAACGCTTCCTGCACTGCATCCTCGGCCTCGGCGAAACTGCCGATCCGGCGGGTGAGCACACCGAGGACGTGCGGCGCCAGCATGCGCAGCAGGTCCTCGGTGTCCGTCATCTCACCTCATGTAAGGGGCTCCGGTCGACCAGCTCGTCCACCGACGACCCGACCGCGCCCATGACCTCGCGGACCTCGATGCGCGTGCGCATCGGCACGCCGCCCGGTCCGGGCGCCGCAGACGCGCGGGCAGCGATGTCCAGGGCACGCTCCAGTGAGTCGACATCGATCATCCGGTACCCGGCGACGAGCTCCTTGCCCTCCGGAAACGGGCCGTCGGTGATGACGGGTGCCGTGACACCATCGGCGGTGACGAACCGAGCCTGCTCGGACGCGGTCAGGCCCTGCGCGTCGACGAGCTCTCCTGTTCTGACGAGTTCGGCGTTCAGGGCGACCTGGAACTCGATGTGCGCGCGGACGTCGGCCGGCGTCCACTGGTCCATCGGAGGGCAGTCCCACTCCGGTGCCTCATAGTTCTGCAGCAGCATAAAACGCATGACTCGATCCTTCCTTCCCCGGCGCCCGGGTGGCGCCCTTCACTGTCAGGACGGAGCAGGAGGAACGACTTCGACATCCTTCGTGGCAGCTGCATACCGGGCCATTCGACCGTCCCGCTTGCGGAACGTCAAGAGAACGCAGGTACTCGACAGCAGGCGTCGTCGCGGACGCTGTTTTGGTCAATCCCGCAGGGGATCCCCACGGCACGGTTTCGATCATGGAACGGACAGCCAGCCTCGGGTTTGCCTGCGGGGTCTGCTGCGGTTTTCGTTCGACGAGGCTCGAGTTCGCGGACCTGACCGATCATTGCGGCGCCGCCGTCGTTGTCGATCATTCGCTGTTGGTGCCGGGCAGGCTGGAAGGGCTGTGGGCGGCCATGGCCGGTTCGCGACCGCTGGCGGGTCCAGCGGGATGACGGCGGTGACCGTCATGCCGGACTCGTTGCGTTCCAGGTTCACCGCGCCGTCCGAGGCGGCTACTCGATCTCGGGAGTGTTCCCAGGCCGCGAGCATTGCCATCCCATCGGATCGATCGATTTCATTCGCCCAGTCGGTGTCACCGATGACGGCCGCGACCAGCTGGTTGTCGTCGACCCGAAGTTTGATGAGGGAACTCCGATCCGTCGGCGCGACTTCGACACAGAACAGGTAGCCGGCCACCTGGACTGCCCGGTTGAGCCGCCGGTCGGCGGTGTTGTCGATGTCGAGCAGGGCGTGCGGATGCTTGCGGTCCAATTGCGCGGACAGGGCTGGTATCAGCCCGCGCCATCCAGCAGCGCGGGGAACACACCCCGGCAGACGGCCCGGGCGGCATGGTGACCTCGATGCTGCTGACCTGCTCACCCATGTCCAGCACCGGGAGTACCAGCGCAGGAACATCGACCCACATCGATCCGGACGCCGAGCCGGTGTCGGACCAGACCGCGCTGCGCACCTGTATGGTTCCCCAAGTTCGCCGACCCGGACCATAATGCCGGCGGCACCGACCGCACGCCCGGTGGCTTCGGCGACCCTTGTTGTCCCGCATGCCGACCTGCAAATAGGACAGGCGGCCTCGTCTCGGTCCGTCGCGGCCTTGATCGAAATCGTCTCGCAGGGGATGGCCATTCGGTGCCCGATTTCGAAACGGCACGACGATTGGCATCGCGGCTGGGGCCAGGACGTCAACCCACGAAGCGGTCTACCGCGGCCCAGAAAGCGGCAGGCTCCTCGATGAACGGCGAATGCCCGCTGTGCTCGAAAACGACCAGGTGTGCGTCAGGGATCCCCTGGGCCAGCTGCTCCGAGCACGCCAACGGGAACTGTGGGTCGTGCCGTCCGCACAGGATCAGACAGGGCGCCGTGATTTCCGTCAGACGATGGGAGTAGTCCAGTTTTCGCGCCTGCCAATGCCAGCCGGCCCACCCTTCGCGGGCCCGGAACCAATCGCGCCACCCGACCTGGCGATGATCGGCCAGACCGCGGTCGACGAACGACTCCTCCTGGATGAGGTTGTTCAACACGCGCTCGGGGCCTCGCGCGGGCCAGGCTTGCTGGAGGATTCCGAGCATCGCCATCCGTCGAAAGCCGGGATGACCGGCATTCCACAACGCACCAGGCGCCTTCGTGTACGCCGGTCTGCCGGATCCGGTTCCGACCAGCACGATCCGCCGCGCCCGGGCCGGCCGTTCCAGGGCGTAAGCCAGGGTGACCAGGCCGCCCATGCTGTGCCCGATGAAGTCGACCGGTTCCGACAGTCCCGCGCACGCCAAGACCTCATCGACACAGGTGTGCATCTCCGTCAGCCCGGGTCTGGCAACCCGCGTGGACAGGCCCGAGCCCGGGGGGTCGAAGGTGAGCACCTGGCGGCCGAGCTTGACCAGGCCGGCGATCAGGGCGTCGGCGCCTGCAAGGCCCACCCGTTCGAACCTGTGTGGCCCGGGCATGAAGACGATCGGTTCACCCACCGCGATGCGATACACGGCCAGGCCGTTGTGGTTCAGCCACGGCCTCACATCAGCCATCACGCGCCCCAAAGGGTTGTCACGCCGCCAAGTCCACCCGAGGCTCGTGCCGTCTCGCCCTGTCGGCCGCTCAAACCTACAGCCGGTTCAGCGAGAGCCGAGGGCAGCAGGCATTCCGCACCTTCAAATCGCCGCCCCGTCGAACGTGACCCACCCGCGGGCCGGATGAGACTGACTTGGCAGCGCCTGAAGCCCGGTATGCCGCACTCGTCAGCAGAATCCACGCTAGCCCATCGCGGATCAGTTGAGGCCCGCAGTCGTGGTTCACGGCCCGGCGCCCAGCCTGACGGGCGTGTCGTAGCCGAGACGAGGACGGCCACCGCGTGATCTGTGGGTGTGTGGCAGCCCCGACGGGCAAGAGACGAGCCAGGCCAGTGCTATTTGCGGTCCTCTTACGGCCCACCGGTTGAGGCAAGGATCGGTACGCTCTTGACGGGACAACTGCTCACCCGCCTGGACGGTAAGGCGCACCAACACCTTTCGTGCCACTGGCCCTAACCTCGGTACGTGGAGGACTGAGGCGCTGTCAACGGCCATGAGGATCTGCCCGGGGCGGTGGTGAAACTTTGCCCGGTGACGGTCACGACTTCTTCCCGGGCTCGCCCTCTCGGCCGATGCCGTGACCACGCCCGGCTCCGAGAGACTGACTGACTGACAGTCATTCACGTGCGGGGGCCGTACCCCTGGTAAGTCTGGAGTCCAGATGGCCAGCACCATGGACCGCGAAAGCCCGCCGCGCCGAGATCGTCTCGGCTGCTACCGCCGCATTCGCGGAGCGAGGCATCGCGAACACCGCCGTGAGCGACATCGTCAAGGCGGCCGGTGTAGCTCAGGGCACGTTCTACCTCTATTTCAAGTCGAAGGATGACGTCGTGTGGCCGCTGCCGAACGGATCGCGGACATCATGGTCGATGGCATCGAGCGCGTGGTCGCGATGCCAGAGCGCTCGGCCGTCGACAAGTTCCTCGCCCTGCTCGACCAACTGAGTGACTCCACGTCTGACCCGGACGCGACCGAGCTCATCGAGATCATGCACCGCGCGGGCAACCGCGCGCTCCACGACCGCCTTGCCGAGCAACTGACGCCCCGGCTCGTCTCGATCATCGAGCGCATCATCGATCAGGGTCTGGCTGAAGGAGTGTTCGCAGTCCCCGACACCGGTGTCGCCGCGTGGTTCGTGCTAGGCGGGCTTCAGAGCGCCGAGCTATCCGGAGTCCCGCTCACCGAGATGCCCACCGCGGTGGCTGCCGCAATCGCGCTCGCCCTACGCGCCCTGGGCTACACCGGA
>JADGOY010000249.1 GCA_017882715.1 Nakamurella sp. | reverse complement strand
ATCGCCGGGCAGCGGCCGGCACACCTCCTCAGGCGTCGCGCCCCAGGTGAGCTGCCAAGGACGCACAGCACGGATGTAGGCGATCGCAGACGCGGCGGCAGCAGCCAGGACGCCAAGGCGGGTAAGAGGTTTCATCACCCGAGCCTGGTGGGTGCGCGGGCCCTGCGACAAGAGAGCGCTGACCACGAGGTGAACTTTGGGCGCCGGGGGGGGGCGATCATCCTGGCATCCCGCCCGTCAGCTGACTCGGTCGGCCGGGGTCCCGGTGACCTGTGGGCTTTCGGTCGCTCGACGTGCCTTGGCTGTCCGCTGTTGACGCCGGTCCTTTCGATTGAGTCCTTGCCGCTTGTGTCGTTTCTTCTCAAGAGGGCGGGTCGGTGTGGCCGGGCCGCCGCCACACAGGGCCCCAACCGCCGAGGTTCCGCGCTTGATCGGCCAGGGTGACATCCAGAAGCCAGCCCAGGCGCATCGCATCCAGGCTCCGCGCCGGCCGTTTCGCGTAGGGCCCGGATCGTTGTGAGCAGGCCCGCCGCCCCTATTTCAGTGCCAGGAAGGGGACCTTTCGACATGCAGACGGATGTGGGTGAACCCACCGACCACTCGGCGGTTGCGCGGTCGGTGTCCCGGCGAACTGTCCTGCAGTTCCTCGGCCTGGGGGCCGGCGTGGTCGCGGTCGCCGGAGCCACCGGCCTGACCGCGAACGTTGTGCTGGTGCCGGACCCGGCCGATGCCACCCACATCGCGACGGTCACCCTGACCCGACCACACCGTCTCGGTCGCCGCTGTTCGACGCCATCACCCCCAGGCGCACCGACCGCGGGCCTATGACACGACCCGGTCGGTGACCAGCCAGCAACTCGACGCGCTCGGTGCCCTGGTCGACGTGCCCGGCACCGAGGTCGTCTGGTTCACCACCGACGAACAGAAACGCGCGTTCAGCGACCTGACTATCGAGGCCATCATCGCCGACCCGCAAACAGGCCGCGGACGACTACCGCTGGTGCCGCACCGACTGGCAGGACATCCAGGACCTCAAGGACGGAATCACCATCGACCCGTCCGGCCAGTCCAACCTCATCCGGGCCCTGGCCAAACAGCTGCCGGTGTCCCAAAGAGCAGAACAACAGCGGCTGGCTGACCGGCACCCGCGACAGCCAGTCCCCACCGCGGCCGCGTTCGGTGCACTGACCGTGCGCGACCCGCACGACCCGGCCCAACGCCTGCAGACCGGCCGGGTCTGGCAGCGCATGCATCGGCGGCAACGGTCGACGGACTGGCCATGCAACCGCTGTGCCAGATCCCCGAACGCATCGACCGAGAGGTGTCCGCCGGGCTGCCGCCCGAGTTCGGCGACGCAGCGGCGGCGCTGCTCCCCCGTCGACAGCCACGCGATCATGACGTTCCGGATCGGATACCCGACCGCGGCCCCGCCGCCCAGCCCCCGCCGCCCCGCCTGCGACGTCGTCACTACCTGACATTTGCTGAGGGATGCTCCATGAACGAGAACGCTGCGGCGGACCTGGCCCGTCGTGCTGGTCACGATCGTCGCGCTGCTCTACCTCTGGGTCGGAGCCGCGGCACACGGATGGGACCGGGTGTGGGGCCTGGCCGGTGGCCTGGCGATCCTTGCCGCGGTCGTTCTTGGCCCCCCGATTCTCCGCGGCGGCGGTCGCGGTCCTGGTTCTCGGCGCCGTGCCGCTCGCTGTCGTCACCTGGTGGAGCATTGCCACACCCGTGCTGGCGGTTCTCGCCCTGGTGCTGGGCTGAGCGGCGATCCGAAATGTCAACCAACGAGCCGCTTTGCCAGATGAAGCATGACCTTCGCCTCGTGGTCCAGTGTCGCGCGGCGGCCGGGGTGACGGCGCGTACACCCTGCCCTCATCGACGTGTCCTGCTGTGTGGTGGACGTGGACAGATGCCCGGACCCGACGGCCCCGGTAGATCGCCACGGACGCGAAACGGACGCACCGAGGCGGGTTGCGCAGTCAGCCGGTGGTCGCGGTATGGCATTACAGCGGGTGGGGTTCTCGTTTGCGCGTTGTTGGAGCCCGCCGGCAACCATCCCGGGCGACCGCCGGTCGCACAGGCTGCGGCCGTAAGCCGGTCCGTCCACCGGGTGTCGATCCCGGCCGGCTCGATCGCCGAATTGGTGACCGCCGTGGCCGGCCACCGTGCCAACCGGCACCGGGCTGAGAGACGTCGTGGCCACCATGACGGACAACCGCGGGTCCTCGATCCTGGTCGTCGACGGGGCAGGAACGGCCGGTCGGACGGATCCTGGCCGACGACGTGATCGATACCCTGACCCGGCGCGACGACCGCCGCTGGCCCTGGCAACCTACGTCGCGTTCGCGATCGACGTGTTCTCCCGGATGCTCGTCCACGGCGGCTCGCCCGGACCATGCGCATCGACCTGCCCCTGGACGCCCTGGCCATGGCGCTGTGGCACCGTAGCCGCGCCGGAAGGGACGTCCGCGGTCTGATCCACCACAAGGCTCGGCGTCACCCGCGTCACCGACACCGTCAACAACACAACACCCCGGTTAGCCTGCCAACACCGCAAACCGGCCCCGATAACGTTGGCGCGCCCGTAGCTCCCGATTTTCCGATCTGAGCTTACGGATCTCTGCAGATTCTTCAGTCGTCGTCCCCGGCTGGGTGCCCGCGTCCACTTGGGCTTTCCTCACCCAGTTGTGGGAGGCCTGCGTAGAAGCAATACCGAGATTCGACGCCACCGGTAGATCGCTTCCCTGTTCGATGACCGGATCCGATCCGGGTTCGGGTTTCTCGCCGTCGTTAGGTGGTCACCTTTTGCTATCCGAAGCGGCCGGAGATGTAGTCCTCGGTGGCTTTTTCGTTGGGGTTGGAGAAGATCTTGGAGGTGTCGTCGTACTCGATGAGTTTGCCGGGTTGCCCGACGCTGGCGAGGTTGAAGAAGGCGGTGCGGTCGGAGATGCGGGCGGCCTGCTGCATGTTGTGGGTGACGATCACGATGGTGTAGCTGTTCTTCAGGTCGTTGATCAGGTCCTCGATGGCGAGGGTGGAGATGGGATCGAGCGCGGAGCAGGGCTCGTCCATGAGCAGCACGGAGGGTTCGACGGCGATCGCGCGGGCGATGCACAGCCGTTGTTGCTGGCCGCCGGACAGTCCGGCGCCGGGCCGGGCGAGGCGGTGTTTGACCTCTTCCCACAGGTTCGCGCCGGCGAGTGAGCGTTCCACGATGTCGTCCATCTCGTCCTTCGACTTCCGCGCGCCGGCGAGTTTGTAGCCGGCGATGACGTTGTCGTAGATCGACATGGTGGGGAAGGGGTTGGCCTTTTGGAACACCATGCCGACGGTGCGGCGGACGTTCACCGGGTCGACCCCTGGTCCGTACAGGTCTTCGCCGTCCAGCAGTACCTGGCCGCTGACCCGGCCACCGGGGATCACCTCGTGCATCCGGTTGAGGGTCCGCAGTACGGTGGATTTCCCGCATCCGGACGGTCCGATGAACGCGGTGACGCTCAGCGGCGCGATGTTGATCGAGGCTCCCTCGACCGCCAGGAAACTGCCGTAGTAAACGTTCAAGTCGTCGACGTCGATGCGCTTGGCCATGTCAATCCAGCACTTTCGGGTGGAGTAGGAGGAACCGGTCCAGGCAAACAGGGCGACGGCAGGATCGGTTCCTACTGGGCCTTGGGTCGGAACAGTCGGGCCAGCAGCCGAGCACCGATGTTCAGGATCAGCACCAGCAGGACCAGGGTGAGCGCCGCGCCCCAGGCCCGAGCGGTGGTCAGGTCGCTGGACGTGGTCCCAGCGCGTTTGCCGATCTGGTCCCACACCATCATCGGCAGGGTGGCCATGTCACCGGAGAAGGGGTTGTAGTTGACCCGTGTGGTGTATCCGACCAGCAGGATCAGCGGTGCGGTCTCGCCGGTGATCCGCGCGATCGCCAGCAGCGACGAGGTGATCAGCCCGGACATCGCGGTCGGTAGCACGACCTTGAGGATGGTCCGCCACTTGGGGACGCCCAGAGCGTAGGAGGATTCCCGCAGTTCCCGGGGCACCAGCTTCAGCATCTCTTCGGAGGACCGGACCGCGACCGGGATCATCAAGATGGCCAACGCGAGCGCACCGGCGAACCCGAAGGGCCGCATCCCGAAGCCGAGCAGCAGGAAGGTGTAGATGAACAGGCCCGCGACGATGGAGGGCACCCCGGTCATCACGTCGACGAAGAAGGTGACCGCGCGGGCGAATGTCCCGCGGCCGTACTCGACGAGGTAGATCGCGGTGAAGATGCCGATCGGCAGCGCGATCACCGACGCGATGAGGACCAGTTCCAGCGTGCCGATCAGCGCGTGGTACAGCCCACCGCCCTCCTGCCGACTCGTCACGCCGGCCATGTCCGCGGTGAAGAAGTCCCAGGAGAACACGCTGAAGCCTTGGACGCCGATGTAGAACAAGATCAGCAGCAGCGGCACCACCGCGGCCACGAACGAGGCGTAGATCAGGGTGGAGGCGAACCGGTCCTTCGCGCGGCGGCGGCCCTCCACGGAGAACGACCAGGCGGTGAACCCGATCACGAACAGCACCGCAGCCGTCCAGAACGAGGTGCCCCAGCCCTCCCAGCCGAACAACGCTTTCAGACCCAGCGCCACCCCGATCGCGCCGGCGCCGGCGGCGTACGGCGCCCAGGACGGCAACCGCACCCCGACCAGCGCCGAGGTGCTGACGGCGCGGCGGCGGCCGCTGAACGGGGCGGGTGGGGTGACTGTCGGGGCGGTGGGAAGCCCGGGTTCGCTCATGCCGTGAACTCCTTCCTGCGGGCGATGACAATCCGGGCGGCGGTGTTGACCACCAGGGTGATCACGAACAGGAACAGGCCGGCGGCGATCAACGCGGCGATCGCCACCGGGGAACTGCCGGCCTCACCGAACTTCAACGCGATGGTGGACGCGAACGTGTCGCCGCCGGGTTCGGTCAGATGCCAGTTGATGACGTACCCGGAGTTCAGCACCAACGCCACCGCGATGGTCTCCCCCAACGCCCGGCCC
>JADGOY010000248.1 GCA_017882715.1 Nakamurella sp. | reverse complement strand
GCGCGAGCAGCACCGAGATCAAATGAGCCATTCACCACCGGCGAGACGGGCGGCAACAACGCCAAGTGATCCGCGGTGATGGAGACCGACGTCGGATCACCAGCTCATCGCACGGCAACCGACTCGGCTGTTCGTTTGTGGAGGTGGACCAGCAGCACGCCGGGATGGCCCGACCCGCTCCGAGGCCGCGGCGACCGTCTGACGGCGCAGAAGGCGTGCCGCGGGGTACCTGGGGACGTCCCCAACCGAATGCAGGAATTGCTCGCCGCGGTGGCCGCCGAGCCCGCTGCGGCGGCTCGCGATTCCTCACCGGCGTAGAGCGCAGCCCAACCGGTTGCCGCGAATGGGCGAGGCCATGACGGTGCCGTAGTAGATGACGCCGACCAGGCGGCGCCGCTCCAGGACGGGCAACAGCCACATCCGCTGCTCGGCCATCAGGACGCGGACGTGCGCGACGGAGTCATCGACACCGATGGTGGCCGCCGGTTCCCGCGCGAGCCAGGCCGCGGTGGCCCCGGCGGGTTCGCCGCGGCCGGTGGCGTGGTGCAGATCGCGCAGTGCGATGATGCCCTGCAAGTCGCCGTTCTGGTCGCAGACCGGCAGGAATGCCACCAGCAGGGCCCTCATCGTTCCGGCGACCTCCATCAGGGTGTCGCTACCCGCGACCCGGTCCGGATCGCGGTTCATGACGTCCCGCGCGACGGCGCCCGTCGGCCGGTCCACCCACCGCGCCGCGTCGAAGGTCGACACCGGGCGCGCCAGATCCCGGTGACCGGTGGGCAGGAACGTCGCGGAGCCGGTCATCGCTGCCTTCCCTGGAACGAATACTTCCCGGTCGCCGCGGGATCGCCGCCGAGTCGGGGCCGGGTGAGGGGTTGTCGCCCTCAGCCGGGTGCAGGGTCGTCGGGGTGGGCGGTCGGCAGACATCGCAGCCGCGCTCCCACCGCGGCGAGGGCGAATGCCTCGAACCCGTGGCTGTCCGGGCGCCGCCAGCCGAGCACGGCCTGCGCCAAACCGAGTTCAGCGGCCTGTTCGGCGGTGGCCGGATCAACCGGCCGGCCCTCCGGTCTCGGGTCGTTGGCCAACGCCCGGGCCATCGGCAGGTACCACCGGAACACCGCGTCCCGCGCGGCCGCCGACGCACCGTGAGCACCGTCGGTTCTGGCTCGGACCAGGACCCTCCACACGTCCTGGGTTGCGGCGGCGTCATCGGCCCGATCGCCGCGTTGCCGGCGACGGTTGGGCGTCACCGCGATCATGGCACCCGATCCGGGTCCGGCGTGGAGCAACCCGGTCGGGCGCCCATCGGCTCAGGCCGGCTCGTCCGTGCGCGGTGAAGAGGGTGTTTCCTTCGCCGGTAACTCGGCACCGCGGCCCACCTTCCCGGCACCCCCGCTGGGCAACCACCCGCGTGATCCTCGGATGACTCTCACGGAAAGCCGACTGTGTCACGTTCGGATGGGTCTGTCGTCCTCCGTCCGGCTATGACTGTGCGTGACCGGCGCCGGTAGCCGGATCCGCAGCGCATCTGGCCCACCCGGCACGGCGACCGACGAGACCCCGGGGTCCGGGTAGGGCAGCGACGGCAGCCTCGCGGATGCGGACGCTCACGCGAGTGGCAACCGACCGCTCCAGCCGGGATCGTCAGCTCTCCCCGCTTCCGACGCGATGTCGCATCCGGTCCGGCGCGGCCCGGCCCGGCTCGTCTGGGCTGCGCCACGGGCCCGGGCGGCGGCGGGCGGGAACCGGTAGAGAATGCCCTTTCCCTGGAGCGGGTCCACGGGATCGCCTGTGGCGGAAGGGGTTTCGCGTCAGGGACATGTCCTCGACGGTGGTCTGGCCCTCGATTGGTGGAGTGAGGATGACTATCCCACTTCCTTGGAACTGGGATAGTCATCCGGTCAACGGTGGCGCTTGACGCTGTGCCTGGGCAGAGCCCAGTTGGGTAGGTCCCAACGGGGCTCCCGCCAGCTTTGGGCATGGATCAGATGCGGGACGCCAGCCGGTGGCTCTTGTCCACCGTGCACTGGAACTCGCGCACGGGAATATCCGAGCCCCAGGCCTCGGCGATGTCACGTTCGAACTGCCGCGCTCGTCGACGGCCCACGGTCACAAGCTCCACCGGCGCTCCGCAAATATCACACGGCGCCAGCCCGTCGTCGGGATCAGTCATCGTCATGGACCGGATTGTCCGCTTACAAGGTAAGTGGCGCGGTGGGCAAGGAACGAGTGCCTTCACCTAGCGTCCCATTCACGGGCCGACCCGGTCGTAGCCCACCCGACCCGGTCGTAGCCCACCCGACCCGGTCCCCAGCCACGGCCAGCCGCGAAACCCGGCCACGGGGACACCTCAAATCACACCCTGATCCTGATACGGGGCCGCTGATTTGATCCTCGATGCGTTGCCAGGCTGCGGGAGAGTAATGGGACGCCCGCCCGTCGGCCCAATGGATGGTCAGCACACCCGTCATCACGGGGTGGATGGTGTAACTGCTGTCCTCGTCGAACTCTTGGCCATCCAGATCGCAGGCCCAGACTTGGAACTTCATCGCGGCACTCCCGACGGTCTGCTGCCAAACGGCTCGTGCGTCCTCATGATGATCGTTGGACGAATCCACCCCACAGGGCGGTGGCAGGGCAACGTCGGCGGCAGTCTCATCGACATCGTCGGCGCAAGGACAGCGGATGCGCGAATCACGATCACCATGGGCGGCGAATCATCCAAGATGTCGCGCCTGAAGTCGTTGCGAGGCTCGATCAGGGGCCCGTCGATGCTCCTCAAGGCGAGGAATTCAACCTCCGTGGCCTGGTGATCCCCGAAACGGATGCGGTTTACCTGACGCTTCGGCGGATCAGTCGATGTCCGGACCACCAGCAAACTCGCCATGGCTGGACGAGCCTTCACCTCTGAAGGCGTCCTGCTCTGCACGTTCGCCTCGCACCGTGAACGGCCTGGCGTCGGGCCCCCAACGTTCGGCCCGATGTTCGCCGTGGCTTTCCATGTCGGCATCCAATTGACGGCGGTGCCAGAACCCAATCGCTACCAGCGCCACGATGGCGACCAGCCCCACCGCTGACAGAGCCAGCAGCTTGACGGTCATCAGGCGACGCCACGTCTTGAGCACCAAATGACCCTACTCACCAGCCCGGGCTTGACGTGCGGCGGATGCGCCGTGGGGCGAGGTTTTCGCGGCATCCAAATGACGGCGGTGGATGACAGCCATGACCATGAAGGCGAGCGCCTGGCGGTCGGGCCCAGATCAGCCAAGCCTGGTATCGGATCCGCATCGCGTTCACCTGAACCCCAGACCCCTTCTGGTCTGAGCGAGTCGAAAACCTAAACTCCGCAAGTGGAACCGGCGCCCACCCGACACGACAGTCGGGCCGCAGTCAACCACTGAACGTGAAACACCTACCCTGCAAGCGATCTCGATGCCAAGACGCAGCCCGCAGAACTTGGTGGAACGGAATCAGCGCCCGGGGGTCAATCGGCGATGCCCAGCCCGCGGACACCCCTCTTGACAACCCAACCCCCATAGGGAATCAGCTCAGGCATTCGAAGGGCGGCCGTGTGTAAGTTGTGGGCGCATGAAGGAACAGCGGGGGTCGGGGGCCCTGGATCGGCGCAACTCCCGCGGGGTGTCGGCCGTGCCTGGGCCCGTCACGTCCTGGGTGCTGGCATCGGTGTCCGTGCTCGTGATCGCGACGTCGTACTGGTTGGCGCTACAACCGGGGGCAGCTGAAGTCCAAACCGGTTTCGTCAAGTGGATCAATGATCCGCCGCAGCCGCTCGGGGCCGTTCTGGCCGTAACGAATTCGCTCTTCCGTCCGGTGCCGTTGGCCGTGGTTGCGCTCGCCCTCTTTGGCTGGATGATGTTCACGGCCCGGGGTAAGTCCCGGTGGGAGGTGCTGAGGGCGATAGTGATCAGCTTCGTACTCTCGGAGGTGATCACCCAGATCCTCAAGCGGGTCGCCGGCCAAGCCAGACCGACCGCGTCGATCCCCGGGCTGGACGTCCATGGCTACCCCAAGGACCCGTACGGGAATGCCTACCCGTCGGCCCACACGAGCGTCGTCGTCGGCCTTGTCACGGCGCTATGGCCCTGGCTGACCTGGCCGCAACGAGTCGTCGGGGTGGCCGTCGCGGCTCTCGTGGCGCTCAATCGCCTGTATATCGGGGCGCACTGGCCCGTCGACGTGGTCGGGGGGGCGGCCATCGGGCTGCTCTCGGGGTCGGTGTGCTGGCTGGTGGCGGCGAGATGGCCCATCCGCCGTGGCGGCCACCCGGGGGCGGGCGCACCTCAATGAACTCCAGGACTGCGCCACCCGTGAAGGCGATCGGCCAGGACACGTACGGCTCCACTAAACCGAACTTACGTCGGCGTGTTGCATGAATCCATGCCGTGACCTGGGGAAACGTGCTCAGAGACGGTCTGGATGTAGGCAGAACGTTTCGACTGGCTCATTCCTGAGGCACGTGTTCAGAGGTCAAATCCCCACCGGCGCGGCGCATTCGCCGTGCCGGTCCCTCGTGCTGTAGACAGAACGCCGCCGGATCAACTTTGACATGTCCCCAGGTCAGCAGGCATTTCGGCAGTACCAAGATCACGTAAGTTCGGACTAAAGCCCCGTCCCGCCGCCGCGGCCGCGATTCGACCAGGTTTGGGCCTGATCTGTAGGAATCCGACAATAGCTCGCAACCTTGGTTCTGGGACGTGGGCGCCGAAGAGTGTTGGGTGCCGGTCGCCGAGCCGGGTCACGTGTCCCTGAAGTTGGGTTCGATATCGCGTCCCGAAAGGGTTCGACGGCGCAAGCTTTGGAAACTTGACTGTCGCGTCACGGCCTCTCGATTGGCGCTGGCACGCGACGCAGCTCGACGGCGACGGCGAGTGGCTGGGGTCCTGCCGCCGATCCTCATCCCGTTCTGGCGCGGACTCTGCATCGTGGGAGGCCATGCGCAGCTTCGACCTGACCGCGACGACCGGGCTGTCGAGGCGCGCGGTGTACGAGGCGCTGGAAACCCTCGCCGCGTGGCACCTGGT
>JADGOY010000099.1 GCA_017882715.1 Nakamurella sp. | reverse complement strand
TGTCGTCAGGAGGACAGAGTGGAAGAAACGCTCGCAAAGGCCGGGATCTTTCAGGGGGTCGACCCGGATGCGGCGCTTGCGCTCGGTTCGCACATGGAGATCGTCGAGTACTCCAGGGGCAGCTCCATCTTCTCCGAAGGCGAGCTCGGCGACCGGCTCTACGTCATCCTGTCGGGCAAGATCAAGCTGGGAAGGCACTCCCCGGACGGCCGGGAGAACCTACTCGCGGTCATGGGTCCGTCCGACATGTTCGGCGAGTTGACGGTCTTCGACCCGGGACCACGCACCTCGACCGCGACCGCGGTCACGGACGTGCGGCTGGCCACCATGGACCGGGTCGCGCTGCGGGAGTGGATCAACAAACGCCCGGAGATCGCCGAGCAGCTGCTGCGGGTGCTGGCCCGGCGGTTGCGCCGCACCAACAACGCACTGGCCGACCTGATCTTCACCGACGTGCCTGGCCGGGTCGCCAAGGCGCTGCTGCAGCTGGCCCGGCAGTTCGGCCAGCAGGAGGGCGCGCACCTGCGGGTCACCCACGACCTCACCCAGGAGGAGCTCGCCCAGCTGGTCGGCGCCTCGCGGGAGACGGTGAACAAGGCACTGGCTGACTTCGGCCACCGCGGTTGGCTGCGCCTGGAAGGCAAGAGCGTGGTGTTGCTGGACGCCGAGCGACTGTCCAGACGGGCACGCTGACGACCGCCGTCCCGGGGGTTCGACGATGAGGCTGATCCCGGATCCGGCTCGCAGCCTGGTGGATCGCCCGCCGAGGTGGCGCGTCGAGGACGTCGAACCGGGCAGCACGGTGCAGCTGACCGTGCTGGGCAACGACGCCGCCGGCCACGCCTGGCAGTCGGTGCAGGACTACGTCGTCGGTGAGGACGGGACGCTACAGATCAGCGACCTGGACGCGCCGTTCGCGAGCATGCGGTTCACCGACCAGCGGAAGGTGCCCGTCGCGTTCACCGCGCCTGACGGCACCTGGCGGTGCATCGCCCGCGCCGCCACACCGACTGCCTCCTCGCAGGTGTCGATCCTCCGCGACTACGGCCGCGCCCTTGGGCGTCAGGAGCTGCGCGGGGGCGGCTGGCTCGCCAGCGGGTACCTGCCGGCGCACACCACCGGGCGGCGTCCGGGGGTGCTGATCGTCCCGGGGTCCACCGGGCGCGCCGCGATGGAGCCGACAGCGGCGCTGCTGGCCTCGCACGGTTATCCCACGGCCGTGATGGCCTACATGCAGGCGCCCGGATTGGCCACCTCGTTCCGGGAGATCCCGGTCGAGGTCGTGCACGACGCGCTGACCGCCTTCCGGTCGCTGGAGCAGGTCGACTCCGATGCGGTAGCGGTCTGGGCGGTCTCGGTCGGCACGGCGCTGGCGCTCAGCGCGCTGAGCGGCCCGGATGCGCCGCAGGTCAGCGCCGTGATCGCTACCTCGCCCACAGACGTCGTGTGGCAGGCGCTGGGTGCGGGTGGACGTCCGCCGAAGTTGTCGTCGCTCACCCGGGCGGGGCAACCCCTGCCGTGGCTGCCGATCCGTGGCCGGGTGCTGATGGGCCAGTTGTTGCGCATCGCGATCACCAGTCACCTGCCAGGCCTGCCGCGGTCGAGAGCCGTGCGGCTGTGGGACGCCTACGCCAAACCGCACCGCGACGCCGAAGCCGTCACCAGGGCGGCGATCCCGGTGCAGAACATCACCGCTCCGCTGCTGACCATCGCCGGCGAGGCCGACGCCATCTGGCCGTCCGCGGAAATGGCCCGCTCGCTGATCGCCCGGCGAGCCGCAACGGGTGATCGGCCGGGTGACACCCTGCTGACCATCGCCGGGGCCGGGCATTTCCTGCGGCCACCGGCGACGCCGACCACCGTGGATCGGAGCGACGGGTTGATCTCCGGGGGAACCCCGGACGGCATCGCCAGCGCGCAGCGACGGGCCTGGAACGCCCAACTGGAGTTCCTCGGGCGCACACTCGGACCTGCGACACCCGACTCGTCCTGACCCGGTGCGACCAGTCAGCGTTCCAAGACGCTGATCGTCACCGCCAGCGTCACCGCCGTCTGGTCCTCGAATGTGTCAAGGTTCGCGGCCAGCTCGCTCGCCTGCACGTGCCGGGCGGACGGCCCCATCAGCACCAGCGCCCCGACATCGGTTCGCGTCACACGCATCTCGGCTCGCACATCGGCCCGGTCCACCACCCGCAGCCAGCCGGAGAAAGCGGCCGCCAGCCTCTCCGGTTTGCCCTCGTCGACCGTCAGCATGTGCAGCGGCCCGCGGATCTCGACCAGGTGGTCCGGCTGCGGGGTGACGGCGACAAGCCTTCCGCCGGGTGCGAGCACTCTGGCGACCTCGGCGGGATCCCGCGGCGCGAAGACGCTGAGCACCGTGGCAGCTGCGCCGGTCAGTACCGGTAGGGCGGACCAGGCGTCGGCGACCACCGACCCGATCCTGGGATGCGCGGCGGCCGCCCGCCGGGCCGCGTACCGCGACGAGTCCAGCGCCAACCCGATCGTCACGGCGGTCGGCACCGCATCGGGCGAGACCACGGCGTCGACGGCCGCGGCCAGGTAATACGCTGTCCCGGCCCCGATTTCGAGCACCGGCCCGGCCGCGGCCCGCTCGGCCACGGCGCGCGCGATCACCCCGTAGTGGCCCGCGCCCAGGAACTGCCCACGGGCGGCAACCATGTCCGCCGAGTCACCGGTGTCGGTGCGTGACCGCGACCCGAGCAAGGACAGATAGCCCTGCCTGGCCACGTCGAAGCGGTGACCGCCCGGGCATCCCACGACGCTGTCTCCGACCTCGGTGAGCGCCTCGGCGCACTGCGGGCAGGACAGCATCGGCAGCACCCCGAGCAGGCCTGGCCTGATGGTCCGGAGGGCCCGGTCAGGGCCCACCGGCGCCAGCTTCGCGCTCTTCCCGCAGGTAGTCCAGCTGCGCCGCCACCGACCGTTCCGCCGCAAGACGCACGGACGGGTCGATGCCGATGTAGACGGCGTCGGTGACGGCCTGCACGGAGGCACCCGGACCGATGACGTCCAGCGCCCCACGGATCGCGGCGAGCCGCTGTTCCCGGTGCTCCAGGTACTGCCCGGACAGCGCGGCCAGGTCAGGCAGCGCCGGCCCGTGGCCGGGCAGCACCAGCGAGTCGCCGAGCGTCGCGAGTGCGCGCAGCGAATCCAGGTACGGCCCGAGACGCCCGTCCGGGTGAGCGATGACGGTGGTGCCCCGCCCGAGGATGGTGTCGCCGGTGAGGATTGAACCGGTGAGCCCGTCCTCGGCCAGCAGAAAGCACACCGAGTCGGTGGTGTGCCCCGGGGTGGCGTGCACGGACAGGGAAACCCCTGCGGCCCGGACGATCTCGCCGTCGCGCAGCGGTGCACCGTCGACGCAGTGGGCCGGGTCCGCGGCCCTGATGGGAGCTCCCGTCATCGTCGCGAGCGCGAGCGCACCCGCGGAGTGATCGTGGTGCCGATGGGTGATCAAGATCAACTCGACCGGTCCGGCGCCGGCCAACCCCGCCAGGTGATCGGGTTCGTCGGGTCCGGGATCGACCACGATCGCCGCTGCCGACCCCGTGGACGAGAGCAGATAAGAATTGGTGCCGTCCAGCGTCATCGGCCCGGGATTGGGCGCGAGCAGTACCGAGGCGCACTCGGTGAGCCGACGAACGGAGCCGAATAACGCGCTCACGACAACCCCTTTCGATCCATGACGCCGGGCTCGATGCGGACGGGCTCGCGCACGCGCACAGGGGTGACGACCCGCCGTGCGGTCATCACGTCCCGCACCGATGCGGCGGCCGCCAGGTCGGCGAGCATGGCAACGGTCGGCGGCATCAGCTGGACCGCCCCGACGTCGTACTCGGCGAGCAGGCCTTGCGGAGCGCGCCACTGTCCGAGGTCGGCCTCGGTGGTCAGCATCCTGGCATGCTGATCGGCAGGCATGGCGGCCGCGAAGAAGAAGGTGTCATAGCGGCGGGTCCGGCCGGGCGGGGTTATCCAGTTCGCCCACGGTCGCAACAGGTCGGCCCGCACCTGCAGACCGGCGCGGTTCAGCACGGCCGGCAGCGACACCCGGCGTTCCAGCACGGCCAACCGGTCCACGTCCGTCACCGCACCGAATCCGGTGGGCTCGTCGCGGCTCGTGTCCTGGCCCACGACGGCGGATCGACCGGCCAGCAGCACCCCGGTCTCCTCGAACAGCTCCCGGACCGCGGCCACCACCAGCGCCCGAGCGGTGGATCGCGCCACCCCCAACCGCGCTGCCCACCAATCGGGATCGGGGCCGGACCACCCAACCGTGTCGTCGTGGTCGGCGGGGTCTACGGCACCGCCGGGGAACGCCGTCATCCCGCCGGCGAACGCCATCGCGACCACCCGGCGCAGCACGAACACCTCCAGACCGACCGGGGTGTCCTTGACCAGCATCACCGTGGCCGCCGGGCGCACGGGCACGGCCAGGTTCACATCCTCTGCGGGCGTGGGGGACGCTCCTTCACGTCCGATGCCGACGGGATCAACCATCGGACCAACCTATCCGGACCGGCGGTGGCTCTAGGGTGACCCATGGCCGGAAGCTGGGACTGGGTCGCAGACGGCGTCGGCGTCACCACCAGCCGTCGGGAGCTGACCACCAGCACCGTCATCGTTTCCGGCCGGTCGGTGTTGCTGGTCGACCCGAGCTGGGAAGCCGACGAACTCGACTGGATCGCCGCGGACCTGGCCGCGGCGGGCCTGACCGTCGACGCCGGCCTCGCCACCCACGCCCACCACGACCACCTGCTCTGGCACCCCCGTTTCGGTGGCGCCCCGCGGTGGGCCTCCGGAGCGACCGCCCGCGCTGCTGGAGCGCATCGCGACCGGCTGGTGGCGGCCCTGGGTCCGTCGTGGCCCGTTGCGCTGGGGGAGCTGGTGGGACGGGTGCAACCCGTTGATGACGATCGCGTGCCGTGGCCGGGGCCGGCGGTGCACATGATCGTCCATGGCGCCCACACCCCGGGCCACACCGCGCTGTGGATCCCAGGGCGGCGGGTGCTGCTGGCCGGCGACATGTTCAGCGACGTCGAGTTACCGCTGCCCGAACAGACCGGGCTCGCGGAGTACGCCGCCGGGCTGGACGCGCTCCGGCCGTACGCGGCGCAGGCCACGGTGGTGGTGCCAGGACACGGGCACCCGGGTGCGGGTGACGAACCGATGCGCCGCTGGCAGGCGGACCGCCGCTACATCGATGCGCTGCTGACAGGTGCGGATCCGGCGGACCACCGCACTGCGCTGCCGGGAATGGCGAGGGTGCACCGAGCCAACCTGGCCCTGGCCGCCGCCGGTCGGTGAACCGAAGCCCACCACGTGAAGTCGTCCGATGAGTCTTGCCGCCCGCCGACGTCAGCCCCGATAGCAACGCGACAACAACGGGGCGACACGGCGAAGATCGTCGCGGGGGGAAAGGGCGGTGCAGGTGGTCGGCGGCGCCAGCGTCATCCGGCAGCTGTTGCTGGCCGACCTGGTCGACGAGCTGCGCGTGGACGTGATGCCGATCCTGCTCGGCGCCGGACTGCGGTTCCTACCGGAGAGCAGCAACCCGCAGCAGACCAGGTTCGACAAGCTGACGTCAGGGAAGCGGGCCAGCGGACCAGTCTGCTGTTCCGCGTCGCCCGGTAGTCCTGCCCAGCACCTGCCGTGGCAACACCATGTTCAACGCACCTGCAGGATGCCCTCCACCTCGACCGGCGCGCCCAGCGGCAATTCCGCAACCCCGACCGCGGACCGCACGTGCCGCCCGGCTTCGCCGAAGACCTCGGCCATCAGGTCGGACGCCCCGTTGATCACGCCGGGCTGCCCGGTGAAACCCTCCGCCGAGGCGACGAAACCCACCAGCTTGACCACCCGCACCACCGCGTCGAGACCGACGGCGGCATCGACTGCGGCGAGCAGGTTCAGCGCGGCGATCCGCGCGTAACCCTTGGCGTCCTCCGCCTTCACCTCGGCACCGACCCGGCCGGTCACCGACAGCGCACCGTCCACGAAGGGCAGCTGTCCCGCGGTGAACAGCAGATCACCGGTGCGCACCGTCGGCACGTACGAACCGGCCGCCGCGGCGACGCCCGGCAACACGATGCCGAGCTCCGCGAGCCGGCCCCGCACCGTCATGCGCGTTCCCGTTTGAGGTACGCCACCAGCTGTTCCGGGTTGGGGCCCGGCACCACCTGGACCAGCTCCCAGCCGTCCTCGCCCCAGTTGTCCAGGATGGCCTTGGTGGCGTGGATGAGCAGCGGAACGGTGGCGTACTCGAAGGTCCGGCGCGTGGGGGTCGACATGACGACGACTCTAGGACCCGGCCGGCACCTACGAGGCCGCACCCATCGGGTCACGTCGCTCGAACCGGTGCACCGGGTCCGCACGACCTACCCTGAGCGGGTGGACGGGTGGCACTGGGTCGGCGCCGCGATCGAGGCCGTGCTGCTGCTGATCCTGGTGCTGCTCTGGTACGACGACCTGCGCGACCGGCCGGGCTGGACGGTCGGCAAAGCCACCCGGTGGGCCGCGATGAGCGCCATCGTCATCCCCGTCGGTTTCGTCGCCGTCCTGCTCCTGCCGTTGTGGGTCGGCGGCATCCTCATCGCGATCCCGTTGATCGCCATCCTGGTGATGGCGATGGCCAGTTGACGCCACAGGTGTACCACCCACTACTGCGAGGTGACGCTTTGGTTGGATGCCTACCGACAGACCGCGTCACCAGATCACCGAGACGCCAGACGAAGCGCGGGCCATCGATCAGGCGGCTCGGCACTGGCCGGTTGAGCCGCTCCCGGCTGTTGATCCGCCTCGTTCAGGCCGGAGCACAGGCATTGGAACCGGATCTCGCACGGAGGAGACACCGTCACCCCTGCCGACCTTCGATCGCGCGCTGGCGACCGCCGCCACCGACCGGGCTCTTCCCGTGGCCTCCAGCCCGCTCGATGCCTGACCGGCAGACAGGGATCAGCTCACGTGGAACATCCGGGCGAACGTGTCGGCGATCAGCTGATACCCGTCCCGGTTCGGGTGGATGTTGGGCTCCGCGGAGCCGGGCGGTTTCGGGCACAGGAGGGTCAGCGCGCAGATCTTGGTGACGTTGATCGGGAGCTGTGAATCGGGGTCGATGCTGAAGTTGGAAGTTGTTGGTTTGCCGAAAGCCTTTGCTGTGCAATGGAAGTTGATACGTGTCACCGTGTTGAAGCACGGCAGCACACCGTTCGAACCGATATCGATGGTCAGATAGCTGACCGCGCCCGGATTGTGCTGCGGCAACCAGACGGCAGCGTCCAGCTGGTTGGTCGAGTTGCCGTACTGCTCGTACAGCCCCTTACCCACGCACGGTCCGCCGCCGTTCAGCATCGTCACGGTTGACGCGCCCGGACACCCGAGGTTGATGAGCTGAATTCCCGGATGGGAATTCAGAAGCGCCGACATCAACCGATATGCGTAGCCGATCCCGGTCGAGGGCGCGGAGGGGTAACCGTAGGCCAAGGAATCACCCAAACGCCACGTAAGGTCGTCGCCGGGTGGGTTGGCAGCGGCAGTGCCGACCGGTGCGAGCACCGGAAGCCGGTCATTCCAGGAAAGCCGGCAGCTTGTCGACGTAGACCGCCTGCGGGGGCCGGTATTCGACCACCAGGATCCTGCTCCCCACCGGGATCACGGTGACGCCGTCGGCCGGATAGGCGTGATAGGCGCTGGTACCGCCCCGGACCGACAGCATCACCTCGCCTATCTGACCCGGCGCGATGCGCCCGGTGACCCGGCCGATCTTGCCGACCAGATCATCGCTGGGCTGATGATGCATTCGTGACGTCCTCAGGAGCCGGCGGGAGCAGCGCGGGACTCCCATTGGCAATCGGCTGCGGGCCGCCCGACTGCGAGTTGCCCGACTGCGAGTTGCCCGACTGCGAGTTGCCCGACTGCGACTCCCGGCGCCCCAACGCGGACGTCAGCTGCGGCAGCAGCGTGCCGACCTGGGCGATGATGCCGCCGACCATGGAGTTCAGGCCCTCGGCGCCGTTCAGCACCGTCATCTGACCCACATGGGCGAACGGCTCGGCAGCCGCCCGGACGATCTCCGGCATCCGCTCGGCCAACTGTTGCGCGATCACCGCGTCCTGGTTCGCCGACAACGCGTGCGCACGGGCTTCGATACCGTCCGCCTCCGCGACCGCGAGCGCCTTGGTCGCCGACGCGGTCGCCACGCCACGCGCGGTGGTCGCCGCGGCTTCGGCCTCGCCGGTCGTCCGGGTGGCCTTGGCCCTGGATTCGGCCGCGGTCGCTTCTGCCTGGGCCGCCAACTCGACCTTGCGCGCACCGGCCTCGGCTGCGCTGATGTCCGCGGCCTTTGTGGCCTCGGCCTGCACCCTCCTGGCGTACGCGTCGGCGTCGGCCTGCTTGTAGACCGTCGCGTTCAGGCGTTGCTCCTGACGGGCTGCCTCGAGTTTGGCGATCTCCGTCTCCTGCACCACCACTTGCTGGCGGGCCGTGGCATCGGCCAGCGGGCCGGCCTGCGCGGCCTCGGCGTGCACCTGCTCGGCATCCGCCCGGGCGCGCGATTGCCGGATCTGCGATTCACTCTGCGCGGCGGCGATCTGCGCGGCCGCCTCGGCCTCCCGCTCCGAGGCCTCCCGGTTGTTCATGGCCTCGGCGATGCGCGCCGCCTTCTGCACCTCGGCGATGTGCGGCTTGGCCAGATTGGTGATGTACCCGGTCGGGTCCTCGAAATCCTTGATCTGCAGGGAATCGACCACCAGGCCGAGTTTCTCCATTTCCGTGCCGCTGGCCTCACGGACCTTGGACGCGAGTTTGTCGCGCTCGCGGATCATCTCCTCGACGGTGAGGCTGCCGATGATCGAGCGCAGGTGCCCCTCGAAGACGTTGTAGACCTGCCCGGTCATCTGATCCTGCTGGCCGAGGAACCGCCGAGCGGCGTTGGCGATGAACGGCTGGGTGTCACCGATCTTGAAGATGACCACCCCGCGGACGATCACCGGGATGCCCTGGGTGGTGACGCAGGTGACATCCAGCGCCGTCTCGTAGAGGGACAGTTTCAGCGCGCGGACGGTCTGCAGGCCGGGGATCACCACGGTGCCGGTGCCGGTGACGATCTTGAAATCCAGCCCTTCCGCGGTCGCATTGTTGCGCCGGCTCAGGCCCGACAGGATCAGCGCCTCGTTCGGCTCGGCGACGCGCCAGACCGAGCGGAACACGATGAACACGACGATCAACGCGGCGACCACGAAACCGAGCAGCAGCAGCCACGTCGGTAGCGAGTCAAAGAAATCGAACATGGCACTCCTGGTGAGCGACCCGGCAGACGGTACCGGAGCCGTTGGAGCGTGATCCCCCGCTCTCTGGCCGTTCTACCACCGACGCGCCAGAGACGGCGGGTTTGTTCACCCGGCGCGGCAACGCATCTGCGCGAGCCGACCGCACGGCAGGACGAGACCGCGGGAAAGGGCCGCACGCGACCGTGCGGGTGCTCAGCCTTCCTGGGCGATGATCGCCCGTAGCTGGTCCGCCTGCTGCGCGGTCCACCCCGGTGGCTGGATCACCGCGGCCCAGCCGTCGACGAACTCCTGGCTGTACGTGTGCCCGTGCCCCGGCGGCACGTCGACGGGTTCGAGCATGTCCATGGTGACCTGCCAGAATGTCACGAACGGTATCCAGGTCATCTCGTCCAGCACGTCCCGGCCCGGAGCCTGGGCCAGCCAATCCGGCCGGTGCAGGATCAGATCCGGGCTCCACCAGACGATCGGGTCCGACGCGTGCTGCAGGTAGAGCACCCGCGTCCCATCCCAGTCCTGTGCAACCGGCTCGATCCCGGAGGACGGGTCGCTGGCGAATCGCACGATCCTGCCATCGCGGAACACCGGTTCGACCTCAGGGCTGCCCGGGTCCCGCCCATCGGTGAACTCCCGGTACAGCGTGTTGAAGTTCGGCGGCCCGGCGAACAGGATGCCGTCGGTGCGGTTGGCCATGTCGAACTCGCCGCTGAAGGCGGCTTCCGCCGCGAAGGAGCCCAGGCTCTCCCCGAAGACGTACAGCTTCGGCCGCCGGTCCGCCGGGAGCGCCGACCACTTCTCGTAGACGGCGTCGAACAGCGCCCGCCCGGCCTCGCGGGCCCTGGTCTGGTCGACCAGGAAGGACACCCAGGACGGCAGGTACGAGTACTGGATCGCGACTGCAGCACAGTCGCCACCGGTTTCGTACTCGAACGTGTTGACCGCGGCCGGATCCACCCAGCCGGTGCCGGTGGTGCCGGCGACCAGCAGGTACCCACGGTCGAAACCGCCGGCCCGATCGAGGTCGGCCACCGCCAGCCGGGCGCGGTCCTCGACGTCCGCCGCGGAGGCGATCCCGGCGTAGGCCCGGACCGGCTCCGGCGCGTCCGCGCCCGAAAACGTCGAGATCTCCGCCGCCGTCGGGCCCTGTCCGACGAAGTTGCGGCCCTGGAAACCCAGGGTGTCCCAAGACACCAGCGAGTCGGGACCGCCCGACCGCAGCGGGGAATCCGGCTGCACAGCGGTCTCGCTGGTGGTGGTGTCCTGCAGCGCGAAGGTGCGGTCGGCCACGCCGATGATCCCGTCCACCAGCACACCGCTGACCAGCATCACGGTCAACGCCGCGACCAGTACCCAGCCGAGCGTCCGCGCGGCCCGCCGTCCCATCCAGCGCCCGAGCCGGTCGGCCACCCATCGGTAGACCCACCGGATGCCCCTGGCCGCGGCCACCAAGCCGACGAAGATGAGTACCGCGACCACCGGCAGCAGCAGTTTCGAGACGAACCCCTCCGGCTCGGCGTCCATCAGCTCACGGATCTGAGACTGCCAGCGCTGCCCGAGCAGGTAACTGGCCAGCAGCGCGACCGCGCCCACGATCAGGAATGCCTGCCACGATCTGCCCCGCGTCGGTCGCGGGGAGCGGTCGGCGAACTCGCGCCACACCCAGGCGCCCAACACCCCGAGGCCGTAACCGATCGCGCCGGCGATCCCGCAGACGAAACCCTGGAAGGCGCCCGGACGCGGCAGCAGCGACGGGGTGAACGACAGGCAGATGAAGATCAGCGCGACCCAGGCGCCCGGTAGCGTGTAGCGGAACCGGCGCCTGGGCCGCCCGGAGGGCGGCCCGTCGATCTCGTCCGGATCGTCCCCGGACTGTTGCGCGGGTGGGACCGGCGGTTCGGCCGCGTCCCGGACCTCGGCAGTGCCGCCCTGTGTCGCGGGTGGGACCGGCGGTTCGGCCGCGTCCCGGACCTCGGCAGTGCCGGACTGCGTCACCATGCTCGTTGTTCCACCTTGCGTCGGACCGCGGTTTCGAGCGCGATTATGCCTTTCGAAGATGACGAACCGGCCGCGCATCGCGCCCGGTCATGCGAGTTGGACGAAGATCTCGCCGAGGCCGTTGACCGCCCAGTGCGCCAGCATCGGCGCAAGCAGGCTGTCGCTGCGGGCGCGCAGTTCGCAGAGCAGCACACCCGCGGCACCGGTGAACAAGATCGTTCCGAGCACCCTGAGCACGACGCCGGGCGTCCCGCCACCGACCGCCCCGTCGACTGCTTCGTTGGCCGCGCCCCCGGCCAGCGAGGGGAGCAAATGCCACACCCCGAAAAGTGCCGACGAGACGGCTGTGGCGACCCGGCGACCCGACCGCCGGCGCAACAGACCCCAGAGCACCCCGCGGAAGGCGAACTCCTCACCGATCACGGTGGCCAGCGGTATCAGCACGAACGACGCGAGCAGCGTCTGCGCCCAGGACCCTGTGGCCGACCCGGCCACCGCATCGCGTGCCGCGGGAATCAACAGCGCGACGCCGTAGCCGGCGGCGGCGACCGCGACGCAAGCGCCTCCCCAGCGCAGCCCGGTCGCCCACGTCGACCGGGCCAGTCCGAGATCGGCCGCGCCCAACCCGCTCGCCCGCGCTATGACCGCGAGCCCGCCGGTCAGTCCCAGCCCGATGGCAACGCTCGCGCCGGGCAGCCGATTGGCCGCCACGTTGGCGCAGGCCATCACCAGCAGGGACACCGTCATCGACGTGCGGTAGGACACGCCTGCATCCTGCCCTGCAGTCGTGACCGCGGCCGGTCGCCTGAGGCGACCGGCCGCGAATCACCCGGGAGGGGGGCCCGGTTTCCCGCGGGCTACGGCGTGCCGTAGCTCGTCAGGGTCTCGTAATCCATGAACAACGTCGTCCGCCAGTTCGACGGCCGCACCACGTCTTTCAGCAGTTTCGCCGTGTTCGGCATCGGGATTCCCAGGCGGTTCGCGAAATGGTTGTAGCCGATCTCCCAGGTGATCTTCCAGGCGCCGTTGGTGGTGTTGATCGGCTGGGTGCCCACCCATCCCGGAGGCGGATTCTGCCCATTCTTCACCGCCGCGTAGATGTAGCCGGTGTTCAGTTCCATGCCGGCCACGATCCGGGCCTTCTGCTCGCCATAGAGATCGATTCCCTGCAACCGCGCGGTTTCCGCACCATTGATCATGCCGCCGAAGCCCATGGCCATGTGGTTGATGTCGCGGTTGGTCTCGACCTCGAGACCGCTGATGAACTTGGTCGGGTTGTGCCAGTAGTTCAGGAACGCTGCCCGGGTCATTTTCGGAGAGTCGTACATGGTTCCGGGGGGCGAGATCGGCATTCCGGCGAGAACCGGGTTGAGATTCTTGTCGCCCGCCATGTAGATGATGGCCGGAATATCCCCCCGCCAGTCGCCGACGCCGTTGTTGAAGGTGTCGCGATTGTCCGTGAAGATACCGATGGCCATCGTCGCCTCGGCCATGGAGGTCAACCAGTTCGCGCCGGCGCCGTTCCAACCGTTGATGACCAGCGGCAGGAAAGCGCGGGTGAGCATATCGGAGAATCGCGGGACATCGAGAGTCTCCTGGCCGGCCGCAGGAGTGTAGGTGTAACGGATGATCTCGGCCGCGCGGGGGAACACCGATCCGGCCCATGCTGCCTGCAGCACGCCGTCGCTGTAGGTGCCCAAGTCGAACTTGTGGTTCACGAACGTCGCAGACCAGGCATTGAGGATCTTGATGGCCATCTTGCCGTACGCTGCGTTTCCGGTGTAGGACCACATCAACGCATCGGTATAGGCCGCCATGGCGTCGTTGTTCTCGTCATAGCACCCTTCGTCGGGGCTGTGATTCGGGCCGCACCCCACGTACGCGCGGACCCGCGGCGTCCAGGTCAGCGAGCTGTAGGGCACCCCGCTGTTGAGTCCGGTATTGGGCTTCTCGGCCTTGGCCTTGGCCAGCGCCGACGTCCAGGGCTCCGCGCCGGCGGCAATCTTCGCCTTCACGAAGCCCAGCTGCTGGGTACCCAGCAGGATCCCCGGATGAACGAATGTCGGGGGCAGAGCAACGGCCTGTGCCGAGAGATTCCGAGTCTTCAGCACCGACGATGATCCGCTGGTCGAGACGTAGCCCCAGACGCTGAACGCACCCGTGGCGGTCACCCGATCGGCCGCAGCGTCCGAATAGCTCAGCTGCCAGGCGGGCTTTGCCGTTCCGGCCGGCCATGCCCGCGCGGAGATGGTGACCGGATTCGTTCCGGTGAGCTGGATCTCGACGCTGGTCCAGCCACCTGCCCGCACAGGGGCGGCAAGATCCTGTTTGACCATCGTCGTCCCACTGGTGCCGATCACCTTCGTGATCGCCACCGTACCGACCGTGCCCGTGGTCTTCAACCGAACGGCGTACGCGGCGTCGGCCGAAACACGGAGCCGGAGTTCTTGATAGATATTGGCGGACCCACCGGAGACCAGGGCATTCGAAAAATCGGCACTCGCAATGATGTCCTGGGTCTTGACGCTGCTCAGCACAGCTTCGGCGGCCTTGCCGGCAGTCAGCGCGAACTGTCCGCCGGTGGCGGTCACCGACGCGCTCGCCGCGGGAGACACCGTGTAGGCGCCGCCGACGGTTGCCGAACCCCAACCGCCGGTCACCGTCCGGGAGAGCGAGTCGGTCACCAAGGTGCCCGTCGGCGCATACTGCGGAGCCCCCTGTGCGAGACCCGGCAAACCGAGCCAGGCGATGCTGACCGTCACACCGAGCACAACCGCCCGATTGAACGTCGGCCACCGGCGATGGGCGACGGGCGGACTTGATACTGCCGTACCGCCGCGCTCGGCGGCGTCTCTCCTCTTGGGTGTGAACATTTCCCCTCCCGAAAAACGTACTTCTGTGAAATCCCCCGGTTGCCTCGGTGCGCATCCGAGACTCATTGCGGATCAGAAATCCGCTTGCCTGCCGGCGTGCCGGGTGAATCTCTTACACCTTGCGCAGAAATGGTTCGGCACTTCGCCATTGGTTGCTGATGGGCGATGTGACGAATCCGTTGATCTGAATCGAAAGCAACGTCCGGCCCGCCTGCCGCCAGCAATCCCGCCGGGTCACCCCCGCTCGGTGCTCCGCACCGACCCGCCGAATTGGTGATCTGCGGCATGGTGGCCGGATTGACTGCTACCTTTCAGCTCCGGAATTCCGGCCGACCGGCTCGGCCTGCGCGCCGCTGGCCCGCACCTCGCGGCCCCCACCGGAATTCCGCCCCCGGGCTTGTGGAATGTCATCACGATCGACCCCTCCCCGGTTCGTCATCGGATTGATCATCCTGTGACCACACTCGTCGGATGCCGGGAGAACGGGCAGAGGACGCCGACCCCGATAGCCGCGCGGGAGTTCCCCGAATTTCCGGCCCAATTACTCACTGCCGATCAAGCGAGCTGAATTCGTCGGGATCAATGTCCCGGTTCGGCACGACGGAAAGCGGGCGCCCGGGTCCCGTTCGACAGTGGCTCGACACTGACGTCAAGTGACCATCGGTAGCGTTCAGCAATAATCTGCGGTGACGTTCCGCATCCGCCCGATGACCTTTGGCCACCGGCCGGCCGCCGATCGGCCTGCGATCACGCAGCGACGCCGTCGGATCCCTGACCCTGGCCGGGCCAGCGCCAGCACGCCAGCCCCAGGGCCAGCACCACGAAGGGCGGCGCGAACAGCGCCCAGGCCGATCGTCCGGGGCCGGCGCCAACCACGGCGCCGAGCAGGTAGGCAGCAAACACCGCCGACAGCACGCCAAGGCTCAGTCGGTGCCGGCGCCGCGACACGTCCGAAAGCCCTCGATCCACCAGACCGACCACGGCCTGCGCCATGTGCGTCAACGCTCCGGTCTGATACGTGGTCGACATCCCGACGCCGGCGAGCCTGCTGATCACGTCGGTCTGCACGCCCATGGCGACGCCGGCCAATACCAGCAGGACCGCGGACAACCCACCGGCCGGCGCGGCGTCGGTGATCGGCCCGGCCACGATCGCCAGCGCGGACAGCAGGGCGAACTCCACCGCGAGCAGGACCGAGTGTCGTCGGCGCGCGCC
>JADGOY010000098.1 GCA_017882715.1 Nakamurella sp. | reverse complement strand
GAACGAGGCGGCTTCTTCAACCGCCGGTAACCCAATGTCACCTCGAAGGCGAAGTTGCCCATTGTGTTGGCGGCGTCGCGTCGCCGTTGCTGGCGAACGTCTACCTGCACTATCTCTTCGAGTGCGCCACGAATGAGGAAGCGTTGGTTGGTAGGTAGTCACTTGCGGACTAATCACTTGCGGACTCAAGATCTCGCAAGTTTCTAGGCGCAGCGTGCCGAACAGCCGGCGCATCACGATGCGCCGGCTGTCCTTGTGCCGGCTTGGGTTTCCGCAGTCCGGGCGACCACGGAAGACAGCGCGGTGGTCACCTGGTGCTCGACTACCGTGTCCTGCACTGCGGCGAGCACGTCTTTGGCCTCCTGCAGCTGCAGACCCAGGGTGTCCGGTGCCAGCGCGTCTCTGGTCAGGGTGAACGGGCCAGGGCCCGGTTCACCGTCTGCCGGTCGAACCGGTCCACGCCGAGCAGCGGGAGCAAGCCGGCGAGTTCGTCGCGGTGTTCGCCGAACCGGGTGACGTCTTCGTCGTCCAGGAGCATGCCCAGGATCTCGGCCACGGATGGTGGCGGTCAGGACGTGATGGGGCTGGGTGCTTTCGAGGAAGGCCCGCACCCCGCCGCAGTCCTCCGACGGACCGGCACGGCGGCCACCGGTACAGACCGGAAGGTGCCGGCCTGGCTCGGCGGCCAGGATCCGTTTCACCCTCAGGTCATGGCACCATCCGGCGCTGAAGTCATAGTGGCAGGTGAATCTCTCGGTGGGCCGTAGGCCAAGATCGCCCAGCCGTACCCGCCGCGGATCATCACCGAAGCTGCGACCACCAAGGTAGGCGATGCCGTACTCGCGTCCGTGCACGACGAACCGATGCAGGTGGTCGCTGTTCCAGCCGAACGCGATCTGCAACACCGCGTGCAGACCGGCGATCGTCGCGTCGGCGGGGATCAACAGCCGCCGCCAGATCAGCGGACTGACGCCGTGCACCACCACCCGCAGCTGGTACAGGCTCGGGAGGGGTGCGGGCTGCATGGTGTCGGGCATCCGCCCATCCTCGCCTCACGCTGCGGACGGTTGGCCCCGGGCAGGGCGCCTCCCGCGGTGTGTCCCGCTCTCGGGACTGACCGCGAAGAAGTCGCGGAGTTGTTCTAGTCCGCTGGCGGGCAGAGGGGAAACCGGCTGGGCTCCTTCGCCTTTCACCCGGCGTTGTTAGACACCTCCGGGTGCTTCCCCGAAATAGGCTCGAATCAATGAAGCAAGCCGCCCGTCGAGGACGGCGAATGGCGAGGTTGCCGGTTCAGTCGAAAGTCAAGGCGGCCCGTACCGTGCAACGGGGCGACCGCACCGTCAAGGCCGGATCCCACGGAATCGTCACCGCCGACGGCCGGGCACGTTTCCTCTCGCGCACGACATGCAAGGTCGTGTTCACCCCGGTGGGCGTATCCGGAGCCAGAGTGACGCTGACCGGCCTCACTGCCCGCGATGTGCGACCGCTCTGACACCGCGTTCGGTTATCCGTCCGCCGCGGCCAGGACGATGCAGGCTCGCAGGGCCAGGCGTTGCTCGGTGCGTCCGGCGCGGACCAGTCGTTGCAGTTCCCGGCGCTGGGTGTCGGTCAGCACGATGCGGTCGGGGCTGGTCATCGACATCGCGGTCATCCTCGAACAGGGATCCCATCAGCCCCAATAGCCTCATCCGTCACACGGTCGGTGCTGGTCAACGACACGCCGATCGAGCACGATCACCGGCATGGCCGCCCCGCCCGCGTCGACGAAACCATCGCGGTTACGGGCCGTACGCGGTGAGGAACCGGTTGCGCAGAGTGTCCATCGGCCAGACCGGCGCCAGCGGACCGGGCCTCATGGCGTCCTGCCAACCCCACCCGGAGATCCGGTCCATCACGGCTGGGTCGTGGGCGATGATCGTGATCGGCACATCATGACTCGCGGTCGGACCGCTGACGATCGTGGCGGGCTGATGATCACCCAGGACGACGAGAACGAGATTGTCGTCGCCGTAGGTCTGCACGAAGGAGACGAGGGTGTTCAGCGAGTACTCGATGGACTGCCCGTATGCGGTCTGTACCTGATGGGGGTCGCGCCACACGACGTCCGGCGATTGGCCCTGTGCGGGCATGGTGTCGAAGACCGAGCCGTCACCAACCGTGTTCCAGTCGATCATTTGGGGCAGCGGCGCCCACGGCGTATGGCTTGACACGAGATCGATCTCCGCCATGACGGGGGCGTGATCAGGCTTCGCGAGCTCCAGGCGTTGGAAGGCCGACAGGATGTACTGGTCGGGCATGGAGGCGTAGCTGAAGTTCGGACCGAGATAGCCGACGTTCCGGTCATCGTAGATCTTGTCGTAGTGGTAGAACGACGTTCCCTCCGGCCAGTCCCGCTCGTTCGACGGCACGTCGCCGACCGTCCGCCAGCCCGCGCGTTTGAAGGCGTCGCTGAGCGTGAACCGGTCGCTCGCGACGAGTTGGTCGTAGCGCTGTTGGCTGTCGATCCACAGGCCGGATTGCAGAGTGGAGTGCGCCAGCCAGCTGATGCCACCGAACGTCGGTGAGGTGAGAAAGGCGCTGCGGGAGGAGAACCCGGCCGCTCGCAGGTGGCTGGTTCCGGCGTCCAGCACGGCGTCGACCTGCGGCGAGAAAGCCGAATCCTGGACCGCCACGCGTCCGTAACTCTCCACGAAAGCGATGACGACGTCTTTGCCGCGCAGTCCGGTCAGCAGGTCATCGCCGGGGGTGCTGCCGACGGGATCGTCGGCGGCTGCGTTGGCGAACGTCTGCTGATCCTGCAGTCCGGCGCGTACCTGGCCGACTTGGTCATAGGCGAGGCCGGCCGCGCTCGTGGACGCGATCGTCGCGCCCGGGACGATCTGGACGCCGAACACGGCACAGAGGATCCAGACGACCCCGAATGCCGTGACGCAGCGGATCGATGTGGCGCGGTGCCGGGCGACGAGCCGAGTCAGGCGAAGGACCGACAGCGGCGTGAAGACGATGACCGCGACGGTCACAACCGCGGCTGTGACCACGGAAGCGATCGCGCCGGTCCGGCCGATCGAGTCGCTGAGAACGCCCACGGCGGGCCCGACGTAGCTCCAATCGGAGACGGGGTTGAACGGCCTGTCGAGCGCTGCGAAGAAGCCCATGTCGATGATCTTCACGATGCTCAGCAGACCGAGGACCCCTCCGACCAGCGCCGCCAGTATTCGTCTCGACCGGGGCGGCAGGACGAGAGCGAGGGCAACGACGAGGAGTCCCTCGACCGGGATGCGGACGAACGCACCGGGGGTGAGACGACTGATGTCGTTCGGTGCGATGAGGGCGAACCACACGAGCAGGCAGGCCAGGACCGTAGTCACCCCGGCTGCGGCGGTTCGGACTCTCCGTCGGTCGCCTGCGGGGTCGTCTGCCCGGTCGCTTCGGGGGCGGCCGGTGTCCTCACCGACCGTCTCGTCGCCACTGATGTCGCCGACCGAGTCACCCGCGGAGTCGTCGCCCCGCACGAACTCGCAGAGGCCATCCGAGGGGTGGCCAGCGGTCGGGATCTGAGTCAGTGGCCGGCGCGTGAACATCGACAATCCGTAGACCCTCAACTCTCCTGTCCCGACCGCCGGACGTCGATCCAGACCGACCCGAGCACGCTTCCAGCTCGATCGAGGAGTGTCTCGGCAACGAATACGGTTCCGACCCTCAGGTGGTTCACCAGACAGCCCGCGGCAAGCCAGCGTCAGCCGGAGACAGTGTGCCGTCGAACGTACTGGTCGCGCTCGGCGCGCTCGCCCGCAATCTGGTCGCGCGCTCGCGGCTTCGGCCCACCCCGTCGGCCGAGACCATGATCCGGCCGGGCCCGACGCGCCGATGGCGCAGCCACCATACGTCGCGGCCGAACGACTCGGTGAGCATGGCCAGCGACGCGGCGAGCGCGGCATTGGTCAACGAGCGGGGCAGGACTTCCGCCGTCGCGAACGTCAACACCACGCCCTGGATCGCCGCGACGACCTTGCGCCAGTAGCGCGGCGGCAGCGACCCGCGCATCCAGGGCAGCAGCCGGCCGGCCGCGACGAACGCGTAGCGCGCCGCGCCGATCGCGAGCACCCACCACTCGCCGGTCGAATGGGCGACGTACACGCTGAGGACAAGGATCAAGAACGCGTCGACCTCCATGTCGAAGCGCGCGCCGAGCGTCGACGCCGTTCCGGTGCGCCGCGCGACCCAGCCGTCGACCGCGTCGAGGACGAGCGCGACGACGGTGAGCGTCACCAGCGTCGCCACCGGCACGGGCCCGCCGAGCGAGTCCGCGGTCAGCGCCGCCACGCCGCCGGCGAACGTGGCCCGGGTGAGCGTCACCCGGTCAGCCGGCCCCAGCGCGTCGGCGTCGGAACGGTCCAGGCCGCGAGCCAGTGCCGCGTTGGTGGTCACCCCGCTTGCGAAGCCGACAACCCAGCCCAGGCCGGTGAGGCCGACGGTCCCGGCGAGCGCGGCGAGCAGCGCCACTTGGGCGATGAGCCCGATCACCGGGCCGGTTCGAACCGTACGCACCGTGCCTCCGTATCTATGGTGTACATGCGGTGATACGAGGGTGTACATGCGGTGATACGAGAATTTCGACGGTCCGGTTCATTTCGGGTCTGGGAGTGTGAGGCCGGTGCGAGGTGACGCGCTCGCGTTCTGGCTGCGCGAACCCGGCTCTGGGGAGATCCGGCCGGCCCCGCTGCCCGAGCCGGGTCCGGGCGACGTTTTCGTGCGCACCCTGCATTCTGCGGTCAGCCGGGGCACCGAGACGCTGGTATTCCGCGGCTGCGTCCCGCCGAGCCAGTATGCCGCGATGCGGGCGCCGTTCCAGGAGGGCGACTTTCCGGGGCCGGTCAAGTACGGCTACCTCAGCGTCGGCGTCGTCGAACACGGTCCACCGGGCCTGCTCGGTCGCACCGTCTTCTGCCTGTACCCACACCAGACCGCCTACGTGGTGCCGGCTCGGGCTGTGGTCGTCGTGCCCGATGACGTGCCGCCGGCGCGGGCGGTGCTCGCCGGCACGGTGGAGACCGCCGTCAACGCCCTGTGGGATGCCGCACCGCTCCTCGGCGACCGGATCACGGTCGTCGGCGCCGGTATGGTCGGCTGCTGCGTCGCGCGCCTTCTCGCCCGGTTTCCCGGAGTCCGCGTCACCGTCGTCGACATCGACGCCACCCGGGCCGACGTCGCCGCCGCGCTCGGCGTCGCCTTCGCGCTGCCCCCCGACGCCGCCGACGGCCGCGACCTCGTTGTGCACACCAGCGCGACGTCGGCCGGACTTCAGCGGTCGCTGGACCTGCTCGCCCCGGAGGGCACGGTCATCGATCTCAGTTGGTACGGCGATGCCGAGATCCGCCTGTCATTGGGCGGCGCGTTCCATTCCGGGCGCCTTGGTATCCGTTCCAGCCAGGTCGGCATGGTGTCCCCCGCCCGCCGCGGGAGCCGCAGCGCCGCCGACCGGCTGGCGCTCGCCCTGGACCTGCTGCGTGATCCCGCCTTCGACGCGCTGATCACCGGCGTGTCCCGCTTCGACGAGCTGCCTGACGTCATGGCCCGGCTGGCGGCCGGGACCCTGCCGGCGCTGTGCCACACCGTCACCTACGGCAGTACCGATGACAGAGGGTGAGTCCGTGTTCAGCGTGACCGTCCGCGATCACATGATGATCGCCCACAGCTTGCGCGGCGAGGTGTTCGGACCCGCGCAGCGCCTGCACGGCGCAACCTACGTCGTCGACGCGACTTTTCGGGGCGAGGCTCTCGACGCCGACAACATCGTGGTCGACATCGGGCGCGCGGCAGAGGAACTGCACACCGTCGTCGGCGAGCTGAGCTATCGCAATCTCGATGACGAGGCCGCGTTCGCCGGCATGAACACCTCGACCGAGGCGCTGGCCCGGGTGATCGCCGATCGACTCGCCGGGCGTGTCCAGACCGGTGCCCTCGGCGACGCGGCCCGCGCGCTGGCCGGGATCCTGGTCACGCTGCACGAGTCGCACGTGGCATGGGCGAGTTACGAGCGGCCCCTCAAGCTGTGACCCCTGTGACCCCTGTGACCCCCGTGCCTGCCATGAATGCTGTGCACATCATCGTGCCGGACGGCATCGACGATCCGGTGCGGCCGAGCGGCGGCAACGCCTACGACCGCCGGATCTGCGGTGGGCTCGCCGCGATCGGATGGTCGGTGCACCAGCGCTCCGTGCCCGGCTGCTGGCCGTGGCCGGACGCGGCGGCGTGCGCCACCCTCACGGCCGTCATCGCGGGAATCCCGGACGGCGCCGTCGTGCTCGTCGACGGGCTGATCGCCTCGACGGCACCGGACGTGCTGGTGCCGCAGGCGCGTCGACTGCGCCTGGTCGTTCTCGTGCACATGCCGCTGGGTGCAGGGCCGGCGGCCGACGAGGTCGCCGACTCCCGCACCCGGGAACGCGCGGTGCTTTCGGCCGCAGCCGCGGTCGTCACGACCAGTTCGTGGACCCGGCGCCTGCTTCTCGACCGATACGCGCTGCGGCCCAACCAGGTCCACGTCGCGGAGCCCGGCGTCGACGCCGCCGACCTCTCGCCGGGCACGGCGGCCGGTGGGGAACTGCTCTGCGTCGCGGCGGTGACGCCGCAGAAGGGGCATGACGTGTTGTTCGCCGCGCTGGCCGGGGTCACGGACCTGCAGTGGCGGTGCGTGTGCGTGGGCACCCTGAAGCGCGATCCGAGCTTCGTCGACCGCCTCGGTCGCCAGGCTCGGGAGGATGGAATCGGCGACCGGGTACGCCTCACCGGCCCGCGTACGGGCGCTGACCTGGACGCCGCGTACGCCGCCGCAGACGTGCTGGCGCTGGCCTCGCGCGCCGAAACGTACGGCATGGTCGTCACCGAGGCGCTGGCGCGTGGGCTCCCGGTCATCGCGACGGCCGTCGGTGGGCTGCCGGAGGCCCTGGGCCGTGGGGCCGACGGGAATCGGCCGGGCCTGCTGGTGCCGCCCGGCGACTCGGCGGCCTTCGCCGCGGCGCTGCGCGGCTGGCTCGGCGACACGGATCTTAGGCGGCGCCTCCGGCAGGCGGCGGGGCAGCGCCGCGCGACGCTGTCCGGCTGGTCGGCCACGTCGGTTCGGATCTCGCGCGTGCTGGCCGAGGTGGCGGCATGACAGGCGAGCCGGTCCGGGTCAGCCCGGCGTGGCTGGCATTGCGGGAGCCGGCCGACGCGTCGGCCCGCGCATCCGACCTCGTCCAGCACGTCCGGCGACTCCTGCCGGTCGACAGCCGCGCGGTGATCCACGACCTCGGCTGCGGCACCGGGTCGATGGGCCGTTGGCTCGCCCCGCGGTTGAGCTGGGCGCAGCACTGGATCATGTACGACCGGGATGCCGATCTGCTCGCCCACGCCGCAGCGGACATGCCCGGCTTGGCCGCCAACGGGGCCGCGGTCACCGTCGAGACCCGGCAACGCGACATCACCGGGCTGGGGCCGAGCGACCTGGCCGGCGCGTCCCTGATCACCGCCTCGGCGGTGCTCGACATGCTGACGGCGGACGAGCTGGAACGATTCGTCACGGCCTGTGCCGACGCAGGATGCCCTGCCCTGGTCACCATCTCCGTGATCGGTCGCGTCGATCTCACGCCGGCTGATCCGCTCGACGAGCGCATCGCCGGCGCGTTCAACACCCACCAGCGCCGCACGACCGGTGGCCGGCGTCTGCTCGGCCCGGACGCGGTCGGTGCCGCGCTCCACGCGTTCACCCGGCTCGGCGCCGACGTGCTCGTCCGGCCCAGCCCGTGGCGGTTGGGCGCCTCCCGCGCCGCCCTGACGGCGGAGTGGTTCAGTGGCTGGGTGGGTGCGGCATTCGAGCAGCGACCAGAGTTGACTGCCGCGACCGCCGGTTACGCACGCCGACGCATGGCAGAGGCGACCGCCGGCCGGCTGAGCGTCACCGTGCACCATCTCGATCTGTTGGCCCGGCCGCGGTGACCTTCTGCGGAGCCGATGAACCGGGCACAACGTTGCGTACGTATGTCATTCCGGGAGAACGGAACGGCGAGAGGGCCGGCGTGTGCACGGCCTCGCAAGCGCACTCGGAGAGATCGGACGCCAGGATGAGCCGAACGGTGTGGACGTGGGCGCGTCTGCTGGGTGGTGCCGCGGTCCTCGCTGTGCTGGTCTGGCGGCTGGGCACCGGCCCGTTCCTCGAGGGCCTCCGCACGATCGACGGGTGGTCGCTGGCGGCGGCCGCCACCATTGCGGTGCTGACCACCGTCTGCTGCGCCTGGCGGTGGAGCCTGGTCGCCCGCGGTCTCGGCGTGGATGTGCCGCTGCGCTCGGCGGTCGCCGCGTACTACCGGTCGCAATTCCTCAACACGACGCTGCCCGGCGGCGTGCTCGGCGACGTGCACCGCGGGGTGAGCCACGGCCGCGACGTCGGCGACGTCGGCCGAGGCCTGCGGGCCGTCGCCTGGGAACGCTCCGCCGGGCAGGTCGTGCAGATCGTGTTGGCGATGACCGTGCTGCTCGCGTTTCCGTCGCCGGTGCGCTCGTCCATGCCGGTCGTCGCGGCTGCGGTCGTGGCGGGCGCGCTCGTCGCCGTAGCCCTGAGTTGTGCCCTGCCTCACCGCGGGCCGTCCCGCTGGGCGCGGACCGTCCGCACGGCGGCCACCGACATTCGCGACGGGCTGCTCGCGCCCCGGGCGTGGCCCGGCATCGTGCTCGCGTCCACCGTGGTGGTGGCCGGCCACGTGGCGACGTTCCTGATCGCCGCGCGGACCGCTGGCACTACAGCCTCGACCGTCCGGTTACTGCCGCTGGCGCTGCTCGTACTGCTGGCCATGGGCGTGCCGGCGAACGTCGGCGGGTGGGGCCCACGTGAGGGCGTGGCCGCGTGGGCGTTCGGCGTGGCCGGGCTCGGCGCGGCCCAGGGCGTCGCCACCGCCGTGGTGTACGGCGTGATGGTGCTCGTCGCCAGCCTGCCCGGTGCCGGCATGCTGGTCGCGGCATCGCTTCGTCGGGACACCCGGCGCCCGGACCGGGCGGATCCACCCCGGTGGGGAGCACCGGTCATCGCCGGCCCGGAAGGCGCCGCGCGTGGCTGAGCGTCCCTACACCTTGTTGAGCTGCGGCATGTCGATCGACGGCTATCTCGACAGCGCGACCGAGAAGCGGCTGTTGCTCTCCAACGACGCCGACTTTGACCGCGTCGACGCCGTGCGCGCCGCGTGCGACGCCATCCTGGTTGGCGCTGCCACCGTCCGGAATGACAACCCCCGGCTACTGGTGCGCACGCAGGCACGACAGGACGAGCGGGTCGCCCGGGGGCTTGCGCCCTCGCCGATCAAGGTGACCGTGACCGGGCGGGCGCAGCTGGACGTGTGCGCGAACTTCTTCGCCGCCGGCGACACCGAGAAGCTCGTGTACTGCGCGAGCGCGACCGTGGCCGAGGCCCGGGTGCGCTTCGGGCCGGTGGCGACCGTCGTGGACGGCGGCCAGCCGGTGGTGGACATGCACCGGTTGAGCGAGGACCTCTACGCCCGGGGCGTGCAGCGGCTGATGGTCGAGGGCGGCACGATGGTCCACACGCAGTTTCTGACCGCCGACCTCGCGGACGAACTGCACCTGGTCGTCGCACCGTTCTTCGTCGGCGACTCACGGGCCCGGCGATTTGTCAGCGACGGCCGATTCCCCTGGAATCCGAACCGGCGGGCGATACTGGCGGAGGTGCGTCAGATCGATGACGTGGTGCTGCTGCGATATGCGCTTTCGGCGCGGTTCCGCATGGACTGACCGCGCAGGCCCGATGCGGCGAACTCTGTCCGCCGCGACAATCCGCACGCAGGCGACGGTGCCGGTGCGGTTCGCCGATGGACACGCCACGACCGCGCGTGTGGTACAGGGCTGGATTGAGTTTGGATTGAGTTGACGCGCAGCCATCACTCCGCCGGGCGATTGCCCACCACTCGGCGCGAATTCCTGCGAATTCCACTGTCCCGACTTGGAGAATCGGTACGGCCGAAACCGAGATGCGGCTGGCCCCACTTGGGTTGCGGTGGAGCCTCTTTGCCTGCTTGCCGCTGAGGGGTTGTGCTGAATACGGGTTAGTCTGCCGTGGTCCGACCCCGTGAGTGACTTTCGGGTCTGGTCCACCGCCGATTTCAATGTTCGTGTCGGTGCGCGGCAGCCGGCTGACGGGATCAGCCCGTGGGTTCCAGGTTCTGCTGTGCTTGTGTCTTTCGTTTGCGGATCTGCCGGGCGGATAGCCGGGGTGGATAATACTCGAGCAACGCGTTGTTGAATTGGGCGCCGGTGATGATGGCCATTGCGGCGAAGTAGTAGAAGAGCAGGAATGTGATGGGGGTGGCCAACGCACCGTAGGTCAGGCCATGGCTGTAGACGTACGTCAGGTACAGGCGCAGGCCGGCGCTGGCGACCAGGAAGATCACTGCGGCCAGCAGCGCGCCGGGCAGGCCGCGTTTCCAATTGTGTTTGTGTTGGGGCGCGACCTTGTAGAGCGTGGTCAGCAGCAGGATCAGACCGAGCGCGAGGCCTGGGTAGTAGAGGTAGCCGACGATGGAGGTCACGGTGGGTCGCCAGTCCGCCGGGAACAGCCGGGGCAGCTCATCGGGGCCGATGGCCAGCAGCGGAACCACCAGGATCCCGGCCGTGAGCGCCCCGATGTAGAGTCCCAACGCGAACAGCCTTTCCACGACGGGGTGGCGAAACTCGTGCTGGCAGTAGGCGATGGTGATTGCCTCGATGAACGCGGACATGGCTGAGGACCCGGCCCACAGGCTGATGATCAAACCGACCGAGACCACATCCGATCGGCCGTTGTTCAGGATGGTGTCGACGGTGTTGCCGACCAAGTTGTCGGCGACTTCCTGGTTGAAAATGGTGTGCAGGAACACCGCGATCTGCGCGTGGATATCGTTCATCGTGCCGGGGCCGAACCAGTGAGCGACGTAGCCGACCAAGCCGAGCAGAGCGAGCAGCAGCGGAGCGGTCGACATGGCCGACCAGAACGCGGCCTGCGAGCTCATCCCGAATAGTGAATCGCCCCATGCCTTGCCCAGGGTGCGGGCGATCACCTTGCGCCATCGCCGGTGCACCGGTCCGCTGGCGGTGGGTACCGGCCCGGTCCCGTCGGCGTGCCACGGCAGGGTAACCCGGTCGGTTGGCGAGGAACCCGACAGACTGTGCGTCACGGTATTGGTGCCATTGGGATCTGGGTCAAGGTGCAGGGTCCGACGTGTCTCGTCCTTCGACGGTCCAGCCGGTTGATCCCCCGAGGGCCGGGGTGTCTGCTGCTGGCCCGTAACCTGTTCGGCCATGAGGTGGTGTTCTCCCATCGCTCAACCGCCGTGTACCACGAGTCCGGTTTCGTAGGCCGGCCGACGAGCTGGGTGCTGTCGCCGATCGGCAGGCAGGCGTGGACGGGGTAACCACCGCGGGGGCCCCGGCCGGAGTCGAGGAGGCCGCCGAGTGCAGCGGCTCGTTCGCGCATGCCGATGACGCCGTGCCCGAATCCGTCGGAAGGACCTCGCTCTTCGGAACCTGTTCCGGTATCGACGATGTCGATGGTCAACTGCCCGTCGCCGTAGTCCAGCCGCACGGTGGCCTTGGCCGGTCCGGCGTGACGGAGGGAATTCGTCAGCGATTCCTGAACTATCCGGTAGGCAGCCAGGTCGGCCGCCGCCGGCAGCCGTGTCGGGTGCCCGGTGATCGTGACCGTGGTCGGCAGGCCGGCGCGCCGGGTGTTCTCGACCAGCGAATCCAGTCGCGTCAGACCGGGTGTCGGTTCGGGGGTTCGTCGGCGTCGACGGCTCGCAGCACCGTCAGGATCGATCGCAGCTCGCGCAGACCCTGTTTGGACGCCGACTTGATCACTTGCAAGGCCTGCGCGCTCTGGTCGGGCCGGTCGGCCGGTACGTGCGCCGCGACGCCGGCCCGCACGTTGATGGTTGCCATCGTGTGGGCAACCACGTCGTGCGACTCGCGGGCGATCCGCAGCCGTTCCAGGTCGACCATGCGGTGCGTTTCCTCCTCGCGGGCCAATTCGGCCTGCTCCGCCCGGTCCTGGATCTCCGCGACATGGGCACGATGGTTGGCCACCGCCGAACTGAGCGCGACCACTGCGGCGACCACGAACGGGGGTGACCGTCTGACCCCCGCGGAGCGGTCCGAAGGGACCGAACACCGCCCCGACGGCAATGATCGAGGCGGCGGTCAGCGCCCCGATGATCAGCCCGTCACGCACCCGACGACGGAGCACGACAACGGTGCACAGCGCGACCATTGCGACCATCACCGCCGCGCCGCTGACGTACCCCAACGCGGCGTACACCATCACCGCGACCAGCGAGACGAGCAGCACCGACATCGGGTACCGACGCCGGAAGGCCAGCGCAGCCGCGCCAATGACGATCAGCAGGTAAGCAGCAGCCGGGGCCGGCGGCACCGGATTGCCGTTGGCCAGTCGGTCGCCGGAATTGCTGGGATAGGACTCACCGAGCGCCCCGATCACGGTCAAGACGAGCACGAACCCGGCCAACAGGGCGTCGGTAACCGGCGGCGGGGTCAGCCACCAGGGCCGCGAATCCGGCATGCCCGCAGCATAGGCGCGCCGACCGCCTCGCTCGTCCTGCCTGCGAGTGCCTGCGCGTACTCCCGGGTGTGCCGCGCACGTTGCCCGGATGGAAGTCGCCGTGGACCAGCGACGCAGGGATGCCGCACCGGTTGATCTCGGAGAACCTTGCCGGGCCGTCGCCGGGTTCTTGGCCGGCCTGGACGCCCGGTGATTGCCTCGGGTATTGCGGGTGGTCGTGTACCAGCAGGCGGCGTCCGGCCGGCCCCGCCCTCACCCTGAGGAGGACCACCGTGACCACCGACACCATCGTGCCGGTGCGCAGCATCCTGCGCATCGGCCACCAGGAAGCCATGGCCATCAGTGCCGAGGAGAACGACTGATCCCATCCGTTGCTCCTGCAGATCGAACCCGACCAGTGGCACCTTCCTATGGTCAACCACCCACCCACCACGATTGGTTCACCCTGCAGCTGTCCGGGCCTGCCGGCGGCACCTACGGCCGCCACCGGCGAACCCACCGGGGAAACCGTGACCATCGACGCCATCGACCTGTGCCGGATCCTGCCCGCCGCGGCGCACCCACCGCGGTCCTGCAGCACCCCTTCCCGCTGTAAGAGAGACCGTGGGCGGCTCACGATGTCCAGAAATGCACGCCAGGTGACAGGCCGTCCGGCTGGGTGGGGTTGCCCGGTGAATGCGCCGCGGAGATCGGCCCTTCGGATTCGATTGCTGCACGGTCAGATTCGGCCGACACATTCCGTGGGTCGCCGCACCGGTCGGGTGGCCAACAAAACCGTTGTCGCCCGAAGGGGAAGCCTACCGCTATGTCTCCGCGGGATTGGCCTTCAGCCCCGGCGCCCAGCCTGCCCGCGCCTGCCCCAGCCGCGCGTCGCCTCCATCGGCGCTCAACGAGCCTGACGAAAAATATGCCAGCGCCGCGTCTTTCAGGTCGGTGATGACCCGCTCCACCTGGCTTGGTCACTGTGGCTTGGTCACGGTGGGGGTCTCTCGGATGAGCATCGGCGGTGCTGTCGGTGAACACCGCGTGGTGGCGACGCCCGCTGAACAGCTCGCGCTGGCCATGCGGAAAGGTACTCGGGGTGGAGCCGTTTCACCCTCCTGACGATCACCTTGCGGTCATCGGTCCGAGGGACGATCGACCTTGATCCCGGCGCGTGCTGACGGTGAGCGATGTCGGTGGTCGTGCGGGGAGAACCGCATCCACGGATTGACGGGAGGGAAACGTGACAACCTACGCCACCGCGCCAGCCCTGCACCCCACCATGTTTCGCGGAGCGTGGCAAGCCTCCCAATAAAGATGTTGTCCACCCTGAAGTGTTGTTACACACTGATCGACATCGCGATCGGGGCGGCCTGCGATGCGATCTTCCTGGAAGGGACGGCGAGGTTCATGCCCGCCATTGACAACGTCGCCCAAGGATGTGGGGAGCACTTGCGCACCGCTGCCGGGTTCAGCTTCGAAGACGCACGAATCCGCCGGCTCGGTTACCACCTCCCGCGGCTCAGCGTCATCCAGGGCGGCCTGACCCACGTCAAGGACCTTGGCGAATTGGGTGGTCTTGCGTTCGGTGAATCCGAAGTGACGGGCAGTTCACCAGGATCAGGGAGCGACCGGACGCGGGTCAGCTTGCAGCAGCGATAGCCGACATGGTTCAGGTCGGCAGGACCGGGGGGAGTCGAACAGACGTGATGTCTTGGCGACGGTGCTCGGTTCGTACGCATCATTTGGACGAGTCAGGGGGCCAGATGAGCTGATTGCCGCAACGATCGGAGCATTTGGCGGCGCGCTCGCAATCTCAGCGAGCAATTTCATCGTCGAGATCAACGATGAGGAATCGTGGTCCGATTACCTCCGAATAGGCCGCTGAGGTTGCGAGACAAAGAATTGACCGCTTTGTATCGAAGAACTCGAGCTGGACAAATCGAGCGGGTACATCGACCCCGCCGAACGCCCCACTGCGAAAGGAACGCAATGGAAACTCCCGTGTGTGCAATCAAGATGCTGCCGAAAGAACTGTGGATCGAAGCGGCGTCCACCGCCGCAGGCGTCAACCCCGCCAATGCTCCTGCCCTGCAGGCGTTGCGCGCGTTTGCGCCCGATGCTGACATCGAGCCGGAACACCTTGCGCTCCTCACTTCGAAGTACTGGGGCAGCGGCGGCGTTCGGCTCACCGTTGGATTCTTGGACAATCCCGCCGCCGATCTGCGTGCTCGCCTCCTCTCGCACATGAATGCCTGGGCTGCGTACTGCAATGTTCAGTTCGTGGAAACCGCTACTGACCCGCAGGTTCGAATTGCCCGAACGGCAAATGACGGATATTGGTCCTACCTGGGTACGGACATCCTCCACATAGCTGCGGGTCAGCCGACGATGAACCTTGACAACTTCACCATGAACATGCCCGAGTCGGAGTTCCACCGAGTGGTTCGTCATGAAACGGGCCACACGCTGGGCTTCCCCCACGAACACATGCGGGAAGACATCGTCAATCGCATCAACAGAGCGAAGGCGATCCAGTACTTCCAGAGCACCCAGGGCTGGTCAGAGCAGGAAGTGGTCGCACAGGTCCTCACCCCGCTGCCGAATTCCGCCCTCATCGCCACGGCCCAGGCTGATCCTGATTCGATCATGTGCTACGGGCTCCCGGCCTCGATCATGAATGACAACGTGCCGGTCAACGGCGGCACCGACATCGACGCACAGGATGCGCAATTCGCATCGACCGTGTATCCGATGTTGAATCCCTTTCCGAACTGGCTCGAGTTGGATGACAATCCCGCGACGGCCGACATTATCGCTTCTGGTGGGAATCTGTATCAGCGTCATGATTCCGGACGGATTTGGGTGTACACCGGGACTCCGCATACGGGGTGGCTCGAGTTGGATGACAATCCCGCGACGGTGCAGATCGTTGCTGACGGTAACGCGTTGTATCAGCGGCACAATTCGGGCCGGATTTGGGTGTACACCGGGACGCCGCACACCGGGTGGCTGCAATTGGACGGCAACGCGGCGTCCGTCGACATCGTTGCCGCAGGTGGGCACCTCTACCAGCGTCATGACTCCGGCCGCATCTGGGTCTACACGGGTTGATCGAGAGTCCAGTGCCGGCGCGCGTGCCCATCCTGGCAAACCAGGCCCCCGTCGTCAGAGCCCAGTAG
>JADGOY010000097.1 GCA_017882715.1 Nakamurella sp. | reverse complement strand
TGCCGCAGGTCGGCCACGGATACCAGGACGTCGACGGTGGTGGTCCGGGCGTGACGCGCGGCGTTGGTCAACGCCTCCCGCAGCACAGCGGCGGCGTGGCCGGCGATGTGGGAGCTGACCAGGGTGTCCACTGGCCCCGCCGGCTCAACACCGTGCTGATCGCCGAGAACTGGGAGGAGATGCTGCGGGTGGCGGCGTCGCTGAAGTACGGACACGTCACCGCATCGCTGATCGTGGGCAAGCTGTCCCGCGCGGACCGGCAGAACACCCTCGCCGCCGCGCTCAAGGAGTACGGGCGCTGCGTCGTACCGTCTACGCCGCCCGCTACCTGGCCCGGGAGGACTACCGCCGCAAGATCTCCCGCCAACTCAACAAGGGCGAGAGCATGCACGCGCTGCGCCGGGACGTGTTCTACGCCCACGAAGGCGCCGTACGCCGCCGGCACCTGCAGGCCCAGACCTGGTGCTTGACCATCGCCACCAACGCGATCACCACCTGGACCGCGGAGTACCTCGGCATGGCCGTCGATCAGCTACGCGGCCGCGGCCGGTGCGTCGACGAGGAGCTGCTCGCCCACATCTCCCCGGCGCACAGCGACAACATCGGCCTGTTCGGCACCATCACCGTCGATGTCGACCACGAGCTCGCCCAACTCGGGCCCACAGGCCACCGGCCGTTGCGCCAGCCGCCGGCGGCTGGGTGACGCCTTGAGAGCGTGGCCACCACGGGGTTCAGCAGCATTCCTCACCCCGCCAGGCTTCGACGCCCTCCCACACCGACCATGCAGCGATGCCCATGGCGATGACGGGATCGACCCACGACCCGCCGGACCAGGCGGCGGTGACGGCGAGGCCGACCAGCACCGCGCCGGCTTGGGCGGCGCAGATCAGGTTCTGGGTGCCATCGGCAGCGGTGGCTTCGGAGTCGAGGCGGGCGCCGAGGCGGTGCTTAGCGACGCCGAGGACCGGCATCACGATCACGCTGAGAGCGGTGAGCACGATGCCGAGCACAGTCGTGCCGGCGTGGTGACCGCCGAGGAGGTCTCGGACCGCCTCGATGACGATGTAGGGAGCGAGGAGCCAGAAGCTGACGGCGACCGCCCTCTGCGCCCGACGCTCGGCGGTCGCGGAGAACGTCCGGGCGCCGGTGAAGCGCCAGACGACGATGACGCTGGCCAGTCCCTCGATGGCACTGCCCAAAGCCCAGCCGATCAAGGAGATTGAGCCGGCGGCGGTACCGGCGACAAGGCCGAGGAAGCCTTCGGCGGTCATCCACAGCAGTGACGCCCACGCTAGCCAGCGGGTGAGTCGGGCAACCCGCAGCCAGGCAGGATCACCGGCCCGGCTCTCTGATGCCGCCGCTGTGGTCGAGCAACCGCCGCAGCAGGTGTCGACGCTCGACGTCCGATGTGCGGTGTCCTGATCGGCCACGAGGGTGCCCTGCATCGAGGAGTCAACGTCGGGGTGCATCAGCCGCGGCCCGGGTACTCGTGGCGCTCTGGGGAGGTTCCAATAGCCACCGCATGCCCTCGACGAGCACAACCAGCCCGACGGCGAGCAGGACGGCGGCGTGGGCAGGGGCAGCGAGGACCTCGGCCCGCCCGGTCGTTCCCGGGTCCCCTCGTCGGTCGCAGGGCGGTTGGCCAGCACGGCGGCGAAGAGAAGTGGGGCTGCGGCCGGGGCCTGTGCCGACCGGTAGGGCGCGGCCCGTCACCCTGGTCGCTCATGCCCACGTCGCCTTCGGGACAGCCGAGGCGTCCGTGCCGTAATGGGGGCACAGCGCCACGGCGCTGCCGGTAGCGGCCAGGAGCTGCTCGGCGGCGGCAAGCACGCTGAGCAAGTTGGGCTGGGTGAGGCGGTAGAACGACTGGCGCCCCACCGGGCGGCTGGCTACCAGGTCACAGTCCGCCAGGCATGCCAAGTGCCCACTGATGGTCGACTGCGCCAGGGACAGCGTTCGGGTCAGGTCAACGACCCGACACTCCCCTCGGGCCAGCTCGTGCACGATCGCCAACCGCGTCGGATCGCCCAGGCTGCGGAACAGGGCGACCGCGGGGCGAAGTTCGATCTGATTGACGGCGGGAACGACGCCGGACTCAGCGGCCAACAACTCCAGGTGGCCGCATTGCCGTACTTGGCCGCGGTATCGATCAGCCGGTAACCGACACGCGTCGCGGTCACGACGGCCTGGGCGACCTCACGATCGTCCATCGGATAGGTCCCCAGCCCGATGGCCGGCATGGCGACGCCGTTGTTCAGCTGGATCGTCGGTGCTGCCATTGTCTCGTTCCCGAAGTTCACCGGACGCCAACGCTGCTGGCGCGGGCACGCTACGTTCGACAGCACTGTCAACCCACGCACCGGAGAGTGTCCACCAGTGACCGCAGCTGATCCGCACCGGCATCACGAATCCCATGCCCCCGCGCAGCAGCCGGTGCTGGTCGTCATGGGTGTCTCGGGCTCCGGAAAGTCGACCGTGGCAGGCCTTCTCGCGCACCAGCTCGGTTGGGACCTGGAAGAGGGGGACGATCTGCATCCCGCGTCGAACGTGGCGAAGATGTCCGCCGGAATCCCACTGAGCGACGACGACCGATGGCCCTGGCTCGACAAGATCGCCGCATGGATCCGCCACCACACGGCGGCCGGTGACCCCGGCGTCATCACCTGCTCGGCCCTCAAACGGATCTACCGCGACCGGCTGCGCGGCGACCACGTGGTGTTCGTCCACCTGGTGGGCTCCAGGGAGGCCATTGCCCAGCGCCTTGGTACCCGGTCCGGTCATTTCATGCCGGCCACGCTGCTGGCCTCGCAGATGGACACCCTCGAACCACCCGGACCTGACGAGAACACCCTGGTCGTCGACCTCGGTCACACCCCCGCCGACGAAGCGGCCGAGATCATCCGCCGGCTGCAGCTCACCCCCGCGGCCGGTCACTCATCGTGAACCACGGTGAAACTCGACAGCTCAACCGAGCCTCGGGTGAGCACGGGCCGGTGCAGACACTCTCACGGCGTCGCGCTTTTCCTCACGACCCTGCCGGGAACCTCGGTACGCCAACGAGTCGGCTCAGCCAGGCGCGGCTGTTGGTCCGCCCCGAACGCGCAGCGCCGAGAACACATTCCTGCCCACCGATCACCAGCGCGGGCCAGGTCCGGTTCCGTCGGCAGACCGGTCACCGCCGGGCGGGTTGAGCCGGACCCACCGGCGGTGATCTGACGGTCCAGTTGCGGGGGGCCGACGATGACCAGCGCGCGGGCCGGCTCGTTGCTGGTCACGACGACCCCGTGCGGACGATCCCTCGGCACGAACACGAAACTGCCCGGGTGGCCGTCCAATGATCATCGCCGCAGAAACCCTGTAGCTCGCCGCCCAGCAGTGGAACATCTCGTCCTCGCCGGCGTGGATATGCGCCGGAACGGTCAGACCCAGCGGGTACGTGCTTTCCATGACGCAAGCTGGGTGTGACCCCTGCACGAGGCGAGACGCCGCGGCCCGCCGGAGTCGGGGCCGTCGACAACGGCTTCCCGACCCCGGCCGCCTGGTCATGCGGGGCCGATCAGGCCGGCTGGATCAGCCCGATGACATTGCCGTCAGCGTCCTGCACGGTCGCGATCAGCTTGCCGCCGCCGACATCGGTGACCGCCTGCTGCTCCTGCGCGCCCGCCTCGACGAGCAGCGACACGCTCTCCTTGATGTCCTGCACATTCCAGTAGCCCAGCGGCCCCGTCATGCCCTTGCTGTGGCCGTGGGGATCCAGCCCCACATCCTGGCCGGCCACCCGGTAGCCGACGTAGTACGGCTCGTCCATGATGGGCTCGACGCCCAACAGCTTGCCGTACGACACCTTTGCCTGAGCAAGGTCCCTGACCGGGTATATGACTGTCTGCAGTCCTGAGGTCATGAAAGTGCTCCTCACCTTCGCTGTCATGACGACCTGGTTGGTACGTCACTGCTATGACGGAGCCCGCCGCAGGAATGTGACGAGGGAACACACGCAGCTTTCCGGGGTCGTCGGAAGGTCCGATCGTCGGGTCGCCTGGGCCACCGGGGCGTCAGATGCCGAACTCGACGAACACGCCCACCCCTGCCGGTCAGCTGCCTGCTCGAGTCGTCACAGCGAGCGGGGCAGGCCACGGATGGCATGCGCGGTCGACGCGGTCAGCCACCCGAACCCGGTGCCGACAGCGATGCGCTGCAAACCGCCCGCCGAACCTCACCAGCGCCGGAGCCTGACCGGATGCGGCGCTGGCAAGCCCGAAGGCCACGGGCATCACCGCGGACGAACCGGTGGAGTACAGCGCCCATGATCGATGGCCGGACCGCAGGAACCCGCCCGCAAACACCGCAGCTGCCGCTGGCTTCCCGAGAAAGGTCGGGACCGAGAACAGGTCGTGCACCACACCGGTAGTGCTCCGCTCGCTCACTGCGTCAACAGCGCCGGGCGGGTAGCCGCTGACCGGGTCGGTGACAAAGGCTCCCGAACCGAGCAGTCCGATGGCCGCCCCACCGATCAACAGCGGGCCGACCCGGTTGCGCGCCGCAGCATCAGGCGTCCGCGACAGTCCGGTGGCGCCGGCGAGGTACGGGATGCCCGTCAGCGAGAGGTTCGCGACCTGCACTGATCCTCGGGAGGCGAGAGCGAGCGAACTCACCGGGTGACGCGCAGGGTGGTCATCCGGCCGGGCGGCACCCTCGGCGAGTGCCGTGGTGAGGAACAGCAGCCCGGCGAGCGCTCCGCAGCGGAGCACTGCCCCGGTCATGGCGAGGGAGCGTGGTCAGGCATTCTCGCTGCGGCGCATCAGGAGTCAGCCAAGCGGCGGCGAACCTCGGGCCGGTCGACGCCGAGGGCGTCCAGCAGTTCAGCGGCCGGATCGGGGCGCTGCCGAGAGAGCAACAACAGCAGCACGTGCTGGATGCCCATACGCTGACCCTTGGCCTGGCCCCGGAGCCCGGTGAACACCGCTGTGGCCGACGGGCCCATCGGCAGCCGTCCCCTGCGCCACCCGGTCGTCACCGGATCGACGACGACTGTTTCGATTCCGACCGAAGCGAGCGCATCGCGGTCCAGTTCCGCCAGCGCGCCGCGTGCGGTGGTCAGGTCCACGCCCAATGCGTGCGCGGCGATCGAATCGGGGTCGGCCAGCAGCGCCAGCAGCAGGTGGTCGCTGCCAACTCGACGGTCACCGCGGCGCCTGGCCTCGACTGTGGCGTCGAGGTACAACCTGCGCAAATCGAATTTCTGCTGGGTGGTGAACACACCCGTCCCTCACTTTCCGTATTTCGCGTGCACCGACTGGCGGGTGATCCCCAGCGCGTCGCCGATCTGCTGCCACGACCATCCCTGGCGCCGAGCCAGGGCAACCTGGTCCGCCTCTACCTGCTCGGCCAACCGGCGCAGCGCCAGTACCGCTCGCAGGCCGATCGCCGGGTCCTCCGATGCCAGCACTGACGACAGCCGGTTGAGGTCCATGCTGTCAGTCTGAACTGACAGCATGGACCTTGTCAACTCAGACTGACAAAGCAGGCCGCGTCTGGTGGGGCGCGAGAAACCGTGGCGGGCGGCAAGAGCGCACCCGGCAACCATCTGCGCTCGGCCGGTAGGTCGCCACTACGCTGCGCCGGGACACAGCGCGCTGGTCGCGATCGCGACGGTCAACACCCCGTCGGCGAGCGCGATCTTCAGCATCGGAAAGTGCCGCCGCAGCAGTGTCAACAGCGCCCTGTTGTCCGGCAGCACGCTGCCCACCAGACGGCCGACGCCCGCCCTGCATGCCTCGACGCTCAGGTGCCGCAGGAGCAGCAGACCGACACCTCGACCCTGCCATTCATCGATGACCTCGATAGCCACCTCGGCCTGCGCGGGGGTCGCGGCGATTCGCACATAGCGGGCGATGCCCACCGGGCGCCACCGATCCGGTTCACGCACCTCCGCGAGCAGCGCGCGGTGCCGGACGCCGTCCAGATCCAGCAGGCCGCTTTCCATGACGGCGGTCAGTCTCGATGCGCCCGCGTGGAACCGGAGATACCGGCTGGCCGGCGACAAGGCACCGAAAACCTCGTGCAACGCACTGCTGTCGACCGGGCGCATTTCGCGGGTCCGGATCCGACCAACCGCGGCTGCCCCGTCGTCGCACCCGCGTTGTCGCCGGGTGAGGGCCCTGCGCTGCATGGGTTGCCGTCCTCTACCGAAACTTCGACCGGCGAACGGATCACACTCGTGACCCCACGGTCCATGAAGAATGATCGGGCCTCGGTCATCTCACAGGATTGGAGGAAGCATGGAGAACTTGTCCAGAAGTGCCGTCGACACGGATGCGACAATTTCAGGGCCTCCCGGCATGAACATCCGGAGGGTGTTCGCGCAGCGGCCGGAGGAGCGCATGCGATTCGAGTTCGCCGAGTGCAGCGTCGACCTGGATGGCCTTCAACTGCGGCGCGGCAACGTGCCGGTTCACCTGGAACCGCAAGTGTTCGACGTCCTTGCCTACCTGCTCATCAATCGTGAGCGAGTGGTGTCGAAAACCGAACTGCTCGAGAAGGTGTGGGGTGATCAATTCGTCAGTGAATCCGCGCTGACCAGCAGGATCATGGCGGCCCGGCGGGCGGTGGACGACGACGGGCGCGTGCAGCGGGTCATCCGTACCGCCTTCGGGCGGGGGTATCAATTCGTCGCCGAGGTTCGCACGGAGGTGCCTGAACCCGCTCCGACTTCCGGCGGTCCGGTCGATCCACCGGCGACCCTGGAGCAGCACATCCGTTTCTGCCGGGCACCCGACGGGACCCGTATCGCGTATGCGACCGTCGGTGACGGTCCTTTCCTGGTGAAGGCCGCGAACTGGATGACGCACGTGGATTACGATGCGGAGAACCGGGTCTGGCGCCATTGGGTTGCCGACCTGTCCTGCGAATTCACCCTGGTGCGGTACGACGAGCGGGGCTGCGGGATGTCCGATTGGCTTGTCGATCGGATCGATTTCGAGGCATGGGTAGACGATTTGTCGGTGGTGGTCGACGAACTCGGCCTCGAGCGTTTCCCGTTGCTCGGGGTCTCGCAGGGTGCCGCCGTGGCGGTCGCCTTCGCGGCCCGTCACCCGGAACGGGTCAGCTCATTGGTCCTGTACGGCTCCTATGCCCGCGGCAGGCTGAGCCGTGCGGACTCCGCCGAGGCACAACGCGAAGCCGCGCTCGACGTCGAGCTCGCGCGAGTCGGTTGGGGTCGTGACGACCCCTCGTTCCGCCAGGTGTTCACCTCACAGTTCCTGCCCGACGGATCGCGTGAGGAGTGGGCGGCATTCGATGAATTGCAGCGGCGCACGATCTCGCCGGCCAATGCCGTGGCATTTCTGGAAACATTCGCGCGCATCGACGTCACCGAGGCGGCCACCCGGGTGAGGTGCCCGACGCTGATCCTGCATGCTCGCGACGATCACCGGGTGCCGATGTCCGCTGCCCGCGAGCTCGCCGCGCTGATCCCGGGCAGCCGGTTCGTCCCGCTCGCCGGCCGCAATCACCTGCTCACCGCCGCCGAGCCGGCCTGGCCTGTCTTTCTCGACGAGCTGCAACGATTCCTCGCCCCACCCGCCCCGGTTGGCCGCGCGGTACAGCGGCAGCCGGTTAACGGCGCGGATCAACATCGCCGGCGCGGATGAAGTCGTTCACTCGCGTCACACTGGCCACATCAGGTGCAAGTTTGTCCGCGCCGTGGAATTTGATCCGCGCTGTAAGGGGGACACCTGTGCGGAGGGGGCGGGGGTTGGGGGCGGGTCACCATTCCTCGGCAAAGACAATGCCGCTCTGCCGACGGATCTCGTCGATGACCCGCATGGTCGCTATCGAGTCGGCCAGCGGTCGCAGCGATGACTCGGTGCGTCCCTCGGCGACGCAGCGAGCCACCTCCGCAGCCTGCGAAATGCATTACCTCGTCGGCGATCTGCGGCTCGGCGTGGACCAGCGGGTCCGTCCCGGTCGATGACGTCAGCTGGAAGCCGCCCCGCTGGCAGAACGGACCCGGAATGGTCAGCGTGTCCTCGCTGCCGGCGATCACGCCTGTGGTGGGGGTGTTGCTGAGAATCGTGGTGTGCAGGACCGCCTGGTTGCCGGCTGGTCGGACAGAATGGCGCTGGCCCGCCGGTTGACACCGGCGGGGTGCGGGTGCCCGGCGGCCAGCACGGTCGCGGGCGGCCCGAGCACCCAGGTGGCGAACGACACCGGGTAGGTACCCAGGTCGAGCAGCGGGCCACCGGCCAGCTCCGGCCGCACATCGCTGACGTGAACGCCCGGGGACGACATCGGCGACCACCCGGGCACGCGTCGGGTCGACGTCGGCCACCATCGTCACTGCGGCGCCGCGAACCTGGCGGTGCAGTGTGCAGACATGGTCGGCGCCCGTGATTCCGGTGCCGATGACGCCGACTTCGAATTCCGATGTGATCCGTTTCCAGACTGGTGAGGTCAGCGGGCGAACAGGGCTACCCAGGAGCCGGTGGTGACGGATTCGGCCATCGCGTCCAGCGCGGCAGCGCTGCGCACCGCGTCGTGCACGGTGGCGCCGTGCGGCGTTCCGTCGGCGATGGACCGCAGGAATTGGTAGGCCTCGACGACCTTGAGATCGTCGTAGCTCATGCTGGTGGCCGAACCGGGTTGGAACGCCGCATAGGAACCGTGGGTGGGTCCGACGTACAGGGTGCTGACCGGCTGGTCCTGGTACGTGGTGCCGCGGCTGACCCCGAGTTCACCCATCCGCCGGAAATCCCAGAACACAGCGCCTTTCGTGCCGTGGATGTCGAAGCCGTAATTGTTCTGCTCGCCGACCGCGACCCGGCTGGCCTGAAGAGTGGCCCTGGCGCCGGAGGAGAATCGCAGCAGGCTGCTGAGGTAATCCTCGTTCTCCACCGGCCCGAGTTCGCCGCCGGTGGCCCGGCCGTGACCAGTTGTTGCCCCGGTGGGCCGGGCGCGTTCGGTCAGGAAGGTCGCGCTGTCCGCGACCACAGAGTCGATGTCCCCCAACAGGAACCAGGCCAGGTCCACGCCGTGCGAGGCCAGGTCGCCGAGCACGCCGCTGCCACCGCGCTCGCGCTCGTACCGCCAGGTGAGCGCGCCGTCCGGGTGCGCGGCGTAATCGCTGAGCAGCCGGAATCGGGCGTGGGTGATCGTGCCCAATTCGCCCGAACCGATGAGCTCACGAGCCTGGGCAACGGCCGGCGCGTTGCGATAGTTGAACCCAACCGCGCCCTGCACGCCGGCGACTTCGACCGCGTCGGCCACGGCCCGGGCGTCGGCGGCGCCGAGCCCGACCGGCTTCTCTATCCAGATGTGCTTGCCGGATTGGGCCATGGCCACACCGATCTCGCGATGCAGGAAGTTCGGCGCGGCGATGCTCACCGCCTCGACCCGGGGATCGGTGACCAGATCGTGCCAGTCACCGGTGGCCGCGGCGAAACCGAACTGCCCCGCGGCAGCGTCGGCCCGACCGGGCACGTCGTCGGCGACGGCGATCAGCTCCGGGGCCCGCGACAGCTCGGGAAAGTGGTGCAGGACGCGGCAATAGGCCTGTGTGTGCACCCGGCCCATCCAGCCGAAGCCGGCGACCGCGACACCGAGCGGCCGCCGGGGGGCTGGTGCGCTCGGCGCACTCATGCCGCGTCCGCTCGGCATGCCGCACCGGACCACGAGCCGAACTGAACGACCGTCACAGGCCGATCCTCCTCGTCGAGCGTCCTTCTCGGATCCGCTGCATCCGTCGGTGACACGGCAGGGCAGGCACCCGGCGTGATGGACCGGTCCGAGCGCCGCGTCGCCTCCCGGAGGCGGGGCCGGTCCGAGCGCCGCGTCGCCTCCCGGAGGCGGGGCCGGTCCACGCTGGCGTTGAGCACCCAGGAGCATCGATGACCGGGAACGCGCTGCCCGACCATCCAACCACCATCCGGCGCTACGCGACGCGGCTTGCCCCACCGGATGGGAATCCAGCTGGGTTCCCGCTGGGACCGCCGCGGGCGCCTCGGCGACGTACAGTGTGAGCGTGGCCATAGTGTGATTCGCGATTCACGGGCGTCCGGCCTACCATTCGGAAACCTGGTGGCTGGATGGCCCAAGGATGGCGGACAGACCATGGCCGAGATCGACAAGACCGAGAAGATCACCATCAACGTCGGGCTGGTCGACCTCGGTGAAATCGACCTGCTGGTGGACGAGGGCTTTTTTGCCAATCGCACGGATTTCATCAGAACAGCCATCCGCCGGCAGTTGGAGAGTCGCGCCGGGGCCGTGAAGGACACCGTGGCGCGGCGGACCTTGGCCCTGGGCACACAGCACTACACCCGCGGCGACCTGGAAAAGCTTCAGGCCGAAGGACAAACAGTGGAATTGCGGGTGCTCGGGCTCGGTAGCATTGCTAACGATGTTTCCCCCGACCTCGCGCTGGCAACCATCAGTTCGGTCGAGGTGCTCGGTGCCTTCCGGGCCCCTCGTGCGGTCAAAGAGGCGCTCGCAGCACGCACGATCTGAACGACCGGCGCGTCACGGCTTCGGCGGTCCGGGTTGGTCATCGATCACTGCCGTGGTCGGTCGGGAGTTTCGTGAGGGGCACCGTACATATGTCGAATAGCCGGGCCAACGCCAACGACGACGTCCGACTGGTCCGCGGCGGACGGCCGGCCGCTGCTGCGGCACTGCTGCGTGGTCGACTCGCGGGTGAACGACCCAGCAACCTCGGCGCGCTCGACTCCGTCGGCATCGACTCCGCAGGCATCGGCGAGGGATTCCTCGAACCGGCGGTCGTCAACGGATCCCCCGAGCGCTCGGTTGCCGGCCCGGGTTTCACGGTTGCCCCGACCCGCACACCCCGGCGGCCGGCCACCGACAACCTGGCCACCGACACCCGAGCCATCGCCGGCCAGGTCCTGCGTCTTGCCCACACCTGCCCGGGCGGCAGTCGCCGCTACGACCTCTACCTGCCCAGCGGCTACACAGGAGAGCCGGTGCCGCTCGTCGTCATGTTGCACGGCGGCGCGCAGGGCGCCGCAGACTTCGCCACTGGTACCCGGATGAACGAGATGGCCGATCGTCACACGTTTCTCGTGGCCTACCCGGAGCAGTCCCGGGAGGCGAACCCCAACCGCTACTGGAATTGGTTCCGCGCGTCCGACCAGCGAGCCGGCTCTGGGGAACCCTCGATCATCGCCGGCATCGTCCGAGACGTCATGGCGCTCCATGCGGTGGACGCCGACCGCGTCTTCCTCGCGGGTATGTCCGCCGGCGGCGCGATGGCCGCGGTGATGGCAGCCACCTACCCGCACATGTTCGCCGCGGTGGGCGTGCACTCCGGCCTGGCCTACCGGGCCGCCCATGACCTGTCTTCCGGGTTCAGCGCGATGCGCACCGGCGGCACACCGGACCTCGGCGGCCTACTTCCGTTGATCGTCTTCCACGGTGACAACGACAGCGTTGTCGCACCTGTCAACGCCAAGAAACTCGTCGCGGCACGATTGGCCGGCACCAGCCAACCGGACGGCTGGACGGCCCCCGTGCATGAGCTGAATCCGGGCGGTCCGGGCCTGCGCCCGCACACCCGGACCGTTTTCACCGACGACGACGGCTCCGCCATCGCGGAGGTCTGGCTGGTGCACGGAGCCGGGCACGCCTGGTCCGGCGGCAGCGCCCACGGCAGCTACACCGATCCTCGTGGCCCGGATGCCACCGCTGAGATGGTGCGGTTCTTCCTGCACCGCGGCGCCCGCGGATCCGTCGCATCGGGCTCAGTGGCGCAGCCAACTCCGTAGATGCTTGTCGGCAACCACCTGCCAGGCAGAGCCGAAAGCGGCAGCGGCCTCGTCGGCGCGGGTCTGCTCCAGGGCATGCAACCGTCCGATGGTGAAAGCGTTCTCGCCGTCAAGGTGGATCCGAGCGCCCAGATCCCGAAGGGCCTGGCGGGCGACGACGCTGTCCTGGTGTTCGCCGAGGACTTCCTGGAGGTTCTCGGCGGCTTCCGCCAGCGCGTGCGCCGGAGCGCCGAACGCCGGCTCGACGGCCTCCCCCGCGTACCGCAGTCGCTTGGCCGCCTTGCGGATCTCGTGGTACCAGTGGTCGCGCTCGACGGGCGAGGCCGGCGCTCCCGCCTTGACCAACCGCTCGACCCGCTTGTAGGCGCGGAGCACCAGCCTGGTGATGACCTTGTCCGCACGACCGTCGGCCAGCGGGGTGAACGGCGGGTCCGCGACGAGGGCGTCGACCCGGTCGAGCAGCCTGAAGTAGCGATCGGTGTCGAGCGCCTCCACCAGTCGCTCGTGCGCCTTGCGGTGATCGGTTCGTAGCTCGGCCTCGATGAGCGCCGCGATCGGACCCATCACCAGATCGTCGGGCTCGCCGGACAGCTCGGCCAGCAGCCGCTCACGAAGCACTTCGGCATCGCGCGCCTCGCCGAGCACACCCGCGATCCATTTCAGTTCGTCACGCAGCGGATCGGTCACCTCACGGTCGACGAGCCGCCGGAAGGTGCCCAGCGCGCTGCGGATCCGGCGGGTCGCGACCCGCATCTTGTGCACCCCGTCGGGCTCGTCGTGCCGGGCCGGGCCGTCCCAGCCGAGCAGCGCATCGGCCTGCGCAGCCAGGTGGGCGTGCAGCACGTCCCCCGCGCGGCTCCGCTCGGTGAGCTGCCCGAAGGTGGGAGCACTGGGTATGGTGCCATCGAGGGCCCGCTCGAGCTTGGAGGACCACGGCGACGGTGCCGCGCCCGCCTTGCGCATCAGTTTTCCGGCGGCGTCGAGCACTGCGACCGGACCGTCGACCAACTCGATCTCCCACTCGCGCCAGTGGGTCAACGTCACGGAACCGTCCGCAAACGGAGTCTGCGCGGTGACGACGTCGTCACAGGCTTCGGCCAGCACGGCGCCCGACTCGCCGATCAGCCGGTGGACGGTCCGCCTGGTGCGCAATGTGGCGACCGGTCGCAGGTCGTGGTCCCGGACCCAGGCCCGCGCCAGGTCAAGGAGTGAGTCCGGGATCGGTTCGTCGTCATCGCCGAGCGGCTCCTCGCACTCGGACCGATCGCCCCCGCCGGCGGGCAGCTTCAGCGTCCACCCCGCATCCGACCCGCCGGTCCGGCGCCGCAGGGTGATGCCCGCGCGGGCCAGGGCCCGGGCGTCGGTGTCGTAGTAGGTGGCAGTCAGGGAGAACTCCTGTGCCGGCTCGAGCGCAGCGACACCCTCCACAGCGCTCACATCGACCCATGCAACGTCGTCTCCGACGTCATATTTCCGTTCGATCTCCACATGCTTGGTGGTCATGGTCCCGGTGTACCAGAGGCCGCGCGGGTCTTGCGGACCGGTCGCCGACCCGGGGCGGGCGACCCACGGGCGCGTCGTCAGCGGCGGCTCGCGGCGCTGCGGTGTCCGGCAAGAACCCATCCGGACACGACCGTGTCCCAGACGATGGGGGTGCCGGCACGGTAAGGGGTGGAGCAGCAGTCACAACGTCCCGCACGAGTGGCGGGTACAGAGGCGCTCATTGGTCATCCTCGAATTTCGAAGGGTCGGCCCGAAAGCGGCGGGGCCGGGATGAAGGTCCGGCCATGGGGCCGGGTTGAAGCCCGGCGCTGGGCCGGAGAATCCGCGGGTCCGACGACCCAACATCGTCGTCGCGAGACTTCGCGGTGGGGTCGAATGTCGTCTGCCTGCGGCCGTCTCGGTGATCTCCACCTCGGCGCTGGTGCGTGGTTTCGCGACCCGCCACAAGGTTAACCGCGCCCGGATGGGCGAGCAAACCACTTCAGGTGAATTTCGTGCGACCGGTGCATATCCGACCCCGCAACGATTTCGGACTTCCGCGGTCGGCAGCGGATTCCGGCCTGGCTCGAGCGGTGTCCGCGCCGGTCGGAGCACTCGTGGCCGGTCACCGTCCGATCCGCCAGGATCAGAGCATGAGCTCAGCACGGTCGGGTCCTGTCGCGTTGATCACCGGAGTCGGGCGGGTGGTCGGCATCGGCGAAGCGATCGCGACCGGGCTGGCTCGGGATGGCTGGGACGCGGCTGGCTCGGGATGGCTGGGACGCGGCAACCACCGCCGGCGGCCTACGACGACCGCATGCCCTGGGGCCGTGACGACGGGCGCGCTGCCATCGACCGCGCGGTGCGGGCCACCGGTCCCGCACCGTGACGACGGCCGCCGATCCGGAGGACGTCAGCGCCCCGAGAGTGATCTTCGACGGCACCGAGGCCGCCCTGGACCGCATCGTGCGCGCCGCGGCCCGGGAGATGGCCGACCAGCGCATCACCGCGAATGTCGTCGACCGGGACCGCCCGACACCGGATGGATGACGACCGAGCAGCTGCAGGCGCTGACGGTGGCCGGCCCGCGAGGGCGGGTCGGCCAGCCGAGGAATACCGCGGCGTTGGTGGCATTCCTGTGCTCGGCGGACGGCGGCTGGGTGAACGGCCAGCTGCTGTACTCCGACGGCGGCCTGCACGCCTGAGGCCCACGCCGTCACGGGCCAGGGTGCGCCAACGCCCGTCCGGTCTCCGGATCGAAGACGTGTGCCCTCGCCGCGTCGACTGCGACGGTCACCATGTCGCCGATCCGGGCACCGGTCCGGCCCGGCATGCGCGCCACCAGCCGGTGTGCGTCGATCTGGACCGTCACGTAGGTGTCACGACCGTTCCGCTCGATCGAACGGACCGTTCCGGACAGCCTGGCCAGGTCGGGGTCGAGGTGCGCTGCCGCGTCCCTGACATCCTCGGGCCGCAGCCCCAGCACCACTTCCCGGCCGATGTGACCGCCCAACGCGGGCGGGACGGGGGCCCAGGTGAGCAGCGTCCGCCGGCCGACCTGATAGCCGGCCATCCCGGCCGATGCCACCAGGCGAGCCCGCAGCTGGCCGATCCGCACCGGCCCGATGAAGTCGGCGACGAACAGATCGGTGGGTTCGTCATACAGCTCCCGGGCCGTTGCGACCTGGACCACCCGCCCCTCGTTGAGGACCGCCACCCGGTCGCCGATAGCCAGCGCGTCGGCCTGGTCGTGGGTGACGTAGACGGTGCTGACGCCTACCTGCTTCACGGTCTCGGAGATGACCCGGCGCATCCGGGCTCGCTCCTGGGCGTCGAGGTGGGCGAGTGGCTCGTCGAGCAGGAACGCCCTTGGCCTGCGAACCAGGGCGCGTCCGATGCCGACCTGGCCGTTCTCGCCGGCGGAGATGGTGCCGGCCTTCCGCGAGAGCAGCCGGGTGAGCTTGAGCCGGTGCGCCTGATGGTCGACTCTCGCCTTGGCCTGGTCCTTCGGGACGTGCCGCGCCTCCAGGCCGAACCCCATGTTGCGGGCGACATCCAAGAACGGAACCAGATGGGTGTTCTCGAAGACCATCGCGATATCGCGTCGCGACGGTTCGGAGGTGGTGGGCTGACCGGCGATGAGCACGCGCCCGGCGGTGGTCTTGGCCAGGCCGGCGATGGCCCGCAGCGCTGTCGACTTGCCGCTGCCGGACGGACCGAGGACGGCGAGCAGCTCGCCGGGACGCGCCAGGAGGGTGACTTCACGCAACGCCACGGTGCCGTCACGATGGATCACCGTTGCCAGGTCCAGGCCGGTACAGCCATCTACGTCGGTCACGGCGGGCCCTTCGTCGTGAGTCCACGATAGCTGGCCGATGTACCGGCGCGAGGATGATCGAGTGGCGGAGTTGCTTTGTATCAGCGCTCAAGGCTGAAACGTGCGCCGCCCTCCAACGATCGGCGCCGCCGCCAACGCCCACCAGAATGCGCCCGGAATACCCGATGTGCCGCGAATTTCGTCCGCGCATCACCCAGGATTGGGTCGATTGACCAGTGCATGCCCGAGACGGCCGGGCTAGGCGCAGCGCACAGCGGCTTTGATCGCCGCAGCAGCCCGCAATCAGTTCGCTGATCGGCGCAACAC
>JADGOY010000096.1 GCA_017882715.1 Nakamurella sp. | reverse complement strand
CCACCGTGACGGCGCCCCGGACCTGTACCCGCAGGCCTTGCGTGGCGAGATCGACGAGGTGGCTGGGGTTGTCTACCGGGACGTGAACAACGGTGTCTACCGCTGCGGTTTCGCCGGGTCGCAGCAGACCTACGAGGATTCGTTCGACCGGTTGTTCGCCCGCCTCGACTGGCTGTCCGACCGGCTGACAACCCGTCGCTATCTTGTCGGGGAGGCCGTCACCGAGGCCGATATCCGGTTTCTCACCACCCTTGTCCGGTTCGACGCCGCCAATCACGGTCACGTCAAATGCAATCTGCGCAAGCTGACCGAGATGTCGGTGCCGTGGGATACGCGCGAGACCTGTTCCAGACACCGGGTTTCGGCGACACCGTCGACGCCACTCACTTCAAGGAGCACTATTACACGGTGCAGACCGCAATCAATCCGACGCAGATCATCCCCGCCGGTCCGGATCTGACCGGCTGGCAGGATCCCCACGACCGGGCCGAACTCGGTGGACGACCGTTCGGCCACGGCACGGCCCCGGGGCCGGTGCGCGACAGCGACGTCGTGCCGGCGTCGCACACAGTGCTGGTGAGTCACCGCATCTCGAGTGGCTGAGCCGTCGACTCCAGCACGCTGAGCCACAGGTCGCCGTCGGGCGCCACCTCGTTGCGCTCGGAGACAACGATGTCGATCGGCACGTGCACGAAGCGGTTGTGCCGGCGGCCGACCACCATGTCGGTCCGGCCCGCCATGCCGGCGTGCGCGGCCGCTTGGGCGAGCCGGACGCAGTACACCGAATCATGGGCCTTGGCCGGTACGGAGCGGATCGAGTAGCCGGGTTTGAGGTACTTGAGGTTCAGTTCCCGCCCGATCGACGCGTAGTGCCCGACGATCTCGCCCTCCAGGAACCGCCCGATGTCCCCGAGCTTGCGGTTACCGGAGGCATCGGTGCCGGTCTGCGCGTCGGTCATCAGGCCCTGGCCCGCGCCCTCGGCCACCACGACGACCGCGCTGCCGCGCTCGGCGACCCGGCGTTCCAGCGCGGCCAGGAATCCGGATTCGCCGTGGAGCGCAAAGGGCACCTCCGGGATCAGCACAAAATCCGCGTGATGGTTGGCCAACGCCGCATAACAGGCGATGAATCCCGCGTACCTGCCCATCAGCTTGACCAGACCGACCCCGTTGATCGCCGACTGCGCCTCCACCTGGGCCGCCGCGATCGACTGGGCGGCAACGGTGAATGCCGTCTGGAAGCCGAAACTCTGCCCGACGTAAGGGATGTCGTTGTCGATTGTCTTGGGGATGCCGATCACCGCGAGCGGCAGGTCCCGCCCCCGGGCGACCGCGGCGATCTTGCTGGCGCCGCGGATGGAGCCGTCACCGCCGATGACGAACAGGATGTCGATACCCAGTTCGACCAGCCGGTCGACCATGATCTCCGGATCCTGGGCGCCGCGGGAGGTACCCAGGATCGTGCCGCCCTGCGTGTTGATCTTGCTCACGCGTTCCGGGGTGAGCTCGATCGGTGGGTACTCCAGCGCCGGGTTCAGGCCGGCGTAACCGTTGCGGAAGCCCACGACGTCGTCGATCCCATAGTGGTTCTTCAGCTCGATCACCAGGCCGCGTATCACGTCGTTCAGGCCGGGACACAAGCCCCCGCAGGTGACGACGCCCACCTTGGTCGCGCCGGGCGGGAAGTAGAGCTTGCGGCGCGGTCCACCCGGTTCCAGCGTCGGCACCTGCCCGAGCGGCAGGCCGTGCGAGGCGAGCAGTTCGATGGTGTCGTCGAACAGCACCCTGTCGTCCTCGTCGACGTAGTGCTCGTTGGTCTTCCGCCCGCCGACGTACTTGGCCAGGGTCGAGTCATGGCGGCACTCGCCGAGCCGCCGTACCCGCAGGTCATCCAGCGTCACCATGTGTCTGAGGGTCCTTGGGCGGTGTGACCGGCGTGTGTCAACCGGGGAAACACTCGCCCACTGGGCCGTGCTATTCGGACGGATCAACTTCCGCGGCCCCCGTCAGCCGCGCGGATCAACTTCCGCGGCCCCCGTCAGCCGCGCGGATCAACTTCCGCGGCGCGGACAAACCTCGCCACATTGGGACTGGTGTGACGCGAGTCAACCAGTTCAGCCGCGCCCGGGAAGTTGATCCGCGCCACCAACGGCAACCATCGGGGCGGGGGCAGGGCGGGTCAGCCGTCCGACACCCGGGACAGCACCCTGACCAGCGACGGTTGCTCCGGGGTGGAGCCGAAGCCGAAATGCACTCGTGGCGTCACCGGGCGCAACTCACCGAGTTCCTCGCCGTCGAAACGGGCGCTGACCGACTTGATCCGGTGCAGGTCCATCGCCGAGTACCTCTCCCGCCGGCCGCCACCGGCACTGCCCCTGGTCCGGACGCCGTCGAGGATGAGCCGGGCGATCGGGTCCTGCAGCGACGTCCACCAGCGTGCTCTGGCCAGCCCGCGCGGAACCGCGGACAGCAGCCAGCCGAGCGCAGACCGGCGCCCGACGTCGAACGTCAGGGCGAGCTGGTCGGTGGAGACCATCCATTTCTTGCCGTCTCGGACCCGCAGCACCGGAATGACCCGGATCTCGTCGAACTCGTAGATCGCAGCGATGAATTCGGCGAGATCCCGGGTGGGTGCGAGCAGGATCCGGTGCCCGTCCGCGCGTTCGATCATCACGTCGGTGACCGATCCGTAGGGGGACAGCGGCCACATGCCGACCACCAGGCGGGTGCCGGAAGCGGTGCCCATGCCGGCGATCGCGCCGTCGAACTGCAGCATGGCCACCACGGTAGCGACTGGCCTGCCGGTGACCTGTCGTCGGCGTGTGGCCGATCAGCCGGCGAGAACCTCGGGGACATGAGGGGTGATGTGCAGGATCGGGATGTCGTAGGTGCTACGCGCCTTGTCCACGACGTCGGAGTGCAGCCACGCAGAGTGGATCTCCGGCGAGGTGGAGATGACGATGCTGTCGGGGGAGAACTCAGCCACCGCGGTGGCCAGCGCTGTCAACGGTCGGTAGTCGCCGAGCTCGCCGTCGGCGTGCAGGCCCTCGGTCGCGAGCGCGGACAGCGTCGAATCCAGCCGCTCCTGAGCGGCCTTGACGGTTTCCTGCCAGACCCACACCGCTCCGGTGCGTTCGGCCTGGCCGGTGTCCACCGGGTTCGCCGGCACGCACACGAAGTACTCGGCCTTGGCCTTGGGATCGATCGCGCGCAGTTCGTCCAGCAGCACCTGTGCACCCAGGGTTTCGTTGGCCAGTACCAGTACCCGGGTGGCTTCCGGCGGCGCGGACGTCGCGGAGTCGATGACACCGTCGGCATCAACAGATCCGCCGCGCCATTTCGTGACGCCGAACAGCACCAGCACAACGACCCAGGCAGCCAAGCTCAGCAGGAGCTGCGGGCGGGTCGAGTCCTCGAGGAACATCAGCACCAGCACGCCGATCATGCCGGCGATCGTCGCGATGGTCAGGTACGGGAACAGCCACACCTTGATCAGCAGCTTGTCCGGCGGGGTGCGCGGCCGCAGAATCAACTGCGAGACCGCGATCAGCAGATACACGAAGATGATGATCGCGCCGGAGGAGTTGAGCAGGAACAGGAAAATCGTGCCCGGCGACGCCGCTGCCGCAATCACGCAGAGGAACCCGACGATCGTGGACGTCAGGATCGCGGCCATCGGAACCCCACGCCGATTGACCGTGATCAGCCGGACCGGCGCCTCGCGACGGGCCGCGAGCACGAACAGCATTCGGGAAGCCGTGTACAGCCCGGAGTTCAGGCAGGACAGCACGGCGGTGAGGACGACGGCGTTCATGAAGTGGTCCGCGTAGGGGATCCCCATCGCAGTGAAGGCACTGACGTAAGGCGACGCGCCCATGTCCAGGGAATTCCACGGCACGATCACCGCGAGCAGGAATACCGACCCGACGAAGAAGATCAGGATCCGGACGATCAGCGAATTCGTCGCCTTGGCGATGGACTTGGCCGCGTCCTTGGACTCGGCGGCCGCGATGGTGGCGATCTCGGCGCCGATCATCGCGAAGACCACCACCACGATGCTGGCGAAGATGGCCCCGATGCCGTTCGGGAACAGCCCGCCGTACGCCGTCAGGTTGGAGAAGTCCATGCTCTTGTGCGGCCAGATTCCGAGGACGAACAGGGTGCCGAGCACCAGGAACACGACGATGGCCAGCACCTTGATGCCCGCGAACCAGAATTCGAACTCACCGAACGACCGCACGGAGACGATGTTGGTGGCGGTCATCAACGCCATCAGCCCGAGCGAGAGCAACCACAGCGGGGCGTCGAACCAGTAGGTCAGGATCTTCGCACCAGCCAGCGCCTCGAATCCGACGGCGATGACCCAGAAGTACCAGTACAACCAGCCGACCGAGAAGCCCGCCCAACCGCCCATGGCCTCGCGGGCGTAGTCGGCGAAGGACCCGGTCGACGGGTGAGCCACCGCCATCTCGCCCAGCATCCGGATGACCATGATGATCAGCACGCCGGTGATGGCGTAGGAGAGGAAGGCGGCCGGGCCGACGTCCTTGATCACCACCCCGGATCCGACGAACAGCCCGGCACCGATCACCCCGCCGATGGCGATCATCATCAGATGACGCTGGCTCAGGCCCTTTTTCAGTTGCGTCGGTGCACCCACGACGACCCCCCACCGCGGTTGGCGGGCGCGCATTTCACCCACTATGTCCACTGTCGCACCACCCGAACGGCGGAGCAAACGTCCGACACGGACGGGTGTGACTCGCGTAACGCGAACATGTAGCGCCGGATCCCGGTGTTACGGGTCGAGCGCCGCCCGTTAGGAGGAGTCGGCCCGCGAGGTTCTCACAGCAGCGAGGCTCCCGATGTCGCGAACAACACCAGGTCCGCCACGGCGACCACGATGACCAGCCCGAACAGACCCCGACTGGTCGGCCTGCGCAGGCCGACGACCACAGCGGTCACCGCCACCACACCCAACACGCCTGCGGCCGCCCAGCGCCATGCCGTCAGCGGGGCGCCGGAGCCGAAAACGATCACCATCGACGCGGCGAACAGTAGCGCGGTGCACCCGACGGCACTGGCCCTGGCGCCGAGTCGGTGCGGGAGCCCGCGGACGCCGGTCGCGGCATCCCCGGCCAGGTCCGGCAGCACATTGGCCAGGTGAGCGGACACCCCGAACAGGGCTCCGCTGATCATCGCCCAGGGGGCCGGCCAGCTCGGCGCCGGCGAGGCGAGGGTGGCGACCGCGGGCAGTACCCCGAAGGCGACCGCGTACGGCAGCCACGACCACGCGGTTGCCTTCAACCCCAGGTTGTAGGCCCAGCCGCTGGCCACAACCACGATCGAGGTAAGTCCGGCGGCCCGCCCCAGTGCCAGCGAGGCGAGCACACAGACCGCCAGTGCGACGAGAGCGGCGACTCCCGCGGTGCGCGGGGTGACCGCGCCACGGGCGACCGGTTTGTCCGTTCGCTCGGTGGCCCGGTCCCGGGCCGCATCGATGCTGTCGTTGGACCAGCCGATCGACAACTGGCCGGCGAAGATGGCCACGACGAGGAGCAGTCCACGCGCGACGCTCAGCCCGGCCAAAGCGGCCAGACCGGCACTGATCGCGGTCACCGCGACGGTGGGCTGCGGGTGGCAGGCCAGCGCCAGCGCGACCGCCGCCCGGCGGATCCCCGGCTCTTGCGATGCTCGTCGTGCCTGGCGGTCCACGCGGTCGACGCTCCTTTTCCGAACCTAAGAACCAGACAAACCACACATTTCAATGACATGTTCGGGCAGAGCATTTCTCAGCGGTGGCCGCAATCGCGAATTCGCGCCGACACAACACGTCGCTCCGGAGAGGAATGCCGCAGGGCCACCGTACTGTGGCTGCATGACGTCCCTGGCGGCAGTACACGCCGTGCTCCCGCCGCATCGCTACCCCCAGGACAAGATCACCGAGGCATTCGCCGAGCATGTGCTGGGTGCGATGAAGAGCCAGGAAGTGGTGCGGCGCGTCCACACCAACACCCGTGTCGGCAGCCGGTACCTCTCGCTCCCACTGGAGCAGTACAAGGAGCTCACGGACTTCACCGCCGCCAACAACGCTTACCTCCAGGTCGCGGTCGACCTGGCCGTCGAGGCGATCGGCGGGGCGCTGGAGCAGGCCGGCATTGCCGCCGAAGAGGTCGACGTCATCCTGTCGACCACCGTCACCGGGCTCGGCGTGCCCTCATTGGACGCGCGGATCGCGGCCCGGCTCGGGTTTCGGCCGGACATCAAGCGGATTCCGCTGTTCGGCCTGGGATGCGTCGCCGGCGCGGCTGGCATCGCCCGCATGCACGACTACCTGCGCGGATGGCCCGGCCATGTCGGGGTGCTGCTGTCGGTGGAGTTGTGTTCCCTGACGATCCAGCGGGACGACACCTCGATGGCGAACCTGGTCGCCAGTGGTCTGTTCGGGGATGGCGCCGCAGCGGTGGTCGCGGAGGGTTGGCAACGCGCTGAGCTGCGTGGTTCGACCGGCCCCTCGGTGCTGGACACCCGCAGCCATCTTTATCCCGACACCGAAGGTGTCATGGGGTGGGACATCGGTGGCCAGGGATTCAAGATCGTCTTGACGGCCGAGGTCCCGGACCTGGTACACCAGTACCTCGGCAAGGACATCCGGAGCCTGCTCGCCGCCCACGATCTCGCGGTCTCCGACGTCGGTGCCTGGGTCTCCCATCCGGGCGGCCCGAGAATCATCGAGGCCATCGAGGACGAGCTCGGGGTCGGACCGGACGCGCTGGAAATGACCTGGCTCTCGCTGGCCGAGGTGGGCAACCTCTCGTCGGCGTCGGTGCTGCACGTGCTGCGGGACACCCTGCGCGATCGGCCGCCGCCGGCCGGGAGTCCCGGGATGTTGATGGCGATGGGTCCGGGGTTCTGCTCCGAACTCGTCCTGCTCCGGTGGTGAGCCGGAGATGATCGCCTACACCCTGTTCGTGCTGGCCGTCGGCGCGGAACGGCTGGCCGAAATGGTGGTGTCCAAGCAGCACCTGGCCTGGGCGCTCCGTCACGGGGGCAAGGAATACGGTGGCGGCCACTACCCGGCCATGGTGGCGCTGCACACCGCGTTGCTGGTTGGCTGCGTGATCGAAGTGTGGGCCCTGGATCGCCCGTTCCTGCCGGTCCTGGGCTGGACGATGGTGGCGCTCGTGCTGATCTCCCAGGCGTTGCGCTGGTGGTGCATCGGCACCCTGGGCCGGCGGTGGAACACCCGCATCGTCGTCATCCCCGGACTTCCGCTCGTCGACCGCGGACCGTACCGGTGGTTCCGGCATCCGAATTATGCGGCTGTCGTGGTCGAAGGCGTCGCCTTGCCGATGGTGCACACCGCCTGGATTACCGCGGTGGTGTTCACCGTGCTCAACGTCGTGCTGCTGCGGGTGCGGATCAAGGCCGAGAACGCGGCGCTGACGCTGGCCGGCGCGGCGGCGCCCATCGCCGCGGACCCGCAAACCTCGACGCCGCGGACATCCGCAGAGCCGTGATCGACGTCCTCGTCGCCGGAGCGGGACCGGCGGGCCTTGCCACCGCGCTGTGCGCGGTCCGTGCCGGCCTGGTGGTGACCGTTGTCGATCCGCGGCCGGCACCGATCGACAAGGCCTGCGGCGAAGGGCTGATGCCGGGAGCGGTGCGGGCACTGCTCGCCCTGGGCGTCGATCCGCCCGGTTTCGCCTTCCGCGGCATCGGCTACCGGGACGAGCGTCACCAGGCCGAGGCGCTGTTCCGGTCGGGGCCCGGGCGCGGGGTACGCCGGACGGACCTGCAGTCGGCACTACTGGCGGCCGTCCGCGCCAGCGGGGTCACGGTGCTGCAGCGAGCAGTGACCACGATCGACCAGGGTGCCGATTCGGTGACGGCCGCGGGCCTGACCGCGCGGTACCTGGTGGCCGCCGACGGGCTGCATTCGCCGATCGCCAAGGCGCGGGATCTGGTTCGGCCGCCAGCGGCGTCCCGCGCGCCGCGTTGGGGTCTGCGCCGGCATTTCGACGTGCCACTGTGGTCCGACCTGGTCCAGGTGCACTGGTCGGCGGGTGCCGAGGCCTACGTGACGCCGGTCGGTCCCGGGCTCGTCGGGGTCGCAATACTCAGCAGCGAGCGGGCACCGTTCGACCACCACCTCAGCAACTTCCCCGAACTGGCCGACCGGTTGGCGGGGGCCGACGCCGGACCCGTTCGCGGCGCCGGACCGCTCCGTCGCCGGACTCGGCGGCGGGTGGACGGTCGGGTGCTGCTGGTCGGCGACGCCGCCGGTTATGTGGACGCGCTGACCGGTGAGGGCATAGCGGTGTCGTTGGCCTGCGCGCGGGTGCTCATCGAGTGCGTGGCGACCCGCCGGCCGCGGCGGTACGAGACCCTGTGGCTGCGCGAGTCGCGCCGGTACCGCGCGCTGACCAGCTCCCTGCTGTGGGCGAGCGGGCGGCCGGCGTTACGCCGTCACCTGGTGCCCGCGGCCCAGCGGGTGCCGTGGGCGTTCGCCGGCGTGGTGGGTCAGTTGGCGCGCTGATCCGCGCGGAAGTACGTCCACGGCCGACTCATTGCGGATGCCCCCCATGCGCGTGGGCCATCGGGAACGCCGCTACCAACTCTTCGAACATCGGGTAGCGGCGCACGTCGCTCGGCCGCCCCCCATCCGACTCGATCTGTCACCGGAAGGGTGCTCAGGCTGGACAACAGTCGTGCCACCTGTCGTCGCTCGGCCGAACGCATCCCGCCGGCCACCTCGGCAGTGCTGATGACGCTGACGCCAACAGCCAATCCCGCGCCGCCGGGACACCGCGCAGGTGCGCGATCAGCACATCGCTGTCGACCGGATCACGCGTGCCGCATCTGATCGAGATACCGGGCGGGCGCGGCCATCCGGCGCCCTATCGGGAGCCTCGACGTCATCGCGGACTCCGAAGGACTCGGCGGTCGAGGAGAGGTCCGTTTCCAGATCCGCGTGGCTGCCCAGGACGCCTCGGTCAAGAAGTCGACGTATCAAAGCGGCGCGGGAGATTCCTTCCGCCCAGGCGACCTCGTCCAAGGCGGCCGTCTCCACGTCGTCCAGGTAGGCGTTAGTCCTGCGAATACATCACGACGTAGTTCACATACCCTCGCTGTCGGTGTACGTCGCTACCGTGACCGTCGATCAACGAATCCACCCCTCTGGCAGGAGAAGGCAGGAAATCATGGACTGGAAACTCGAGCTGGTCGCTGTGCCCGTCACGGACGTGGATCGCGCGAAGACCTTCTACGCCGAGAAGGTCGGCTTCAACGCCGACCACGATTTCCGAGTATCTGACGAGATCCGATTCGTCCAGCTCACCCCTCCTGGGTCTGCTTGTTCGATCGCCTTGGGGACCGGTATCAGCGACGCCCAGCCAGGTTCGGTCCAGGGGCTGCAGATGGTCGTCTCCGACATCCGCGCCGCGCACTCGGAGCTGGCCGAGCGGGGGGTGGAGGTGAGCGACGTCCAGGAGTTTCCGTGGGGTCTCTTCGTCTTCTTCAGCGACCCGGACGGCAACCGTTGGGCCGTTCAGCAGGTTCCCGCGCGGGCCTGACACCGCCCGCACGCGACGCCTCAGGACAACAACCCCCGGCGCACAACACCCCCACAGCACCGCGGTAGCACGCCCACTGGAAGGGAAATGAGCTGATGACGCCCACCCCGACACACGGCAAGGTCTGTTACCTGGAGATCCCCGCGGTGGACATCCAGCAATCGGTCGACTTCTACCGCAACGTGTTCGGCTGGCAGAGTCGGCAGCGGGGGGACGGCGTGACCGCGTTCGACGACAGCACCGGACAGGTGAGCGGCGCCTGGGTGACGGGACGTCCGGCATCGACGGAGGCCGGGCTGCTGGTCTACGTCATGGTCGACGACGCCGCCGCGTCGGTCGCGGCGGTTGCCGAGGCCGGCGGGACGATCGTGCAGCAGATCGGCGTGGACGCCCCGGAGATCACCGCCCGGTTCACCGACCCCGCCGGGAACGTCATCGGGCTTTATCAGGAGCCGACCGGCTGACAGGCGGGCGTACGAGGGTCAGGCCCGACCCTCGTGCATCTGACCGACCACCTTGGCGATCCGACGCTGCCGGGTCTCGGGTGTCTTCGCACCTTCGATCGACAGGACGTGCCTGAGCTTGTTGCTGTAGGACATGCCGTCGAAGAATCGTCTCGCCTCCGGGTCCCGGTCGAGTGCCTCGGAGACGTCCTGCGGGACGCTCACCTCACGGGGAGCGGTGTCGAGTTCGATGTCGACGTCGACCTGATCGCCGGCACCGACCCCGGTGGCGGCGCGCTGTTCGGCGCTGACCGGGAGCATGAACACTCCGCCCATCGACGCGACACCGGTCCGGTAGGTATGACCGTTGATCGTCACCCTGACCGGCGGGCGCCTGCTGGTGCCCAGGCTCGCCACCACGTCAGGCGGAACCTGGATTCCGGTCGCCGTCTTGCCGCCCAACTCGACCGTGGCACGGAATCTCATGCATCGCAGTATGCCAAGCCCGCACATCCCGGAGCGGTTACCTGCCGCGGTCTGCGGCAGGGTCAGCGCGAGACCGAGGCCCCGGCGCGAGCGGGCTTGCGTCACACTGGGTGGATGAGCATTCAACCTCCGCGGCGCATGGCCGGACTGGTTCCGGCCGCGGCGACCAGCGCCGGACTGGCGGCCGCGCTGGCCACCTTGACCGGATTGAGCCGCGCCGCCCGCGGCCTGCCCGAAGCGCTGGGCGCCGGGAGATCTCAGATCGGCCCTTCCGCGGCGGGGTCACCGCATTTCGCGGAGGGCACCTTCCACAACACCGAGCCCAGCCATGTGCTGGCTCCGGGCCAGGCGTTGTCGATGATTCCCGCGCTCATCCGGCATCGCGGGGCAGGGCGCCCCGCGGGACCCGTGCCATTGGTCACCGACCACCCGGCCGCCGATGCCGGCGATTTGGCGGTCACCTGGCTTGGGCACGCCACGGTGTTGCTCGAGGTCGACGGGCAGTTCGTGCTGGCCGACCCGGTGTGGAGCGAACGGGTGTCGCCGTCACCGACGGTCGGGCCGGCCCGGATGCATCCGGTGCCGCTCCCCATCGGCGAACTACCGGACCTGCGGGCCATCGTCATCTCGCACGACCACTACGACCACCTCGATCTGCCCACGGTCCGCAGCCTCGTCCGCGACCAGGCGGCGCCCTTCCTGGTCCCACTCGGGATCGGGGCTCACCTGCGCGGCTGGGGAGTGCCCGAGGACCGCATCGTCGAACTGGACTGGGACGAGCGGCACCAAGTGGGTGAGCTGACCCTGACCTGCACGCAATCGCGCCATTTCTCCGGCCGCGGCCTGCGGCGGAATCCCACCCTTTGGTGCTCCTGGGCGGTGACCGGTCCCCGGCACCGGGTCTATTTCGGCGGGGACACCGGCTACACCGCTGCCTTCACCGACATCGGCGAGCGCTACGGGCCGTTCGACGTCACCGTGCTCCCCATCGGGGCGTACGGGGAGCAATGGCCGGACATCCACCTCAACCCCGAGGAGGCGGTGGCGGCGCACCGGGACCTGCGCGGCGGGTTGTTCATCCCGATCCACTGGGCGACCTTCGATCTCGCGTTGCATTCCTGGTCCGAACCCGTGGAACGGCTGCTCGCGGCCGCCGGCTCGGCCCGGGTGGCGGTGCCGCGGCCCGGCGAGCGGGTGAACGCGGCCGAGGCGCCGATTCCGACCGGCTGGTGGCGCGCGATCGGCTGACGCGCGCCAGCCACTACCACCAGGTTGACCACGGTGACAGGCTGTGCTAGCCGTGCCCAGCGCGGTGCCACACGCAGAGGTGGGGGAGGTGACGGCGTTGCGCGAATTCCTCGTCGCACCCTTGCGCCTACGGGTCTGGATCAGCCTGGCGGTCGTGCTGGCGGTGGCGCTTCCGCTCATCCTGTCCAGTGGGTCGAGCCCTGCCATCCGAGCTGACGACTTGGCAATCGCGATCGCGTTGGTGGCCGGAAGTGTGGTCAATGTGGAAGTCGGCCGCCTGTTCGAGGGCGGCCGAGTCGCCCAGCAACGCCCGCACAAGGCGCTGTCTGCCTGGCCGATGGCGGCCACCATCCTGCTGCCGTCCTACTATCTGTTACCAATCGTTGCGCTGGTGTACGCGCACGCTCGCTGGCGTGGAGTTCGCGTCACGCTGTGGAAGTGGATCGCCTCCGCCTGCTTCCTCATCTGCGCCGGTGCGGTAGCCGGGGCGGCGGTCGCCACCGGCGACGGGGGGATGCCACCGACCTTGTCCTCGGGGTTACCCGGTCTGCTCATCGTGCTCGGCGCCATCGTCGCGTTCCTGCTGGTGGAGTGCGCCATGTTGGCTCTGACGGCACTGCTGAACACCCCGCAGGACGATGTGTGGTTGCGGCAAACCCTGGCCGATCCCTCGTTTTACGTGATGGAGGCCGGCGTCGTCACGCTCGGCGCGATGACGGGCCTGGTGGCCTCGGGCGCTGGGTGGTTCGTGCTGCTGCTGATCCCCGCGTACGGATTCCTGCAGCAGTCGGTGCTGCACCGGCCGTTGCAGGAACAGGCCACCCGGGATCCGAAGACCGGTCTGTTGCATTTCACCGCTTGGCAGCGACTGGCCGGCGACCAGGTCATGAGGCACAGTGCGCACCGGCGACCGTGGGCTGTGCTCTTCATCGACATCGACAACTTCCGTTTCTACAATCAGCGGCAGGGACATCTGGGTGGTGACCGTGCGCTGGCGGTGGTGGCCGAGATCATCACGGCGAACGTGCGGGAGCACGACATCGTCGCCCGCTTCGGCGGCGAGGAGTTCTGCGTGTTGCTGCCGGGCACCACGCCCGAAGCAGCCACCCTCATCGCCGAGCGACTCCGGGCAGCGGTGAGCGAGGGTTCGAGTGTGCTGCCCGAGCAGATCACCGTCAGTGTCGGCGTTGCCGCGGTGGGGTCAAACGGCCCACCGACCGACCTCGGTGAGATGCTCGCACTTGCCGATCAGGCGCTCTACCAGGCCAAACTCGACGGCCGGGACCTGGTGCGGGTGCGTCGACCGCCCTCTGACGCCTCCGCGCCTAAGGATCCCGCCGATCCCGGTGACCGCGACCGGCGCCGCGCCTGACATCGACAGCGGGGGACAACCCCACCGGAGACGAAGTCGCTGACCAGATCGGTTACCAGATTCGGACCCGGTCGGCCGGATCCAGCCAGAGTCCGTCCTGGGGACCGACCTCGAACGCCTGGTGGAACTCGTCGAGGTTGCGAACCACCTGATTGCAGCGAAACTCGGCCGGCGAGTGCGGATCCAGGGCCAGCAGCCGCAGCACCTCGGCGTCACGGATCTTGGTCTGCCAGACCCTGGCCCACGACAGGAAGAACCGCTGAGTCCCGGTCAAGCCGTCGATCACCTCCGGCTCAGCGCCCCCCAGGGAGATGCGCCAGGCCTGATACGCGATCCCCAGGCCACCGAGGTCGCCGATGTTCTCCCCGACCGTCAACGCACCGTTGACCTGGTTCCCCGGCGTCTGAGCCGGTTCCAGCACGTCGTACTGCTCGATGAGCTTCCTGGTCAGCTGTTCGAACGCCTCCCGGTCGGCAGGTGTCCACCAGTCATGCAGTGCACCGCGACCGTCGTACTTCGATCCCTGGTCGTCGAACCCGTGGCCGATCTCGTGACCGATGACCGCGCCGACCGCGCCGTAATTCACCGCATCGTCACCGTCCGCGTCGAAGAACGGCGGCTGCAGGATCGCCGCCGGAAAGACGATCTCGTTCATTCCCGGGTTGTAATAGGCATTCACGGTCTGCGGTGTCATGAACCACTCGTCGCGATCCACCGGGGTGCCGATCTTCGCCAGCTCCCGATCCAGCTCGAAAGCGGCGGCCCGGCGCGCATTCCCGGCCAGATCGTCGGCACGGACGGTCAGCCCGGTGTAGTCGCGCCACCGCTTCGGGTAGCCGATCTTCGGGGTGAACGCGGCGAGCTTGTCCAGCGCGCGAGCCCTGGTCGCCTCGCTCATCCACGGCAGGTCGACAATGTTGATCCGGTAGGCCTCCAGCAGGTTCGCCACCAGCTCGTCCATCCGCGCTTTGGCGGTGGGCGGGAAATGACGCTCTACGTACAGTCGGCCCAGCGCCTCCCCGGCGGCTGCCTCCACGAATCCAACGGCCCGCTTCCACCGCTCACGCAGCTGCGGAGTGCCGGACAGGGTCCGACCGTAGAAACCGAAGTTGAGTTCCACCAATTCGGCGGGTCCGAACGGGGCCGTCGACCTGATGACATGCCAGGTCAACCAGTCCCGCCAGGCTTCGGTGCGGTCGGGTGTCAGCAGCCCGGCCAGTGCGGTGAGGAACTCGGGCTGCCGGACAACTGTCTGTTTCAGCAGCGTCGCGGGCCCTTCCAGGCCGGACAGCCAGGCGTCCCACAGCGCGGCAGGCAGCTCGGCGTCCAGCCCTGCCCGGTCCAGCGGGTTGTAGGTCTGGGTGCTGTCCCGGGATCGCACCCGATCCCAGTGACCGGCCGCGAGTTCGGACTCCAGGGCGATGATCCGGGCCGCGCGGGTTTCCGCGTCCGCAACACCGGCGAGTTCCAGCATGGCCGGCACGAATTCGGCATACGCGGCACGAATGGGGGCGTGCTGTTCGGCGAAGTAGTAGGACTCGTCAGGAAGTCCGAGGCCGCCCTGGTAGATGTTCAGCACATAACGATCCGGGTCGGCCGGGTCGGAATCGATATTGATCGCGAACGCGCCGCTGACCCCATCGCGCTGTAGGCGGCCGAGCAGCAGCAGCAAGCTCTCGGCGTCCGTGACGTCGTCGACCTGCGCTAGTTGCTCTGCGAGCGGCGCCGTGCCGAGCCGCTGCACCGTGTCGGTGTCCATGAAACTGCGGAACAGATCGCCGATGAGCTGCTCCGGTGATCCGGCCGGCGCACCGTTCGCTGCCGCCTGCGCCGCCTCATCGACGATCGCCCGGCTGTCCGCCTCGGCGGCGTCACGCAGCCGGTAGAACGCCCCGTCCATCGAGCGGTCGTCCGGGATCACCGCCTGGGCCAGCCACGCGCCGTTGACGTGCAGGAACAGGTTGTCCTGCACCCGCACACCGTCCTCGGCGCTCTCGGCGGGGGTCTCGGTGGGCGCGGAACTTTCGGTGGGCGCTGAGGTCATGCGGACTCCTTCGGATCGATTCGCGTACGACGCTACCTGCGGGCGGCGCCGCCCTCGATCCGCGGTTCCTGTTCTCTCGCGACGTCGGGACGGGCAGCGCTGACTCCCGGGCGCGGCCGGCGGTCCTTGAGCTCATCCGGAAGTGGCGTCCAGGTGCTGCAACAGATCAATAGGCGGCCAGCTCGTTCTCCTTGTGTCGCCACTGGGGGGCAGGCGCACCCGCAGTGGATCACCGCGATCGGCCAGCACAACCCGGTGATCATCGGCGAGGCCGGGCCGGAGCCGGCCAGCGCGGTTCGGCCCCGCGGAATCCTCGGACGAGATATCCCGCTCCGTCATGGGCCGAGCTCCACTGCCCGAGTTGGTTGCCCGCGCCGGATTGGACGGGGTGATGGCCGGGCAATACTTGATCATGACCGATCCGATCAGCGCGGGCCCGATCCGTGGCCGCCGCTCGGGGGCGATCTGGATTCCGGTTGCCGCCGCCTCGGTCGTTCTGGCCGCGGAACTACTGCACCGAAGGGCATCTCGACAGGTACCCCGCGCCGCGGGCGGGGTTCTGACCGTCATCGTGCTCGGCTACCCAACGCCCAAGTCCGGCCGTCCGCATCCGGTGCAGCGGTGGCGCACGGAGACCGCGGTCCGCACGCTCGTCGGGTCCCCGGGAGGCGTACTGGTTTTCACCGGCGGCAGTCGGGTGGGCGGAGTATCCGAGGCAGAAACCATGGCCGCCTA
>JADGOY010000247.1 GCA_017882715.1 Nakamurella sp. | reverse complement strand
CTGGTCAACGACACGCCGATCGGGCACGATCACCGCCATGGCCGCCCCACCCGCATCGACGAAAACGTCCCTGCAACAAACCCTGTCCACCCGCGCCCGGGAACGCTGGCCGGAACTGGCCGGCGCACCGGAAGACGCCCTGGACACCGCCTGCGGGCTCTACCTCGACGACCCCACCGCCTGGACCTGAACCCCCGACGGACTTACGAATCCAACGTTCCAAGTCACCGAGATGGAGCGAGACCTCGCTCGTCGCGATCCGCACATTGCGTGCTGCCCTGGTAGGCAGGGAAGCCGAGCAGCTCGTCGACGGTGACGAACTCGTAGCCCCTGCGGATCAGCTCGGTGACCACGATGGGGACGGCGGCGACGGTGCTCGCGCGGTTTCCGCGCTTCGAATCGAACCCGTCGTGGAAGATCAGGATCGCGCCGGGACGAGCCTTGGCCAGCGCGCGCCGAGCGATCCACCGCGGCGGCGGCTGGAACACCTCGAGGGCGTGGCAGAACTCGCCGGAGACCGGCGACAGCCCGTGCTGGCGCAGCACGGCAGGCAGGGTGGGTGTGCGGAGCAACCATGGTGGTCGGTACAGCGCCGGGGTTCGACCGAGTACGCGGGTGAGCGCGTGCTGCGCCGCCCGTGTCTCCGACCGTTGAGCGCGGGTGCCCAGGCAGCGGGTGAAGCGGTGCGAGTGGCTGTGGTTGCCGATGACGTGGCCGTCGCGAGCCAGCCGGGCGGTGACCTGCGGGAACCGAGCGACGCATTCCCCTACTTGGAAGAAGGTCGCCCTGATTCCCACTCCAGCCAGAAAGTCGGCGATCTGCGAGGTGTAGGGCTCGTTCGGCCCATCGTCGAAGGTCAGCGCGATCACCTTGTCCGCAGTGCTGCCGCCGTACGGGAAGGGTCCGAGCAGCTGCGAATACGGCGACATCATCGTCCAATAACCGGCAGCGGCAGTGATACCGGCCGCCCAATGGGCAAGGTTCGCGATCCGCATCCTGCCTCCCCTGCTGACCGATCGACCGATCGTGCCCGGCAATGGTTCTGGGCCGCGTCCCCGAATGGGAATTGCTCCTCGGGGTCTGGACTGCCCGTCATTCTCGTGGTGGATGGTCGAGCAGGAACGCTGCTCGGGCAATGTTCGATGACCGCGCCGACGACCTGGTCGAGGGCCGAGTTTTTCGATCACGGGTGCGGCGGAACGGTGGGGCCGTGCCGAGGACCGGTCGGCGGAACATGCGATTGAGTACGTATCCCAGCAAGTAGTAGTAGAAGAACGTCACGGCGATGCTGTAAAGCAGGCCTTCATCCAATCGACGTGACGAGGTGCGGGTGGGGTTCGTGGGGTCGAAGATGACCTCGCCGCCGGCCTGCAGTCGGCGCAGCAGGTCGAGTTCGTCACCCCCCTGAGTGAGTCGGGTGTCGTAGCCGGTCCACACGCTCTTGCGGAATGCGATGTTGGTGGCCGAGATGTACACCACCCGGCCGGTGGTCCGTTTCACCAGGTTCACCATCCCGAAAAGCAGCTTCGGGTAGAGGATTCCCCATCGCGGTGCGCCCACGAAGTTGCAAGGCCCGGCGACGGCGACGGCGCCAGGGTGGCGGGCGAAGGCCTGGTCGATGCTGGACAACCACCCGGGGGTGAAGGTGGTGTCGGCGTCGGTGGAGATGATGATCTCGCCCCGGGCGACCTCGGTGCCTCGTTGCCGCGCCTGGCAGACGCCACGTTCGGGTTCGAACACCACGGTCGCGCTCGCGGCGGCAGCGATCACCGCGGTGTCGTCGGTGCTGTTGTTGTCCACGACGATGATCTCGAACGCGCTCGGGTAGTCCTGCGCGGCAAGCGAGGCCAGGCACGCGCCCAGATAGGCCTGTTCGTTGAACGCGGGGATGACAACGCTGTATCGGGGACGTGCATGCGTGTCAGAGCGTGGAAGCACTGACCCGATCGAGGGCGCAGAGCGCGGATGGCGCCGAAGCCGGCCGAACCTCACCTGGGTGGCCCTCCGTCCCGGCTGACGTCCCGCTGACCGAACATGCGATGTGTCGTCCCGGTCGCCACGCGCCGGCCTCGACCAGGCTGACCGCCTCTACCGAATTCTGCAACGGGACCTGCGAAGGTCATCGCAAGCTCGCCGTCCAGTGGCCCCAGTTCTGACTCGCCGCCCCAGGGTGGAACGCAGCCAGCACGGAATCCGCACAAGAGATGACCGACAGTTGAAGTTGACGCCCCCGCGGCCCAAGGGGCCGTGCCACACGAGGCAGTTAGGTCATCGGCCTGTGCCCGCTCATCGGGTTGATGGGCCGAGGAGTCACTCCGCGTCCGCGGCCTGGCGACCATCGCCGACTGTCTCACACCGAACGCCGGCGCCCGCCATCCGACGGACGATCAAGAAGCCCAGGCAGGTCGTCGGTCCATCGACCGGCGGCGGAAACTCAGGTGCGGCTTCGACGGTGGGACACCCACGTGATGGCAACCAACATCGCGAAGAAACCCGCGAGGCTGACGATCACCCCCACCACCAATTGCGCCTGCGACGCAATCTCACCCACCACCAGTACGACCATCCCGACAAGGAACGCGAAACCGCCAACGATCACTCGGTGACGCAGGAGATGATCGAAGCTGGCGGTGTTCACAAACGTCGGGTCTTCGTCTCGAAGAGCGCGCTCGATCTCGTCAAGCGTGCGCTGTTCGTCCTTGGACAGCGCCATGGCGGTTCCTTCTTTCGTTCTCAGCCGGTCGGGGTCCAGGGACCGGACGAGCCAGCCTCCTCGGGAGGGCTCGATGAGCCGCCCGGCCCTCTCACGCTAGCGGGGTGAAACGGGGACACCGCAGGGGCGAAAGACCTCTTTGTGGATCAGGCAAGGACGTGCTTCCTCGCCGTCCACCACACCACGTTCAGGTCGGCCAACGTCGGTCTCGCCATGCCGCGGATCACCCGGATCGGCAGGCAGCTGGCCGGGGGCCGCGGACCGCGACGCCGATGGCGCTGACAGTGGAAACTGCCGCCGCGGATTGGGTTGGGGTAGGGCCCGGCCGCGGGTCGATGTCCGATGCCGAGCAAGCTGCTCAAGAGCTGATTCGAGCCCTTCTGGAGGTACACGACCAAGCGACGCGACCGGGCGTGGGTGCCCGCTACCCCCGCCCGAGAGTGCTTCGAGGCCCGATGGTTTCGCTGAGCGCCCCACAGCGGTTGCCGAGCATTTACGGCCCGGCGACCGGTCTGCCCACAGGAAGCATTGATTCGCCGGTTAGGCCGTGCGCGTTCCCGGTGGTGCCGTTTGTTGCTGCGCGGTGACGGCGCAGACCACCCGGGGTGAGGCGGTGATGGCCATCGTGGGCCATGGCCGACGTCACGGTCGTTGAGCATGATCAGTGCAGGCACGGCTACCCGGCGATCAGGTACTCGAAGTTGTCCGGGCCGACCGACCGGAGCAGCTCTGACGATGCGGGCGGGTTGTCGTGGGGGCCTTGGATGAAGTAAGGCCTTCCGTTGCGACCGAAGGTGATGGCGCCCTGGTCTGACCATGGCCCGAGGTTGGTCCTGGTGGCGTCGAAGTCGGGTGCCGGATCGAAACCGAGCGTTTGGGCGTACCGACCGCGCCGTGCACCAGGTTCTGGGTCAGTCGAGCGGTGCCGCCACCGGCGGTGCCTGGTAGGCGTCGTAGAACAGACGGGTGAACTGCGCGGCCTGGTCGGCGTCCATACCCGTGGACCGATGGTGTTCTTCACGCCGAGGCAGTAAACCTCGACCAAATATCCGCAGACGCTGACCCTGCTCCGGCCCGCGTCACGGGCGACCAGGACGGCGACCAGACCCGCAGCGCCGGTCTGCGGCTGCGGAAGGTCGGGCCACTGGCGGTGCCCGTGGATGGTGAGCCCGACACTGCACCCCGGGTTCACCCAGCAGTGCAGGACGTCCCGCTGGGCGGGGTCGGTGTTCTGTTCGGCGGCGATGGCGCGGACCAGCCGGGCGGCCGTCGCCGGCGGAACACCCAGGACCCGAGCGATGTCCTTCGGGGAGAGGCCTTTTGCCCGCAGCGTCCGGATCCTGGCGGTCTGCTCTTCGGTGTCCATGACGAAATCCTGCTCATCGCGGACGCCGCATTCCGGATGACACGTCGGGTGCCGGTCACGGCTCGAAACTGCTCACCGCGCGCCTTCGCGTGACCTGGACCCTTCGGATGTCTCGACCGGGTCGGGGCGGGAATCGGCGTTGTCGCAGGAGCTCGTGACCCGGGTCCGCCGGTTGAGACGTTTCCAGAGGTTTCGGCCGCGACAGCTTCACGCGAGATGATCACACGACAGCTGCTCCGGGCGACGCCGGCAACCCCCGCAATACGGGCAGACTTGCAGTCCGGTCACCCGGGCTGGGCCCCCCACGGTCGCCATCGAACGGTGCGTCGGTTCACCGTGCCGAACGAAACGGTCACCGACCCCCCCACCCCGCCCGGCGAACAGCCTGGGACGGCGTGCGCTGACCGGCTCATTTCGGCGCCCGCGCAGCCAGCCGCAATCCCCGGCAAGATGGCACACCCCATTAAGAGCCCTCGGCGAGGCGGTGATCCAGGGCGGTGTGCCGCCGGCCGGCGCCGGTGACCCGGACGGCTTGGCCGATCGCTTTGGTCGATCCGACGAGGACGACGAGTTTCTTGGCGCGGGTGACGGCGGTGTACAGCAGGTTGCGTTGCAGCATCATCCACGCGCTGGTGGTGATCGGGATGACCACGCAGGGGTACTCGCTGCCCTGGGCGCGGTGCACGGTGACCGCGTAGGCGTGGGTCAGTTCGTCCAGTTCGCTGAAGTCGTAGTCGACGTCCTCGTCCTCTTCGGTGCGCACGGTGAGCATTGCTTCGTTGAGGTTCACGGCGGTCACCACGCCCTGGGTGCCGTTGAAAACCCCGTTGGTGCCCTTGTCGTAGTTGTTCCGGATCTGGGAAACCTTGTCCCCGACCCGAAAGACCCGGCCGCCGAAGCGGCGTTCCGGCAGGTCGGCGCGGGCGGGGGTGATCGCGTCCTGCAACGCGGTGTTCAACGCCGCGGCGCCGGCCGGTCCGCGGTGCATCGGGGTCAGCACCTGGATGTCGCGGCGCGGGTCGAGGCCGAACCGGGCCGGGATCCGCCGGGTCACCACCTCCACGGTCATCGCGGCCGCGGTGTCGGCGTCGTCGGCGT
>JADGOY010000246.1 GCA_017882715.1 Nakamurella sp. | reverse complement strand
GTGGTGGGAGTGGCGGCGGTGGCGTCGGCCGGCATCACCGCCGGGCTCGCCCACGCGAACGGTACGAAGGATGAACCGGCCGCAGATGTGACGTCGTCAGTGCCGGGCACCGGCGCTGAACAAGGCGGCCAGACCAACGGTGACGACCTCGCGCAGGCCCCAACCACTCAGCAACGCGCGGTCCCCCGGGTGGTTCCCCCACAGCAGTTGCCCTCGACGGGTAGCGGCCGCTCCCATGCCAGGTCCGGGGGCTCCTGATCCAGGTCGGCGGACCCGGCAGTGACGGCTCGCCGCTGTCAGGATGGCGCGCATGGTCACCAACTCGCCCTTCGCGGGCCGGGAGTTCGGCATCCTGCTGCACCCCTCGAGCCTGTTCGGCCGTGAGGACATCGGCACCCTGGGCGCCGAGGCGTACCAGTTCGTCGACTGGCTGGCGAGCACGGGCGCGGGCATCTGGCAGATCCTGCCGCTCACCTTCAACGGTCAGTACGACTCCCCGTACTTCAGCTATTCGGCGTTCGCCGGCAACCCCTGGTTGGTCGACCTCACGCATCTCCACCACGCCGGACTGCTGCCCGAGCCTGTCCTACACGCGGCCGCCACCGACGCCCGCGTGCCCTTCGCGGAATTGCCGCTGAAGAAACGCCCGCAACTGCTCCAAGCGGCTGAGAAGCTCCTGACGGACGTCAAACATCCGTGGCGGGAACGGCTGGAGCAGTTCCGGAAGGAAGAGTTTTGGCTCGCCGACACCGCACATTTCTTCGCGTTGAAGGAAGAGTTCGACGACGTCCCGTGGTGGCGCTGGCCGGCACCCCTGCGTACCCGCGAAGCAGGCGCGCTGAGTGTCTCACGGCGCGAACTCGCCGACCGCATCGCGGTGTGGGAGGCGCTGTTCTTCTTCTTCGACCTGCAGTGGTCATCGCTGCGGGCTCACGCGAATCTCAAGGGCCTGCGGGTGCTCGGTGACCTCCCGATCTACGTCAACCATGATTCTGCTGACGTGTGGCTCGACCAAGAACTGTTCCGGCTCGACGCGGACGGCGGTTTCACCGTGCAATCCGGAGTCCCACCGGACTATTTCAGCGAGACCGGTCAGTTGTGGGGAAACCCTTTGTACCGCTGGGATCTCATGGAGCAGGACGGCTTCCGATGGTGGGTGCAGCGGCTCCGGCGCTGCTTGGAACTCACCGACATCGTCCGGATCGACCATTTCCGTGCGCTGTCGGCCTACTGGGAGGTGCCGGTCGGCGCGGTCGATGCTCGCGGCGGTCGCTGGGTGACCGGTCCGGGCCAGGCGTTCTTCGACGTGCTGCGGCGCGAATTCCCCGGCCTGCCGTTCGTGGCCGAGGACCTGGGCACCCTCGACCAGGACGTGTACACGCTGCGCGACAAGAACGGGCTGTTCGGGATGCGGGTCCTGCAGTTCGGGTTCGACGGCTTGCCGGACAACCCGCACCAGCCGCACGCCTTCCCGACGTCGTGCATCACCTACACCGGCACCCACGACAACCAGACCCTCGCCGGCTGGTGGGCCGGCCTCGAACCCGGGACGCGCGAACACATCGCGCACTACTACCAGTTCGACCCCGGCGCCGTCATCGGCCGCGTGGTCTGGTCGTTCATCGAGGCAGCCATGGGTTCCCGGGCGGACGTCGCCGTCATTCCGATCCAGGATCTGCATGTGCTGGACAACCGGGCCCGGATGAACGATCCGTCGGTGTTCGTGGGCAACTGGTCCTGGCGGATGTCGCCCGATGGGCTGAGCCCGGAGCTCGCGGATTCGGTGCGGCGGCTCGCCCAGCGGTACGGGCGGTTGCGGCCGGAGCCGAATTCGGCGCCGGCCGGCCGAGCAATCGTCCACTAGAACGCCGTCACCGGTTGGTTCCTCTTTCTCGTCGTCAGTGCCCCGCTGCTTGCACCCGTCGGGGTTCTCCTCGGACGCATCGCCAGCGGCAGGCTCGGCCCCTGGATCCCCGGCGTCGGCATCGCCGCCGCCGCCGTCCAGGTCGTCGGCCTGTCGCGGTGGGTTCTGCTGATTCCCGGCGTCAGCGACGATGCCATGGTGCCCGCCCACACCGCCGCCGCGCACCACACCTTCGAACTGCTGCACACCTGGCTCGGTACCGTTCTCGGCGAGACCATCGGCTACGCCCTCACGGCGACGTTCACCGTCCTGGTCGTGATCGCCATCACCCGCACCGTCGCACCCCGATGGATCGCCTTTCTCGGCTACGCCCCTGCCGCCCTCATCGCAACCGGTGTCGTCATTCCGCTCGGGGTCGGCGGCGCGAGCATCACGAACTTCGTCGGGTACGTGGCCTGGTGCCTGTCTGTGGCTCGTCGCCATGGCCGTCGCCCTCTGGAGCTCACGCCGGGCTACGCCTGGGGCGTCAATCCTCGGTGACGACGACCTCGTCACCCGGCCCGTCACCCCGGGAGCCGCAGCCGGGGTCGTCCCCAAGACCTCGTGACCCAGCAAGCGCAGCGATCGGATCGCCGCTGAAGGCGGTCGCGCCAGTACGTCACGTGGCCGGGGCGCTCATCGCCCCCGCCATTGGCGCTGGGCTTGGCTCAGCACGCCCGCGAGCCCCGCGCGGCTTATGGTCTGATGCAAACGGGATCTTGATCGGCGGGCGAGCGTGGCCCGCCCGTCTTGGGAGGGCTCATGAACCTGGAGAAGGTGGTTTTCGGGTTCTTCGTCCTGCTCGCCGCAGCCCTGAACTTCGGGTTCTTCATCGGCGACATCTCCGATCCGGCGTTGCACAACGTGTACGAGCTGTTCGCCGCGCTGGTGGTCAGCCTCATTGCCACGGTGCTGAAGTTCGGCGACCGGACTCAACTCGGCGCGGTTCATCTCGCTACCAGCCTGGTGGCCGATCTGCAGCTGCTGTCGGCGGGATTCGTCTGGGTCTATGCGTCGCAGGTCGCGGAGACCGGTCTGACCGCTCAGTCCACGGCAACCATCGTGTCCCTGTCCGGCGGGGCGCTACTGGCCAATCTCGTCTCGGTCGTCCTGTTGGTGACCGAAACCGTGTCGTTCCACCGCGGATGAGGTTGGACCCGTGAGCAATCCGCTGCTCATTTTCTGGCGCCAGTTGTTCGGGCGTGACGATCAGACGCCCCTTGACATCAAGCGGGTTCCTCGGATCACGTCCGGCGCCCAGGCCTCCGCAACGATCTTCCTGATCATGCGGCGGATGCGGGCGCCGTTGATCACCCTCATCGTGATCTTCGCGTTGAGCGTGCTGGGGCTCACGCTCATTCCGGGTCAGGACGCCGCAGGGCAGCCCTACCGGATGGGGTTCTTCGACGCGTTCTATTTCATGAGCTTCACCGCCACCACGATCGGCTTCGGCGAACTCCCGTTTGCGTTCACCACGGCACAGCGCCTGTGGGTGACGTTCACCATCTATCTCACGGTGATCGGGTGGGCCTATGCCATCGGCTCGCTGCTCACCCTCTTGCAGGACCGCGCATTTCGTGAGGCGCTGGCCCTGCAGCGCTTCACCCGGAAGGTGGCCCGGCTGCGCGAACCCTTCCTGCTGATGGCGGGGTTCGGGCGGACAGGTGAACTGCTGGGCCGTCCCTTCGACGAGTTGGGTCAGCAACTCGTCGTCATCGACGAATCGGCCGAACGGATCGACGCGTTGGATCTCGCGTCCTATCACGCCGATGTTCCGGGCCTGGTCGGCGACGCCGGAAACCCTTACCACCTCGGGGTGGCGGGCCTGGACCACCCGGACTGTGCCGGGGTGCTTGCGCTGACCGACGACGACGAGGCGAACCTGTCCGTCACGATGGCGGCAGCCCTGTTGCGCCCGGACGTCCAGGTCATCGCGCGCACTGTTTCGCCGGCCATCGCCGACCGAATGCATGCATTCGGGACTCCGACGGTGATCAACCCGTTCGACCGGTTCGGTGATCTGCTGCGCCTTGGCCTGCGGGCTCCCGCTTCGTTCCAGTTGATGACGTGGCTGGAAAGCGGTCTCGGGGCCGCGTTGCCGTCGCGAGGACGGCCACCGCGGGACGGCCGTTGGGTGCTGTGCGGCTACGGCCGGTTCGGCCAGCACCTTGCCGCTGACCTTCGAACCGAGGGCCTGGAGGTCACGGTCGTCGAGCCCGAGGACGCCGTCGGAGCCGCAGGCAAGGAACCGTGGATGGTCGTCGGCGACGCTTCGGAGCCGGGCGTGATGGCCCGCGCGGACCTGCCGAGCGCCGTCGGATTCGTCGCCGGAACGAGCAATGACACCACGAACTTGTCCCTGGTCGCCGCTGCCCGGCGGACGAATCCCGAGCTCTTCGTGGTGGCGCGTCAGAACAGACAGGCGAATGCGCCGCTGTTCGGCGCGATGCACATCGACGCCATGTTCGTGCCGGCCGAAGTCGTGGCCCACGAGGTGTACGCGCAGGTGAGCACGCCGATGCTGTGGCGCTTCCTGCAGGAAATGCCCGCCAAGGGCGACGAGTGGGCCGCGCAACTCGTCGATCGCCTCACCGGTCGCTGCGGGCGGCACCTGCAGGCAATGTGGAAGGTCCGGTTCATCCGCAGCGACGCGCCGGCACTCATGGCCTGGCTGGCGGCCGGTGACGCCAGACTCGGCGATGTGATGAGGAGCCCGGAGGATCGGGATCGCTACCTGCGGGTGGTTCCGCTGCTGGTGCGGCGGGGCGAGGATTACGTGCTGACCCCCGATGACGATTTCATCCTGGCGGAGGGGGACGAGATGCTGCTCGCCGGCCGGCCCGCCGATCGGCGCGCTCTGGACACCACGATGATCGTCGACTCGGCGAGCGAGTACGTCCTGTTCGACCGGAACGTTCCGTCGAGCTGGATCTGGCGCCGGCTTGCCCGAAAGCCGTTGACGCTCAGCCGGTAATCCCGCGGGGGTGGTGAGCATCGTCGGGGCGGCTGGTCCGCCGCGCCGCATTCGTGCCGCCCGCGTCGGTTGCGTCGGGATCGCTCCGTCAGACGAATAAGTGTCTGAGGAAAGAGCGTTGGGGTAGGCTGAGGGTAACTAGGGAGACCCGACATGAGCGTGGAAACGATGAGTCGCAGACTGAGCGTGATCGAGCAGACGTGGAAGGAAGGGTCTTCCACCGAGCGAACCGGTTACGTCGAAGAATTGGCAGTGATCTCGACCGGCCTGGAAAAGGTCACCGGACCCGAGGCCGAACGCGCAGAATGGCTGACTCG
>JADGOY010000245.1 GCA_017882715.1 Nakamurella sp. | reverse complement strand
CAGCCCGGACCCGCCCGGTCCGTCATGCATCTTGCTGAAGAGCTTGGTGGCGAGAACGATGTCCTCGCGGTTCGTGTACCTCGCGAGGGCGCGTCCGACAATCTCCTCGGAAGTTCCGAGGCCATAAATGTTGGCCGTGTCCCAGAAGGTGACGCCGAGCTCGACGGCCTGGCGGAAGATCGGTTCGGCCGTGTCGTCGCCGAGGGACCAATCGAGCCGTTTCGCTGGATCGCCGAAGCTCATGCAGCCCAACGCGATGCGGCTGATCCTGAGCCCTGACGAGCCTAAGCGTGTGTACTCCATGGTGATGTCCTTTACTCGCACAGAGTGCGATGGGGTGAGGGGTTGTTCGGTTTGTCCGCCCGCGTCATGTGCCGTGCCGCTCATCGCCGGGTCGCTGATGCACCACCGGGATCACCAACCCGGCAAGAATCATCACGGCGACCGCTGCGACGACAACACCGGCCGCCCCCAGCCGAGCGGGAACCCGACCCACGGCCCGCGCCAACGACCACGGCCATGATGCCCACCACGCTCTGACCGGCGGTACCCGCCGGGCGCGCGGCCCGCAGCAGCCGTCGGCGGAAATGCTCCACGGCAGCGCTGGCTCTCTTTCGTCCACAGCGCATGCCAGATGGATTCGCCGTGCCGGACGAGCACCAGGTAGGTCATCGGTTCGTCCTCTCCCGGGCGCGCACGGCGGCGGCGGGTTGGAGCCAGCCGCGGTGTTCCAGCTCCGTCACCAACGTGAGGTAGGCGTCGTCGAAGCGACCGGCCGAACCCGGCCGCGGGTCGATGGTGTCCCGGACCCGCACCATCTCGGCGGCGACGTCGGCCGCGTTCCGACCCGAGGAGGCCGCGAGCACTGCCATGCCGAGCGCGGGTTCGGCGTTCTCCGGCAAGGTCACCGATCGACCGAGGATGTCGGCGCGTAGCTGGCACCAGTACTCGCTCTTCGTGGCGCCGCCGGTCAGGATCAGGTCGCCGCTGGTGGGGGCGCCGAGCAGATCGAGATAGTCGAAGCACAACCGCTCGATGAAACCCACGCCCTGCAGCACCGCGGCGAACCGGTCCGCGTCATCCAGCGGGTCGCCCATGACGAATCCGTGCGCGTCGGGTGCGACGAACGGGAACCGTTCGCCCCGTGACACCAGGGGGTAGGTGATCGCTGAGGCCGGTTCGCGGGCGCTTGCCGCCTGGTTGAGTTCGTCCAGGTTGCGACCGGCGAAATCCCGGGAGATCACCCCGGCACCGGTGCTGGACGCACCGCCGGGGAGCCAGTCCCCACTCGGCGCCTTGTGCGAGTACACGACGCCCAACGAGTCGCGGAGGAGTTCCCTGGTGACGCCCTTGAGGACCAGGGTGGTACCCAGGACGGAGTTCCAGCTACCCACCGTCAGCGGCCCGGCGCCGAGTTGAGCGGCGCACCCATCGGTGGCGCCGGCGATCACCGGAGTGCCTTCGGGAATGCCGGTGGCCTCGGTGGCGGCCGCGCAGACCGTGCCGATGGGGGTGCCGGATCGCACCAGGTCGGGCAGCAACTGCGCGAGCACGCCGAGGCTGTCGAGAATGTCGGTGGGCCAGGTTTCCTGGATCAGGTGGGCACCGGTCTTCAGGGCATTGCTGAGGTCAGTGGGCACGTCGCGGCCAACGAGGCGGCGGTTGATCACGTCGTTCTGGTGCGTCAGCCGAGCGTCGTGGACGACGCCGGGATAGTGCTGGATCAACCACAGCAGTTTGGGTAGCGCCCAGGCCGGTTGCATGCGCCGGTAACCGAGTTCGGCCCATACGGCTTGACCGGCGTCATTGACCCGAGCCACCTGGTCGGCCGCGCGGGTGTCGTCGTACATCAACGCCGGCGTGACCGGGCGACCCCGACGGTCGGTCAACAGGATGGTGCCGGAGGTGGCGTCGACCGCAACGCCCCTGACGGTCCCGGCGGGGACGTCGCGCATCACCTCGGCCGTCGCAGCCGCGATGGCCTGCCACCACTGGTCGGGGTCCTGTTCGTGCCGCGGCCCGTCCCGGTGGCTGGTCAAGGGGCGGCTACCCACACCCACCACATGACCGGTCTCCGTGACAGCAATCGCCCGCGCACTCTGCGTGCCGAGGTCCAAACCAACCCAGACGTTCTCTGCGGGAACGGGTTCCACGGTCATTGGTCGGCGCCGATGATGCGGGCGGGGCGTCCAGCACCGGCCTGCCGGGCGGAGAGCTGGGCGCGTTCGTGTTCGGCCAGTCCGCCCCAGATTCCGTACGGTTCGTGGATGCGCAGGGCGAAGGAATGACATTCGGTGAGGACGGCGCACCGCTCACACATTCAATTGCAGGTTCGCGGCACGGAGTGTTCTGGACAGCGCCGGGCTCAAATGAGCCGTCACAGGCCGCGACCCGAAGGTGAGACGAGGATTTTCACGGCGGTGTCGTTGCGGTGAATCAGCGTGTCGAATCCTTCATCGACGAGGTTGTCGAGTGCGATTTTCCCGGTGATGAACGGTTTGAGGTCGATCTTGCCGTCCTGCACGAGCTTGATCACGTCGGGGTGGTTACCCATGTAGGCGATGGTGCCGCGCATGTCGACTTCTTTGAGGACGAGCTTTTGTAGGTCGAGTTGGGCGGGGTGGCCCCAGATCGCGACGACGACGATGACGCCGCCCGGTCTCACTGCGTCGAACAGGGTGTCCAGGACAACGTTGACCGAGCTGCATTCGAAGGCAACGTCGGCGCCGGTTCCGCCGCTGAGCCGTTTCACTTCCTCGACAACGTCGACTTCGGCGGGGTTGAGGGCATGGTCGGCGACCTGTGTGTCGAGGGCTTTTTGCCGGCGCATCGGGCTCAGTTCACTCATGATGACGGTAACGCCGTTGGCTTTGAGCACGGCTGCGGTGAGCAGGCCGATGGGTCCGGCGCCGCCGATGAGGGCGATGTCACCGGGTTTGGCGCCGCTGCGGACGAACGCGTGGTAGCCCACGGCGAGTGGTTCGATGAGCGCTGCTTCGTCCAGGGCGATGTCGCCGATCGGGTGGATCCAGCGTCGTTCGACGACGATTTTTTCTCCGAGGCCGCCGCCCCGCCCGGCCAGGCCGATGAAGTTCATGTTCGGGGTCAGGTGGTAGTTAGATCCCGGCTCGGTGGATTCCTTGGGGTCGATGATGTACGGCTCGACGACCACATTGTCACCGACCTTGAGGTCGGTGACGTCCTCGCCGATGGCGTAGATGGTGCCGGACATTTCATGGCCAAGGGTGATGGGTGCTGATTCGCCGGACACGGGGTGCGGGTGCCCGGCGGGAGGCACGAAGATCGGTCCGTCGAGGTACTCGTGCAGGTCGGTACCGCAGATTCCGCACCATGCGACGTCGACACCGACGGTTCCGGGTTGCACCTCTGGTTCGGCGACGTCCTCGATGCGGATGTCGCCACGATCGAAGTAACGGGCTGCTTTCATGTGAGTCTCCTGATAGCTGGGTGCGATGGGGGTTGGTGGGCGGCCGACGGAGGTACGTCCCGTCCAAACGGGGCGCGTCGTGATTTCGGCGCACCCGGTGGGTTCCGGTTGTCCTGTGCGGCGGTCGCAGGTTTTCGGTGGTCCCCGGTAGACTAGGCCCCCGTCGACGCGGCCTGCCCAGTCATGTAGTCCGAGTCCGGGCCGGCCAGGTAGGACACGAAGGCGGCGACCGTCTGCTGAGGTTTGCGCGCGGCCAAAGGCGATTCCGCCGACAAATTGCTGGTAGGTCTGGCCCTTGGGTGCCCCGGTGACTTCGGAGAACCGTTCATCGATGGTGACCCACATGTCCGTGCCGACGACGCCGGGGCAGTCGGCGTTGACGGTGACGCCGGCGCAGGCGTATTCCTTGGCCGCCGACTGGGTGAGGGCGCGGGCCGCGAAATTTTGGAGGCGCAGTAGACGCCGAGCATCGCGAATTCATCCGGAAAGGCCTCCCCAGATTCCATAGGGCTCCATTGCTTCAAGGGCGTGGGTGCGGGCATTCCGTGTTCGCTAGGCACTGGCCGTAGATGGCTTTCGCGTTGGCAATCCTGTCTTCTCGCACGGCATTTCGCTCCTCTGGAGGGTGGAAGAACACGGCGCTGTCCATACCGCGACAGGCGGCGTTGAGCTGCCACACGAAATAGCGAAGCCACGGCCCGGGCAGCCGTTTGATGTCTGCCATATCAAGTCTTCTCGGTTCATGCAGATGCGGGAACCTACGAGATTCAGTAATTGATCCACGCCAGTGAGTCAGTGCTAGATAACCATCCCGCCGCAGCAGACAATGACCTGACCGGTGATGTAGTTTGACTCCGGCGCACAGAACAGATACCCGGCGTCGGCCGCATCTGTCGGGGTGCCGGCTCGGCCCATGGGGATGCCTTGCTCCATTGAACGCATGAGTTCTTCGCCGATCCCGACCTCGATGTCATGGTCATTGACCCTGATGGTGGCATCTGCGCCGACGGACGCCTCGGTGAGTCGGGTGCGGATCAGCCCAAATGCGACCCCGTTGACGGTTACCTGATAGCGACCCCATTCCTTCGCCATTGTCTTGGTCAACCCGATGACACCGGCTTTTCCTGACGAGTAGCCGGCCTGTCCAGCGTTGCCGCCCGTTCCGGCGATATCAAACCGGGACGTGGTCGTGATCTCCGAGGTCACCATGGGCCGACGACTGAGCTGCTGCCCAACTGCGGCCCGCTCCGCTTGAGCGGGCCGCAGGGCCGACCGGCAGAGGGGCGGGAGGTCGGCCCTGACCGTCCGTCTCTGGGGATACGTTTGTCGGGACTTCCTGGGTGTCACCGACCCGGGGACCGCTACCGAAAGGACCAACCCCGATGACCACCACAACCCGCACCCGCCGCTCCCCCGCACAGTCCGCGGAGCAACGTCGCACACGGCAGGACGAGCTCCTGGCCACGCTCGCCGACGGCGTGCAGGCCCTGACCACCTCCGACGGGTGGCGCCGGTACCTGCGGGCGATGTCCACGCTCCGCACGTACTCGACCGGCAATACCCAGCACTAGCGAGTTCTGGCCGGGCGAGGTCCACAGCAGCAGTCGGCGGAAATGGTCCCCAGCAGCATTGGCTCTTTCATCCACAGCGCACCTGCACCATCCGGTCGTCCGTTGAGCGCGCGCGACGCCTTTCCGTCCGGACCGGCGCCTTGGGGGTCGCATCCGTCGTCCATCCGCCCGGAAC
>JADGOY010000244.1 GCA_017882715.1 Nakamurella sp. | reverse complement strand
TGGCCGCACCCTGCCCACGTCGCCCGGGCCGAGGCGCGGCAGGCCTGCCCGCCTGTGCCCCGGCCACGGGGACGGCCCGGCGTGTCCGCCTGGGCCCGACCGCCTCCGCCTGGGCCCGACCGCCTCCGCCTGGGCCCGATCGTGCCGCGTCGGGCCCGCCCCCGGCGGGTGATCACAGTTGCTGGCCTTCTGGTGTCGCGGGACGACTCCAGACGGCCTGAAGTTGTGATCACCCAGGCTGTTCCGGCGCCCGGGACACTCCGCTGGTCACGACGTGGTGAACGCCACACCGGCCGTATTCTCGGCGGGTGCAGACCTCCGAGAAGAAGGTGACGGTGGTCGTCGCCGACGATCACCCGTTCTTCCGCGACGGCGTGACCAGGGGTTTGCTGAGCAGCGGCCTGATCACGGTCGTCGGCGAGGCCGGCACCGGGCGTGGGGCCCTTCAGCTGATCGACAGCCAGCGGCCGGGATGTCGCCTTGGTCGACTATCAAATGCCCCATCTCGACGGCCTGCAGGTCGTGCACGCCGTCATCCGGGATGGACTGAACGCCCGGGTTTGCTGCTGTCGGCGATCACCGACAGCGCCATCGTGTTCCCAGCCGGCCGGTCCGGTGCTCAGCGAACGGGAGAACCAGGTACTGCACGGTCCGCGGGCTGAGCATCCCGCAGGTCGCCGCGGAATTGTTCATCGGTGGGAGCACGGTGAAAATGCACACCCAGCGGCTGTACGAGAAGCTCGGCGTGTCCGATCGGCTGCCGCCGTGGCCGAGGGGATGCGTCGGGGGCTGCTCGAGTAGCGCTGTGCAGCGGAAGGTCCGCGCTCGTCGCGGCGTTATGCTCAAGGAAGCGTCGTCGCCGTTCGATGCTGTGCAAATACTGTTGCCGATGTCGCAGAAGGTGATCCGATCACGCTGACGGGAGGTGTCCATGAGCTCTGACGTCGCCGGTCGGGTCGGTCATGCGCGCCTGCCGACAGACGATCCTGCAGGTCTGGTGATGCCTCATCAAGGTGAACCGGAGGGATCGGCGCCCGATCATGCCGCGGCCGCCGCCGCAGCGATACCACCCCCAGCACCCCCAGCACCCCCAGCACCCCCGGCAGCACCGGTGGTAACGTCAGCAGCATCCGCCACACCATCCGCACCGGTCACCTCCTGCCTACCGGCCGCGCCAGGCCCACCGGTCACCTCAGCCCCGCCGGACACACCATCCGCTCCGATCACCTCCGACCCACCGGTCACGCCAGACAGACCGGTCACGCCAGACCAACCGGTCACGCCAGTCGCGACTGTCACCCTAGTGCCGGCACCGCGCAGCGAAGAGCAGCGCGTCCTCCAAGTGCTTGAGGTTGAACGCGAACCTGAGGCCCCGGTCGCCGGGCCCGCGACGCGCTCGCTGGTCGTCGAAGCCGAACCAGAGCCACAACCAGTCGCGGTCATGCCGGCACCGTCGGCCACCCGCCGGGTCCGGGCTCGCATCGCGCGGCGGATGAGCGGGCAGCGCGCCGGCTCCCCGCCGAACCGGACCGTGCTCGAGCCGCTGTTCGCGGTGCACCGCAAGATCCATCCGAAGGCCGACCTGAAGCTGGTGCAACACGCTTACGAGGTGGCCGAGAAGGCGCACACCGGGCAGATCCGCAAATCCGGCGATCCGTACATCACGCATCCGCTGTCGGTCGCGACCATCCTCGCCGAACTGGGGATGGACACCACCACGCTGGTCGCCGCGTTGCTGCACGACACCGTCGAGGACACCAGCCTGACGCTGGCGGCGGTCACCGAGGACTTCGGTGACGAGGTCGCGCACCTGGTCGACGGGGTCACCAAGCTGGACAAGGTGCGTTTCGGGGACGCGACCGAGGCCGAGACGATCCGCAAGATGATCATCGCCATGGCCCAGGACCCGCGGGTGCTGGTCATCAAGCTGGCCGACCGGTTGCACAACATGCGCACCATGCGCTTCCTGCCGCCGGACAAGCAGGCGCGCAAGGCGCGCGAGACGCTGGAAGTGCTTGCGCCGCTGGCGCACCGCCTCGGCATGGCCACGGTCAAATGGGAACTGGAGGACCTGGCGTTCGCAATCCTGCACTCCAAGCGCTATGACGAGATCGTCCGGCTGGTCGCTGATCGCGCCCCGTCCCGGGAGACCTACCTCGCGGCGGTCACCGAGCAATTGGACGCCGAATTGGCGGCCGCCAAGATCCCGGCGCAGGTCGTCGGGCGCGGAAAACACTATTACTCCATTTATCAGAAGATGCAGGTCCGCGGCCGGGAATTCGACGAGATCCACGACCTGGTCGCGGTCCGCATCATGGTCGGCACCGTCCGGGAGTGTTACGCGGCAATGGGTGTCGTGCACGCCCTGTGGGCGCCGATGCCAGGCCGGTTCAAGGACTACATCGCCCAGCCGCGGTACGGGGTCTATCAGTCGTTACACACCACGGTGATCGGGCCCGAGGGTAAACCGCTGGAAATCCAGATCCGTACCCACGACATGCACCACACCGCCGAGTACGGCATCGCGTCGCACTGGCGATACAAGGAAACCAAGGGCACGCACACCGGCGCCGGCGCGTCGGTGGACGAGATGGCTTGGATGCGGCAGCTTCTCGACTGGCAGAAGGAAGCCGGCGACGCCGGCGAGTTCCTCGACAACCTCCGCTACGAGATGGCGCACAGCGAGATCTTCGTGTTCACGCCGAAGGGCGACATCCACACCCTGCCAGCGGGTTCCACGCCCGTCGACTTCGCCTATTCGGTGCACACCGAGGTCGGTCACCGATGTATCGGCGCCAAGGTCGACGGCCGGTTGGTGGCGCTGGAGCGGAAGCTGTCCAACGGGCAGATCGTGGAGATCTTCACCTCCAAAGCGCCCACGGCCGGACCCAGCCGCGACTGGCTCGGGTTCGTCGCGTCCTCGCGAGCGAAGACGAAGATCCGCCAGTATTTCGCGAAATCCCGCCGGGAGGAGGCGGTTGAACTCGGCAAGGAAGCCATCGCCAAGGCCGCCCGCCGCGCGGGACTGCCGGTGCAGCGGCTGATCTCGCACGACGCGTTGGCCGCAGTCGGGCACGACCTCGGGTACCGGGACATCGCGGCCCTGTACGCCGCGATCGGCGAGAACCATGTGGCGGCAACGACAGTTGTGTCCAAGGTGGTCTCGTACCTCGGCGGTGAGGAAGAGGTCGGCACCGCGATCGCCGAGCGCTCAGCGCCGTCGGTCAGCCGACGGCGGTCGCGGGTCACCGGGGATGTCGGGGTGCTGGTGACGGGCGTCCGCGACATCCAGGTCAAGCTGGCCCGGTGCTGCACGCCCGTCCCGGGTGACGAGATCCTGGGCTTCATCACCAAGGGCGGTTCGGTGTCGGTGCATCGCATCGACTGCACCAATGCTGGTTCGTTGCGCGCGGATCAGGCGCGGCTGGTCCCGGTCTCCTGGGATCCGACGTCCGCGTCGGTCTTCCTGGTCACGGTGCAGGTGGAGGCACTGGACCGGGCCAGGCTGCTGTCGGACATCACCAAGACGCTGGCCGACCTGAAGGTCAACATCCTGTCGGCCAACCTGTCGATGTCCAAGGACGGGATGGCCATTTCCCGGTTCTCCTTCGAGATGGCCGATCCCAAGCACCTGGGTCACCTGTTGCGGGTGGTCCGGGGTGTCGAGGGCGTCTACGACGTCTATCGCGTCACCAGCGCCTGAACCCCACCCCTGAACCCCACCCCTGAACCCCACCCCTGAACCCCACCCCTGACCTCGAGGTGCGGTTGCCGGGTCTGACCACCACCCCGTCCGGTACTGACGGGTCAGGCGCTCGCCCCGTCCGGAACTGACGCGGCTGGCTGGCGATCCGGTTGGGAATCCACGCGTTCCCGATGCCGCGCATGCGGTGGTCCCGAACATCCGCGTGCCGGTGCGCACCTTTCTCGCCGTTTCTCGCGCAGGGCCCGGTCATCGCTGGGTACTCGTCGCTGAGATCAGGGCAGTACCGACAACCAGATCGAGCGACTGGGTCCCGGGCGAATTCGTGGCCAGCACGATCGGGACCCCCGGCCACTGTGCCGCCGAACTCAGTTCGAACCCGCTCGTTGCGTCGCCGTACCCGCCGTCCTTCCGGCGGCCGCCGCGCGGCTCGCGGACGTCCCAGCCGAGGCATTGCCCGTCCATCTCGGCCTCCAGCTCGGGCGTGAGGACCGCGCCATTCCCGAATCCGCGGAGAACCCCGAGCAGGTCGGATGCGGTGATGAACCACCCGCCCGAGAGCACACCGCCGGTCCGACGGGGGGACCTTCCCGGCTGCGGCAGCGGCTGCGGCGCGGCTTGTGGCGCCAGGTGCCGGGCAGTACAGCATCGGCAGGGCCGGCTCGTCGCACATCGCGGTGCGGACGTCGACGGGGTCGAAAACCTGCTGCTGGACGAGGGCGGTGAACCACCGGTCCGGCGAACCGGTTGACGCAGGATCAAGCTGCGGTCGCAGATCGCGCATGATCGAGAAATTGATGTTGTTGTACACCCATGTTCACTTGTCGCTCACCCTGATGCCGGTGGCGACCTGTTCCCGGGCGGCGTGCTCGCTGGTGAAGGGTTCGCCGCTGTCGTCGCGGAACCCGGACCGGTGTGTGAGCAGTTCGCGGAATGTGACGCTGTCGATTCCCGGCCCGTGGGTCCAATCCACCGGCAGATACGGCCCGATCGCGGGATCTACGTGGCCAGCACGATCGGGACCCCGGCCACCGTGCCGAGCTCAGTTCGAACCCGCTCGTTGCGTCGCCGTACCCGCCGTCCTTCGGGAACGGCGTGGTCCTCACGCCCGAACTGGAGGCCGAGATGAACGGGCAATGCCTCGGCTGGGACGTCCGCGAGCCGCGCGGCGGCCGTCCGCGGAGAACCCCGAGCAGGTCGGATGCGGTGATGAACCACCCGCACACGCTCGTTACCGTCGTTGTCCTCGAGGCGCTGCCAGGCCGCGGTCTGGGGGGTCTGGTCGACGCGGCCGCCCGGGTGACCATGGCCGGGCGGGACGGGCACGCGTCGTTCAGCAACGTTGCGCTCCCGCCATCACAACTCGCAGACCATGCTGTCGATCGCCCGCCGGAAGACATCCAACGCCGATCCCCGACGTCGGCGGCCGTCAGCTTTGTCCGCCGCCACCGAGATTTCCTCGGTCTGCGGATGGGCGTATCCCGCTGGTCTCCAGGAAATGAGCCATCCGCAGCTGCTCCGAGCGGAGCGCGTGT
>JADGOY010000005.1 GCA_017882715.1 Nakamurella sp. | reverse complement strand
TTCGAGGACCGCGGTGTGGTGCTGGACCGCACGATGCAGCTGAACGTCGGCGGCAACATGGACTTCATGAACATGCTCGAGCGGGACAGGCTCGAGTCCAAGAAGGTCTCCAAGACGCAGGCCGTGACGTCCCAGGTGGACCGGGACATGGGCGCCCGCAACGTACACATCGGACCATCGGATTACGTGGCCTGGCTGGACGATCGCAAGTGGGCCTACGTCCGGCTCGAGGGTCGCGGTTTCGGCGACGTCCCGTTGAGCCTGGAGTACAAGCTGGAGGTCTGGGACTCCCCCAACTCGGCCGGCGTGATCATCGACGCGGTGCGCGCCGCCAAGATCGCCAAGGATCGCGGTGTGGGTGGGCCCGTGCTCTCGGCGTCCTCCTACTTCATGAAATCCCCACCGGGGCAGTACCCGGATGACGAGGCGCGGGACAACGTCGAGAAGTTCATCGCGGGCGAGATCGACTTCTGACCTGCAGCGGCGGCGGCTGAACTCGCCCGGAGCAGCCGCCGCCTGGCCCACCGGGTCGCGCGGATCAACATCGACGGCGCGGATGAAGCCGTCGACTCGCGCCTCACCCGTCCCATCGGGACCACTTTGATCCGCGCGAGGACTCAACTCGGGAGGCCACCTCGTACGCCCCGCTCACCGTCCCACCGCTTTCGGCCGTCTGATCATCGCGGGTGACGATGACGGTCACCGGTATTCCGGACCCATCAATCTGCAGGCTGTACCGGAAGACGGTCAGCGGCGTCGTGACGCGGGGCGGTGTTCCTGCGGTTGCCTGCTACGACGGCGACGTCCGCGGGGCAGCCCACGCCGGTGATGCGGTGAAGGCCATGTCCGGACGGTGGTGCACCGCTCAACACGCTCGCGACCCCGCTCGTGAGTTGCTCCTGGTCGAACACCGCCGTCGGATGATGGGGCCGAGGAAGCCGCCGGCACCGAATGCGACGACCACTCCGAGGACCAGCGTGCCGACCGGCCGCGCCATCGTCGAAGTCCTCAGGTTCCTCGGTGCCAAGCCGACCACTTTCTCAGTTCTCAAGAGACCGGAGTAGGGCCGGAGTCCTTTGATAAGTCGAGTTTGTGGGCATTCTGGGCAATTGCGGCTGGGATCCGAGATGCGGCCACGTCGATCCGATTCTCGGAGGATCGCAGAACCGGGCCGGTCACGCCGCCGCAATGTCCAGCGGGTCGCCCCCCGACCGGTTGAACCGGCGTACCGCTTCGGTCTTCCTGAGCCTTTCCAGGCACCGGGCACGGGTCGGACCGATGCTGCCGTGCCGCATCCCGAGAGTCTCGCTGACCTCCTGGTAGCTCGGCCGGTCCTCTGAGTGCAGCAGGATCAACAACTCGCGATGACTCGGTTCGAGCTCGGCGAGACCATCGCGGATCGCCTGGTCGCGCTCACGTCGCAGTAGGTCACGGTCGACGTCCTGGTCGGGGACGTGCAGGTTCATGCCGACCAGGATCGTCGGGTCGATCAGGTCGAGGCGCCGGCGCGCTCTCAGGACACGCAGGGCCTCGTTTCTCGTTGTTGTCTTGATCCACCCGGGGATGGCGCATATGGTCCTCACGCGCGCCAGGTTCTCGAAGAACCGGAGCCAGACCACCTGACCGACGTCTTCGGCATCGCTCGGGGAAAGCCGGAACTGACGCGTCACCGAAGTGACCAGCGGTGCGTACTCCCGCACCAGGGCGTTCCATGCTTTTCCGTCACCTTGCCTGGCAGCCTCCACCAATTCGATGAGGTCGCGCTCCATCACCTCGCGGGGCTTCGACCCGCGCAACGGGCTGCGATATGTATCCACGTCCATGGTGTTCTCTTTCTGTGGTGAGAGCACGCTGCCGGCACGACGCGTACGGTGGCGTCGGTGCGAATGAGGCTCTCTGTGGGGCGTTCCTGCCCGCGCTTCGCGCGCCGCACGCGGTGCGTCAGTGAAACCTGTTGGCCAGGAATGCTTTCGGAGCTGAGCTACGGGCGTCCTTGGGTGGCCACGCGCACACTGTCCGTCGTTGGCAGTCAGGCATCGACTGCCTTACGGCAACGGCGGAGTGAGTACTTGGTCCTCAGCAGGTAGTCGGGCGTCGACCACCTCAATGGAATTGCTCGGCCGAGCCCTGCAGGTGCTCAACTCGATGTCCTGAGCCTGTCGCGTTCCGGCGCCGACGGCTAGGGAACCCAGAGTGACTCAAGCTCACTGCGAGGTGTCAGGCTTGGCCACCAAGGTGGGCACGGCCGAGGTGCGGCCCGGAGTGCGCGCGGCATCCGCCGGTCGATAATCTGGCCGCTTGCGGCTTGCCCGGCCGCCGGAATGGGACGGGTCCCCGCGAACGACGGGAGCCGCTCAGGGATTGCGGTCGGACACCAGACCAGACCGGAATGCCAACTCGACCAAGCGGGCGCGTTTTTGATTCTGCGGCAGATCTTCGATCCCGAACTTTTGAAACAGCGTGCGCAGGTGATTCTTCACGCTGTCGACGCTGAGGTAGATCTCGTCCGCGATCTGCTGATTCGTCGCCGGCGTCGCATACGGAGCGCCGGCGGTATACGGACGGCACAGCGCCTGAACGACTCGACGCTGGGTGTCTGACATCGACTGAACGGTGACGACATTCTGAGCAATTCTGGTATCCGGCGAGGGTGGAATACGATCGGCGCGGTAGGACATCGTGGTGGAGCCGACCAGGATGACGTCGCCGTCGCGCAATCGGTGCCTGGTGGTGAGCCGTTCCCCATTCACGTAGGTCCCGTTGCGGGAGAGTCCGTCGTCGACCAACACCCAGTCACGGCCCACATGCTCCAGCTGGGCATGCAGCCGGGACACCTCGCTGTCCCAGAACAGATGCAGATCCGAGCCCTGGCCACGGCCAATGGTCAGTCGGATCGCCGTCGGGACGAGCGCGGTCATTTGTTGCCGGCCGGTCTCGTCACGGAAGAAGAGGCAGGCATCGGTCGAATCGTTCTGGGCGCCCACGGCATCTCTCCGTTCGACCTGTCTGGAGGCTTTCATTGTCCGGCATGGCGCCGGAGACGCTCTCCGGGGGCACTGTGCAGTCAGGTCGAGCGATCAAGGCACCGCCCCACGATCACGATTTCCTGGCTGCCGTATCCCCGACGTTGCCAGCGGTGTCGCCGGCGGTAATGATTGGTGCTGTTCGAGGCTCCTATTCTACTCATGGTCACACTGAGCGACGGAAGAGTGCGGAGGGTGACTGTCATGGTTCGGGCAACCGAATTCGTGTCATGTACGTGCGCCGGGGAATCCGCCGACCCGGCAGGGGTCATGTGGGATGTTCGTCGTCGCACGCGCAGGCTCTTTGTCGCGGGGGTGACCTCCGGTGACCGATGATTCTTCACGTTCTCGATCCGGTGGAGGCATATCACCACACATCCCGGTCGGTACAGAGATCGGTAACTACCGTATCGGGGCTTACCTGGACCGTGGCGGCATGGCATCGGTCTACGAGGCCACCGATCTCCGGCTGAACCGCAACGTCGCGTTGAAGATACTGGCGCAGGAACTCACCGAGGGTTCCGATTTCCGCGAGCGGTTCATGCGCGAGTCCCGGTTCGCCGCGTCGCTGGATCATCCGAACATCGTCCCGATCTACGAGGCAGGCGAGGCAGACGGCCTTCTCTATATCGCGATGCGATACGTGCGGGGTAGCAACCTGGCCGACTTGCTCCGCACGAACGGCCCGCTCGAACCAAGACGTGCGCTGGCCATCCTGGCTCCGGTGGCCGACGCCCTGGACACCGCTCACAACGCCGGCCTGGTCCATCGCGACGTCAAACCGGCGAACATCCTGCTGACCGCATCCGCCGGACGCGACGGGCACGAGCATGTGTACCTCACCGACTTCGGCCTCACCAAGCGAACGTCGGCGCTGACCAAGCTGACCGCCACCGGGCACTTCATCGGAACGATGGCCTACATCTCGCCGGAACAGATCCGCGGAGAGCCGCTCGACGCCAGAACCGATCTATACGCCTTCGGTTGCGTGGCCTACGAGTGCCTGACCGGCGTTCCTCCCTTCGTCCGGGACGACCAGGCAGCTCTCCTGTGGGCCCACCTGAACGAACCTCCCGCAGCAGTCTCCGATCATCGAAGCGACCTCCTCCGCGCCGACCCGGTGATTTCCAGAGTGCTCGCCAAGAGCCCCAGCAACCGCTATCGAACATGCGACGAATTCGCTCAAGCCCTGTCGGACGCCCTCCTCACCGGCCGCCACAGCCCGTCCACCGTGCTGACCATGGCCAGCTCTCGACCAGATCTGATTGCGTCGCGCGAGCCAACGGCCGTCAGTCGGGACTCGGCCGTCGGGGCGGGACAGACAGGGGAGGGTCAGCAGGGGGAGCCGGTTCACCGGTCCGGTCCGGATGAGGGCCCCAGCCTCGTCGAATCGCCTGACGCGGCTCAGCCCACCGGAGCCGACCAGCCACCCGCCCCGCACACCACCGGAACCGGCCAAACACCCGCGCCACCGCCCACCGGAGCCGACCAGCCACCCGCCCCGCACACCACCGGAGCCAGCCTGACGCCCGCCCCCCACACCACCGGAACCGGCCGAACGCCCGCGTCACCTCCCACCGGAGCCGACCAGGCACCTCGCCCGCAAGCGCACCCCGCGGTCGGGGGACCACCCGGTGGGCCACCTCCTTCGTCGTCCGCGAGACCACCAGCCACCATGGCCAGATCTCGACGACCTGGGCGCAGGGCTGCGCTCACCGCGCTCGCCGCGGTGGCAGCTGTGGCGGTGATCCTGGCAGTCGTGCTCGTGGTCAGACCGGCGACCCAACTCGTCTCCGGAACCGGTATGCCCACCGGAGCCCCGCTGCCCGCCACAACGTCTGCGTCGTCGGGTGAGTCGGTCGCGACGGAGAGCTCGTCTGGCTCGACCGGCTCCGCCGCACCGCCGTCAACCGAGGCCGCGCCGATCACACCAGTTCCCACAGTTGTGCCGGCACCTTCCGTCGCTATACCGACGATCGATGGCGACCCGATCAACGTCGGCGCAACACCGGGGTTCGTGGCTATTTCACCGGACGGACGGCTTGCCTACATCGCCAACAGAGACGCCGGTGTCGTCACGGTTCTGGACATGACCATCAACAAGGTCCTCGCGAAGATCCCGGTCCCGGCGGGACCACCGCAATTCATCGCGCTCACCCCCGACGGCAGCCATGCCTATGTCAGCATCTACAACGCCGACAAGACCATCAACCTCGTGGCGGTGCTGGACACCAAGACCACGAGACTGTTGGGCACCATTCCGGTCGAACAGAAGCCCTATGCGCTGGCCGTCAGCCCAGATCAGAAATTCGTGTATGTACCCAGTCACGACGCCGCCCATATCGATATCATCGACGTGGGAACAAATGCAGTGGTTCAGACGGTTTCCGTGCCGGCCAACCCTCATTGGGTGACGTTCACGCCCGACGGCAAGTTCGCCTACATCGCCGATCACGAATCGAACGTGCTGTCCGTCCTGGACACGGCGTCCAACACTGTCATTCAAACGATCCCGGTGGGAACCAGCCCGCACAGTGTTGCCGTTTCCCCTGACGGCAAACAGGTCGCCGTTGTCTGCTACGACAGCAATGACCTCTACTTCATCGATACCGCCACCAACCATGTGCTGGGATCGGTACCGGTGGGAGACAAACCACAAGACGTCACCTACGCCCCCGACGGGCGCTACCTGTACACCGCGAATGTGGACTCAGGGACGATTTCCGTCGTCGACACGGAGACCAGGACAGTCACCGCCAATATTCCGACCGACTCGCCGACCAGCGTCGCGGTACTGCCGAATGGCCGAAAGGCGTACGTGACCAATCTCAAGGCCGGGACGCTGACGGTTCTGAATACCGCCGGATAGCTCCCTCGGCGTCAGCGAATGAGCGCTGTGACCTGCTGGGCGTGGGTGATGGGCAGTCCGTAGTGGCTGGCAGCGGCCACCGTTTCCACCCGAGCCGCGGGAGCCGCTTTCCCGCGTTGCGGGCTACCCGCCGCACCGGGTGCACCCGACTGGCGCCGGCCACGATCACCAGGCCCGGTTGGCCCAGGGCGGGGAGAGTGGCCGCCGACGGGATCTTCGTCGGCACGGCAGGTGACGCACCGTCCAGGTCCGCCGCCATCCCGGTCAGCCGCAGCCGCTCCGGATCGATGGCCGCCGTCGTGTCTCCCAGCGGATCAGCGAACTGCGCCGAGCCGAAGTCGGTCGCAGCAGCGTCGGGATCGCTCGGATCACGTAACCGGGCAGCGGCGCAAAACACATGGTCGGATCGAGCAACGTCACCTTCTCGACCCGATCCGGCCGCCGCAGGGCGCACGCCAGCGCGAACCACCCGCCGTAGGAATGACCGCAAACCTCCGCGCGCTGGACACCCAGGCCGTCCAACACGGTGTCGATCCAGGCGAGCAGGTCATCCGGGGCGGCGATCGGGCGGTCACCGGCGATGCTGTGCCCGGCATCGCCGATCAGATCGACGGCATAGATCCGCCGATCGCCGCTCAGCAGACCGCCAACTCGAACCATTGCGCCGACGTGGCCTCTGCCGGCGCATCGAGCAGGATCGTCTCCCCGGCGATGCCGTCGGTGACGTGGTCGCCGGACCGCTCGCGCAGCGCGGCGTATTCCCCGGTACCGATCAACAGGATTCCCGCACGGCCATTGGCGTCTCGGGTGTCCGGGCGATCCTGACGGGGCACGTCCAGGATGACCTCGCCGTCCAGCGTGACGCCCGACCCACGTGCTGCGAACCGACCGTCGCGTCGCGACGATGCCGCTCGGCTGCGAGAACCGCGCGGTGGCGGTGCCCGCCGTGCGGCTGCGCAGCGTCAGTCCACTCTCCAGTGGATCGAGTGTCATCAGCGCGATTTCCCCGGTGAGCTCGCCGACCGCCGCGACCAGATCACCGGGCAGCAGGACCAGGTGCCGCGGGCCGAAGCCTGGCGGGAACGCAGACCACGGTACCCGGATCCGGTGCACGGCCAGGCTGCCGGAGCCGTAGTTCGCGCTGACCACGAATTCCCCCGCCGGATCGACGGCCAGGTGGCAGGGCAACTCGCCGCCGGTACAGGCCGACGCGACCGCTCGTGGCCGACCGCCGGGCTCGTTGATGTCGAACGCCCAGATTCGGCCGTCCGACACCTCGGCGACGGCGTACAGGTGCCGACCGTCGGGGTGCCAGGCAAGGTAGGGCGGTGACGCCGGTACGCCCGGCTCCGTTGCCGCCGTGACGATGTCGGTCGATCCGCTGACCGTCCATTCGCCCCTGACCGGATCGTGATGCACCACCTCGATGCTCCGGGCGTTGCCGCCCGCGCCCGCCGTGCTGCAGCCGACGTAGAACGTCCGCCGGGGCCTCGAGCCCATCCGTGATCCGCGGGGTGACCCGGCGGCTGATCCGGAGGTCACGGGACGATCGACACCATGCGCCCGGGTACCACGACCACCTTGCGCGGTGCCGCACCGTCCAGGATCTCCATGATCCGGTTGTCCGCCAGAGCGGCCCGCTCCACCTCCTGCACCGGGGCGTCGGCCGCGACCGTCACCCGCGAGCGCACCTTGCCCTTGACCTGGATCGGGTATTCCACCTGTTCGGCGACCAGCAGCGCCGGGTCGGCAACCGGGAAAGGTCCGTGCGCCAACGACTTCGCGTGCCCGAGCCGTGACCACATCTCCTCGGCGATGTGCGGGGCCAGCGGCGCCGTCATCAACACCAGCGCCTCGGCGACGGATCTCGGCGCGGCCGTGGCGGACTTCGTCAGATGGTTGGTCAGCACGATCAGCTTGGCGATCGCCGTGTTGTACGCCATCTGCCCGTAGTCGGTGGACACCCCGTCGATCGTGCGGTGCAACAGCTCTCGGGTCGCGTCATCGGGTTCGATATCGACAACCACTGCCTCACCGGTCGTCTCGGACACCACCAAGCGCCACAGGCGTTGCAGATACCGCAGGGAGCCGACCACATCCCGGGTCTGCCATGGCCGGGACATGTCCATCGGACCCATGCCCATCTCGTACATCCGGAACGTGTCCGCGCCATAGCGCTGGCACATGTCGTCCGGAGTGACGACATTGTTCAGCGACTTTCCCATTTTCCCATATTCGCGGTTGACGGGTTGGCCGTCGAATTCGAAGACGCCGGGGGTGATTTCGAGGACCTGGTCAGCGGGGACGTACGCGCCCCGGGCATCGGTGTAGGCATACGCCTGGATATAGCCCTGGTTGAACAGCCGGCGGAACGGCTCCTCGCTGGACACGTGCCCCAGGTCGAACAGAACCTTGTGCCAGAAGCGCGAGTACAGCAGGTGCAGGACGGCGTGTTCGACGCCGCCGACGTACAGATCAACGCCGCCCGGGTCGTTGCTTCGGGCGGGATCCTTCCCCATCCAGTACCGCTCGACATCCGGGTCGCAGAAAGCCTTGTCGTTCGTCGGGTCCAGGTAACGCAGTTCGTACCAACACGATCCGGCCCACTGGGGCATGACATTCAGTTCACGCCGGTAGGTTCTCCGGCCGTCACCCAGATCCAGCACCACCTGCGCCCAGTCGGTGGCACGCGCCAGCGGCGGCACGGGATCGGAGGTCGCGTCGTCCGGATCGAAGCTCTGCGGCGAGTAGTCCGACACCTCCGGCAGCGACAACGGCAACTGATCGTCGGGCAGCGAGATCGCCACACCGTCATCGTCATACACGATCGGAAAGGGTTCGCCCCAGTAGCGCTGCCGGGAGAACAGCCAGTCCCGCAGCTTGTATTGCTTCTCGGCGCGGCCGAATCCCTTGCCCACCAGCCAGTCGATGATGACGGCCTTGGCCGGCGCCACATCCAGCCCGTCCAGCGACACCTCGCTGTTCGCGCTGTTGATCGCGGGGCCGTCACCGAGGTACGGCTCGTCCTGCGGATGATCCGCCGGCGCCTGCACGGTGCGGATGATCGGCAGTCCGAATGCTGTCGCGAAATCCCAGTCCCTGGTGTCCTGCCCTGGGACGGCCATGATCGCGCCGGTGCCGTAGCCCATCAGCACGTAATCGGCAATGAAGATTGGTAGGGCGGCGCCGTTGACCGGGTTGATGGCGAACGCGCCGGTGAAGACACCGGTCTTTTCCTTGTTCTCCTGACGGTCCAGGTCGGACTTACGGGACGCGGCCAGCCGGTACTCGGCGACGGCCTCACCCGGGGTCGGCGCCCCGCCGGTCCAGCGGACGTCGGTGCCGTCCGGCCAGCTCGCCGCGGTGATCGTCCCGACCAGCGGGTGCTCGGGGGCCAGCACCATGAAGGTCGCGCCGAACAGGGTGTCCGGACGGGTCGTGTACACCTCGATTTCTTCCGGCTCGCCGCCCTCGGCCGCGGGTGCCGGTACGGGGAAACTGACCCGGGCGCCAAAGGAACGGCCGATCCAGTTGCGCTGCATGGACTTCACCGATTCCGGCCAGTCCAACCTGTCCAGGTCGTCGAGCAACCGGTCGGCGTACTCGGTGATCCGCATCATCCATTGCCGCAGGTTCCGCCGGAAGACCGGGAAGTTGCCGATCTCGCTGCGGCCCTCTGCGGTGACCTCTTCGTTGGACAGCACAGTGCCCAGCCCGGGGCACCAGTTGACCGGCGCATAGTCGATGTACGCCAACCGGTAGCCGGCCAGCACCTGATGCTGCTCGGCGCGGTTCAGCTCGGCCCACCCCCGGCCGTGCGGGGCCTGCCGGTTGCCGGATTCGAACTCGGCGACAAGCGCGCTGATGTGGCGAGCTCGGTCGGCCCTCTCGTCGTACCAGGCCTCGAACAGCTGGGTGAAGATCCACTGCGTCCAGCGGTAGAACTCCGGGTCGGTGGTCGCGACGCTGCGGCGCTGGTCGTGCCCGAACCCCAGCCGGCGCAGCTGGGCCCGGTACCGCACGATGTTGTCCTCGGTGGTGGTGCGGGGATGCGTACCGGTGCGCACGGCGTACTGCTCGGCCGGGAGGCCGAAGGCGTCGTAGCCGATCGTGTGCAGGACGTTGTGACCGGTCATCCGCTTGAAGCGACCCAGCACGTCCGTGCCGATGTAGCCGAGCGGGTGCCCGACATGCAGGCCCTTGCCGGACGGGTAGGGGAACATGTCCAGCAGATACAGCTTGTCCTGCGGCACCGGGGTGCCGTCCTCGGGCGCCAGCGGACCGCTCGGGTTGGGTGCATCGAACGTTCCCTCGGCGTCCCACCTGTCCTGCCAGCGAGCCTCGATCTCGGCGGCGAGCGCGGCCGTGTAGCGGAACGGCGGGGTCGCCTCGTCCGCCTTGGTCGTCGCGGAGTCGATTGCCGCCTCGGTCGTCGCGGGCTGGGTCGTCATCACCGTTGCCATCTCCTTGGTCCGCAGCAATCCTGTGCGTTCACCGAGCACAAAAAATCCCCCCTGGATGTCAGGAGGGATCGCCGCGCTGTCCAGCAGGGCCGCCGTCGCCTGGCGGCGGCAGTTTCGGTCCCTGGTTCAACGCGGCCGGTGAAGAAGCTGGGCCGCTGCCATGGGTCCGGAGTCTACCGTGTTCGCCGCCTGGGACCGCGCGGGTGCACCGCTGTCACGACTGCGCGAAGTACTGCTTGGTCACCGGCAACAGCAGCAGGATCAGGATGCCCAGCGCGATGACCAGGCCGACCACGTGCACGGCGACCGTCGGCGCGTGGTCGTAGTACAGGATCACCGACAGGTTGCCGATGACGCCGATCGCGGCCACCAGCATCGCGACAATCCGGGCCCACGGCCGGCCTGCCCACAGGTAGTAAGCCACCGCGGCGTACAGCACGACGAAGATGCCGGGGGTCGTCACCGCATAGGTCTTGTAGTCAGCGGGCGCGACCGCTGCGGTGATGGTGGCGACAAGCATGATCACGATCTGTATGACGACCAGCAGAAACGCGACGGTGACGGTCGCCGGGCGAGCTTTACTCATAGCCCCCTCCAAGATCAGATGTTCAGCCTCAGACTACGTATATCGGGAGGAATCGGCATGTTCGCGCGCCGCGCAACCGAGGACGTCGGCCCGTTACGATCGGAAGCGTGTCCGCGCCGCTGAGCCTGATCCTTTCGCTGGTCGCCGTGCTGTTGCTGCTGGCCGTCGCGTCGGCGGTGATGGCCCGAGGTGGGCTGACCGGGTCGTTGCGTCGGACCGGCCGGTTGGGTGTGCATTCGCCGGCGGCCATGGCCAGTGACGAGGGGTTCGCGGTCGCCAACAAGGTGGCCGCCCCGGTTGCCGCGGGCGCAGCCGCGATCGCCGCCGTCGTCGCGGTGCTGCTGCTCGTTCTCGCGCCGTCGACCGCCACCGCGCTGGTGATGGCTGCCGTCGGGCTGGTCGGCAGCGGCGCTCTGCTGCTGGCCGCTGGGGTGCTCGGGGATCGGGCCGCGCGTCTCGTGGCGATCCCGGCGGGGCTACCCGCGTCGGATCCCGGTGCCGGGTGTGGTGGCTGCGGCTGCGGTTCCGGCGGTTGTGCCGGGCTGACCCGAACCGACCCCGCGCAGAGGTCCGGGCAGACCTGACCTCGGCTGGTCTGCTCGGCGTTTCTGGACGGTCCGGGCCGTCGGCCGGCCGCAGTACGCGCACCGGGCGCCCTTGGCGCCTCGTTTGATCCAGCGCACCTTCCGTTTCCCGTGCCGCTCGCCGCTCCCCCTCCGCGCCGACTCGCACCCGGAGCCCACCGTCCGCACCGGCTCCCGCTGCCCACCTCACGCCCCGAGTCGCGGCACCCGTGGCCCGCCTGCCGCGCCGGCTCGCGCTCCCCGAGCTGATCAGAGTTCCCGGCCATTCATGGTCGTCCCACAACTCTGGACGGCCAAAACTCTTGATCACCCCAGCCGGTTGTGCAACGTCCGCGGGATGGCGGTCTGGTGACAGATCATTCCGCGGATGAACGAGGTCAACAGCTGGATCTCGGAGATCCGTTGCCCGTCAGGACGGTGTGATCGCCCGAGACCAAGCGCTGAGTAGCGGGATGACAGCGGTCCACATGAGAGCCAGGCTGTCCTCGGGCAGATGGACCATCGTTGAGTTGCCCAACAACACCAGATGGCCGCCGACCTTGATCTTCCGAACTCCAGCCCACCCAAGCGGCTGGAGTCAGGACCGCAGACAGGGGCTGGCCAAGATCTGGGCGTCGGTTCGGCACGCGAACGCGGCCTCAGGGGTCCTCAGCGCCACTCTCGCCCCCAACTTCGCACGCATGACGGCCGCAGGAACCAAACGGGGGTTTCGGAGCACCAGGGGCCGCGGCGTCAGTTCCGGGACAGATCCCCCGGGTGGTAGGCCACCCACGCCAGCGGGAACGGCTGCCTGCGCAGCACCGTGAACCACAGGTCGGTGCGTGGTCCGGCGAGTACGTCGTCGGGCAGGCCGGGAACCACGTACCAGGCGCCCTCGACCACCTCGTCGATCAGCTGCTGCGCGTCCCAGCCGGCCCGCCCCGCATAGATCCGGATACCGCGTGTGGCCTCTGCCACTGCGGCAGGATCGGCGCCCAGATCAACCAAAACGACCGGTCCGGTGATCGAGACAACGCCGTCGACCTCCCGAGGGTTGGTCCCGCTCCGGCACACCCCCAGGCACATCGCCGATGACGTCTGGACCGGACCGCCGGCGAACACCGCCTGAGGCCGGGCAGCGTGCGGCGCCCAGCCCGGCAGGACGTTGTGCACCGCGGTCTCGCTCGGGCGGTTCAGGATCACCCCGACGGAGCCGTCATCGCCGTGCGCGACCAGGTAGACCACGGTGCGACGGAAGTGCGGGTCGCGCAGCTCGGGGGCGGCCACCAGGAGCGTCCCCGCACGCAACGCGTCGATCTCTCTCATCGCCGTCCATTCTTCCGGTCAGCGGGCCTGCGTGCGCGGGCACCTGCCTTCAACCGGCCACCGGTGATCCGTCGAGCGAGGCAGGACGATCAGGGTGGCGGGCGCGTACCGTTCGGGCGTGACCCCGCAGCCACGGACACCGGATGTCGCGGCGCCCGCGCGGCCCTCGGTCCGCGGACTCAAACACCTCTGGCAGGTGCGGGGACTGCGTCGACTGGTGTTCGTCCGGGTGTTCAGCTCGTTCGGCGACGGCGCATTCCAGGGCGCCCTGGCAGTGCTCGTGTTGTTCAGCCCCGAACGAAAGTCCAATCCCGCGGAGATCGCCGCCGGTTTCGCGGTGCTGCTGCTGCCGTACTCGATCATCGGGCCGTTCGCCGGGGCGTTGCTTGACCGGTGGAGTCGCCGCCGGGTGATCGTCTGGGCCAGCCTGATCAGGTGCGCCCTGGTGTTGCTGGTGGCCGTCGAGATCGCCCTGGAACTGTCCAGCCCGCTGCTGTTCATCACCGCGCTGTTCATCATGGGCGTCGGCCGCTTCGTCGGATCCGGGCTATCGGCGTCCACGCCGCACACCGTGGCCAAGAACTCCCTGGTCGGCGCCAACGCGCTGACCACCACCGCGGGCGCGATCGCCGTCGCGGTCGGCGGCGGTTACGCCATCGTGCTACGCAGCGTGCTCGGCGAGTCCAGCAGCCGGGTTGCGATCATCACCGCGACGGTGGCAGTGTTCTATGTGCTCGCGGCGTTGATCGCGACCCGGTTCCGGCTGATGGAGCTGGGCCCGGACGAAACGGACGAGCCTGCCCAACCGGTGGTGGCGGTCCTGGAGGGTTTCAGCAGCGGCCTGCGTCACATCGTCCAGCGGCGCACGGTGGGATTCGCGGTGATCGTCGTCATGGTGGTCCGGTTCTGTTTCGGGCTGTGCACGATGGTCGTCCTGTTGCTGTTCCAGAAGTACTTCACGGAGAACGTCGGGCCCTTCCGCACCGGGGCAACCGGGATAGCGGAGGTGCTGGCCGCCGGGGCGATCGGGGTGTTCGCCGGCGCGGTGCTGACGCCATTGGCGGTGCGTCGGCTCGGCCGCACCCGGCACACGGTGGTCCTGCTCATCGCGACCAGCGTCATTGTGGTGGTCGCCGGCGTTCAGTTCACCCTGATCTCCACTCTGATCACCGCCTTCGTGATGAGCCTGGCCTACCAGTCCAGCAAGGTGTGCATGGACTCGGTGGTCCAGGCCGACTCTGACGACGCCCACGTCGGGCGGGTGTTCGCCCTCTACGACACCGCCAACAACCTGTGTTACGTCGGTGCGTTCGCGCTCGGTGTGCTGCTGGTCCCGGAGAACGGTCGGGGTGTCGGTGCGGTGTTCCTGGTCGCCGGGCTGCTGCTGGCCGTCGCGGTCTGGTACGGCCTTGCCATGGCGCGGCTGACTCGCCGGAGGTCGGCGTCCCGTCCCATCGAGAACCCGGGTTCGCCGGCCGACTCGGCACCCGGGCGTATCGGCTGACACTCGCGCACACGGCAACAAGGGGATTTGAGCCGCAACGATTCGCACCGCGCTGACCGGCACGAGCCGGCGCGATGTCGAGCCGGCTCAATGCGTCCGGTCGGGTTCCCCGGAGGCGGCCCTGACGCCCTCCCGGACCGCCCACTCCAGCAGAGCGGCCTCGGCCACCTCCCGGTCCAGCGGCCCACGCTCCAGCCGCAGCTCCTTGAGGTACGACCAGGCGCGGCCGACCACGGGGCCCGGGGGCACACCGAGCAGCGCCATGATCGCGCCACCGTCGAGATCGGGACGGACCCGGGCCAGATCCTCGGCGGCAGTGATCCGGGCGATCCGGTCCTCCAGATCGTCGTACGAGCGCTGCAGGGCCCGCCGTCGGGCGGGATTGCGAGTGGTGCAGTCCGCGCGGACCAGTTTGTGCAGCCGTGGCAGCAGCTCCCCGGCGTCGGTGACGTACCGGCGGACCGCGGAATCGGTCCACGCCCCCGTGCCGTAGCCGTGGAACCGCAGATGCAGGAACGTCAACGTCGCGACGTCCTCGACCAGCGCCTTGGGCATCCGCAACTCGCGCAGCCGTTTCCGCACGAGCTTGGCGCCCACCACTTCGTGGTGGTGAAAGCTCACGCCGCCGCCAGGCTCGAACCGGCGGGTGGCCGGTTTACCGATGTCGTGCAGCAGCGCGGCCAGCCGGAGCGTCAGGTCCGGACCACCGGTCTCCGCAGACTCCTGGGCAATTGCCCGTTCCAGCACCGTCAGCGTGTGCTCGTACACGTCCTTGTGCTCATGGTGCTCGTCCTGTTCCAGCCGCAACGCCGGCAATTCGGGGAGCACCCGGTCGGCCAGCCCGGTCTCGGTGAGCAGCGCCAGGCCCGCCCGCGGGTTCGCGCCGAGCATCAGCTTGACCAGCTCGGCGCCCACCCGCTCGGCGGTGATCCGCTCGATCTGCGACGCCATCGCGGTCATCGCGGCGACCACCCTTGGGGCGGGCACGAACGAAAGTTGCGAGACGAATCTGGCTGCCCGCAGCATCCGGAGCGGATCGTCCCGGAACGACTCTTCTGGAGTAGCGGGGGTGTCCAGGATCCGCGCGCCAAGCTCATCGAGGCCGCCGAACGGATCGGTGAACTCGTGTCCCGGCAGGGACACCGCCATGGCGTTCACCGCGAAATCCCGGCGCTGCAGGTCACCGGTCAGGGTGTCACCGAAGGTGACCAGGGGATTGCGACTGTCCCCGTCGTACAGGTCGGACCGGAACGTGGTGATCTCCAGACGCAAACCCGCCTTCGCGACGCCGACCGTGCCGAAGTCGATTCCGGTGTCCCAGGTGCCCTCGCCCCATCCGGATACCAGGTTCTGGATCTGCGCAGGGCGGGCATCGGTGGTGAAATCCAGATCGTCGCCGAGACGACCCAGCAGGGCGTCCCGCACCGACCCGCCGACCAGATGCAGTTCATGCCCGGCCGCCGCGAACCGGACGCCGAGCTCGTCGGCGACGGGGGCGACCCGCAGCAGATCGATCACTGCGGCGCGCTGCAACTCGGTCAGCCAGCCGCCCTGACCCGGCGATCGGCCACCCCGGTTCGTCGCAGCACCGCTCGCCGGCGAGACGGGCCGCGGGCGCTGCAGGGGATCGGACGGGCTGGACACGACGACCCAGTCTAGCCTCCCCTGGTTCCTGAAACTCTGATGTTGATCTTGAGTTTCAGGCGGCGTTCTTCATGCGGGCGTGCTCGATGTAGCCGCGCACGTGCTGGTCGATGGTGCGGAGCGCGGTGCGGAGTTCGGGGGGTGCGGGCGGTTCGTCGGCCGCGATCCCCGCCACCCCGGCCCAGACGCCGATGGCTTGGGCCCGTTCACGGGAATCGGAGAAGGTGTGCCTGATGATCGACAACGTGCTCGGGAACAGCGCAGCCGCGGCGGCACCCTGGACGCACCTGACGATCACCAGCACGGTCATGCTCGGTGCCAGCGCACATCGGGCGGACGCGGCGGTGAACAGGGCCAGCCCCACCGTGAACACGAGCTTGCGGCCCTTGACGTCGCCGATCAGGCCCGCGGTGAGCAGCAAGATGCAAAGGCAGAGCGTAGGCGGTGACAACCATTCCAGCCCCGCCTCGGCGTCCACGATCGGATTGCGGAGATCGCGGCGTGGCCACGGGTTCCTCTCCGGCGACGTTGACGTGCTCGAGCGACGAGCGCTCATGGACAACGGACACGGGATCACTCCTCGCGGCTGGAAAACCCCTCGACCAGCTAAGAAACGCCGTCCGGTGCCGTGACACGTCGTGAAGATCAATCCCGCGATGTGCCTGATCAACGCGTCAGAACGCGGCCCCGGCCGAACCGACCGCTCGACCTGCTCGAGCGCGCCGGGTCCTCTGACGCACCCCGAGCTCGGAGGCTGGACGCCTTCATCGCACTACCATCGGCCTATGCCTGTCCCCCGCGCGAGCCTTGCCGGGTCGCCCCGGCGACGCCGCCCGGCGGACGAAACCTCGGCCGGTGGACTCGTGGTCCGCAACGAGGACGGGACCTCCTCAGGGGCCCTGATCGGCCGCCTTGACCGTCGAGGCCGGCTGAGGTGGTCCCTGCCGAAGGGGCACATCGAGATCGGCGAAACCACCGAACAGGCTGCGGTCCGCGAAGTGGAAGAGGAGACGGGAATCTCCGGCCGGATCACCGCCAGGCTGGGCAGCGTCGAATACACCTTCGTCGCGCACGGCCGACGGATCCACAAGCGGGTGCATCACTTCCTGATGGTGGCCGTCGACGGCGAGTTGTCGGACGCCGATCTGGAGGTCACCGAGGTCGCCTGGGTGCCGCTGACGGACCTGGCAGCCAGGCTGGCCTACGCCGGCGAGCGCCGGCTCGCCCGGCGGGCCGTGGAAATGCTCGCGGACACCGCGTGACAGGTTCGATCACGGACTCGTCGATGGCCCGACGGTGGCATGCGGGCCTGCCTCGGATGGTTGTCCTGCTGGCGGCCGCCTCGGTCGCGATCGCGCCCGCCATGGCGCTGGCCCCGACCGCCGCTGCCGCCCCAACCGGTTTCGCGACGCGCTCGCTCAGCCCGCAGGGTGACTACGCGGATCGGTTGTCATTCGACGTGACGGAGCTCGATCCCGTGGTGGTGACGGCATCCGGGCCGGCGTCGCTCACCGTCACCGGGACGATGACCAACACCGGGCCGGAGGCGCTGACCGATCTGGTCTACCGATTCCAGCGGGGCCCGGCCCTGACGAGCACCGCGGATCTGCATGACGAGTTGGCCGAGCCGAGCGAACCGGTTGGGGTTGTCCAGCCCGATTTCGCCGCGCTGGGCGACCGGCTGGCGCCGGGGCAGACGGCTCCTTTCACTGCGACCGTTTCGATCACCGGAGGCAACGGGCTGGCAATCGAAGCACCGGCCGTCTACCCGTTGATGATCAACGTCAACGGCGACGTCAGCCTGGGGGGCGGCTCGTTGCCGGCCCGCATCGGTGAGGTGCATCTGGCGCTGACGGTGGTCGGCGTGCCCACGGCAACCGGCGCGCAACCGGCCACCGCCCCGGGCACGCCGAGCAAGAGCACGCCTGGCACGAGCACGCCGGAGCCCGCCGCCAGCGCCGGCGCGGCCCCCGCGCCGGTGCCCGTCAACATCCTCTGGCCGCTGGTCGAAACGACGCACCTGGGTGTCGACGGAGTCTTCCTCAACGACGCGCTGGCCGCCTCGATCGCACCCGGCGGCCGGCTGAACACGCTGGTCGACGCACTGACAGCGCCCGGCGCCCCCGCCCCCCCGGCCGGCTCGGTCACCCTGGCCATCGACCCGGCGCTGCTCGACGAACTGGATCGGATGAGCCGCGGATACCGGGTGCTGGCCGATCCCAGCTCGCCACAGGCTCCGCTGACACCTGCGGTCGGACCGACCGAGCCCACTGCAACCGGCACGACGAGCCCAACCACGCAGACCCTGGCCGGGATCACGACCGCGGGCACACCGACGCAGACAGTGCCGCCGACCGCTCCCGCAACGCCCACCGAAACCCCGGCGGGCGTTCCGGAGGCAGCCACCGCCGGCACCCCCGGCACGGTCGCCGGTACCGGCGAAGCGGCGGCCGCGGCGTTCCTGGCGCAACTGCGCATGCTGATCGCCCGGTACCCGACCCTGCTGCTCCCGGCCGGCGACCCCGACGTCGTGGCCCTGGTCCGAAGCGGGATGGCCGACCAGGTGTCGGCGGCGGTGACGCAGGGACGAACGATCGCTTCCCGGGTGCTGGGTGCAGAGGCGGCCGCGCGACTCGTCACCGGGATGTCCCTCCCGGTCGACGGCGCCCTGGACCCGGCGACGTTGACCGCGCTGACCGACGCCGGCCTCGGCAGCGCGGTGCTGTCCGGCGAATCGGTCCGGCTGACCGGCGCCGGCAGCACCAGGAACACACCGTCGACCGGATCGACGGTGGCTGCGATCGACACCACGACGGGAGCGGCCGCGAATCCGGAGAGGTCGGTCACGATCCCGACGGTGCTGTCCAGGGCTGGAGTGCTGGCCGGGCTCGGCGCGCTGGCCGACCGACCCCCGACCGCGGGATGGGCTATCCGGGTCAGCACACTGACAGCGCTGCTGGCCCAGCAACACTTCGATTCCGACACGAGTCCGTCGGTGTACGTGCCCGATCATCGCTGGTCGCCGGATCGCGCCGGATTGCGCCTGCTGACCGATATGCTCGCGACCCTGGGCACCGACCGGGTGATCGGCGCCGTCAGCCTGGCCGACCTCGCCGGTTCCCCCGGCACACCCGCCCGACTCTCCTACCCTGCGGACGCCCAGGCCGACGAACTGACTCCGGAGTACCTGGCGCGGGTGCAGAAAGCGCAGCAGAACGTCGCCGCGCTGCGGACCACCCTCGACTCGATCCCGCAGACCGTGGACCCCGCCGCGGTGCTCGATCCACTCGACGCAGCGCTCGCGGCGTCCGGATCGAGCGCGTTCCGCACGGACCCGAATGTGGGCGAGGCCAACCTCGCGACCGTCGAGGCGACCACCACGGCCATCCGAGACGGCGTCACGATCTCCTCCGCGGGCAATTCCTACACACTGGCGTCCTCGACGTCACCGCTGGTCCTGACGGTGCAGAACACGTTGCCCTACAACGTCCCGGTGCAGGTGCAGATCACCGGCGGCGACCGGGTGGGCCTGACCGTCACCGACCCGGGAGTGCAGGTCATCCCGGCCGGACGGTCGCTGCAGGTGAAAATCCCCGCAGAGGTGACGCGGTCCGGGCAGTTCCAGGTCGGCGCGCAGCTCGTCGCACCGGACGGCGAGGCATGGAACGAGCCGGTCCAACTGTCCGTCGAATCCAGCGCCTACGGAGCCGTCACCGTCATCATCATCATCGTCGCCGGCGGGGTGCTGCTGGTGATGGTCGTCCTGCGCGTCCGCCAGCGATTGCACGACCGGCGCGACAAGGGATCCGACAACGATAATGACGACAACGACAACGCGGCAGTGCGGTCGGGTGGGGCGGCAATCCCCCAGAACGGGTCCCGTCCACTTGCCGATTCGGGCACCGATCGGGTACTTCCCGACGAGTCACTCCGGCTCGGCGGACCACCGGTCACCGATCCCGCGCTGCGCTCCGTCATTCCCGGCTCTGCTCCCGCACCCACGGCGCCCTCCGCCCCCGCTGGGGCCGCCGACGCCGGTCAGCCCGGATCGGACCTGTCGTGACCCCCAGCACCGGCGACCAACCCGGCGCCACCACCCGCACGGTTCCGGCGGGCACCGGTGCTCCGGCCGGTCCTGCGCGCCCCCCCGCGACCGATCCAGCAGTCGATACCGTCGTGGACCACCGGGCACCGATCGGAGTCGATGACGTCTCCGGGATGAAAACCTCCCGCACCGGCGGGGTGGTCCGGGCGGGCGTGGTGATGGCCGTTGCCACCCTGGTCAGCCGCGTCACCGGGTTCCTGTCCAAGGTGGTGCTGGTCAGCGTCCTGGGCTTCGGCATCGTCAACGACGCCTACACCCTGGCCAACACCCTGCCGAACATCGTCTTCGAGTTGCTGATCGGCGGCGTCCTGACCTCGGTGGCGATCCCGCTGCTGTCCAGGGCGCGATCGGACCCGGACGGCGGCGTCGATTACACCCAACGCCTGATGACGGTCGCGTTGGTCGGGTTGCTGGTGGCCACCACGTTGGCGGTGCTCGCCGCTCCGCTGCTCACCCGGCTGTACCTGTCCGGTGACTCCGGCAAGGTCGATCAGGGCCTGGCCAACGCGCTGGCCTATCTGCTGCTGCCGCAGATCTTCTTCTACGGCATCGCCGCGCTGTTCGGCGCGATCTTGAACACCAAGGAGAAGTTCGGCATCCCGGCCTGGGCGCCGGTGGCCAACAACCTGGTCGTCATCGGGATCGGCATCGCGCTGCACGAGATGTCCTCCGGTGCCAGCGGTGACGGCGCCCTGACGGCGCTGACCCGCGAGCAGTTCCTGGTGCTCGGACTTGGCACCACCGCCGGGATCGTGATGCAGGCGGTCGTGATGCTGCCGGCCCTGCTGCGCAGCGGTTTCCGGTTCCGCTGGCGCTGGGGCGGTGACCCCAGGCTGCTCGAAGCGGGCGGCCTGATGCTCTGGGCGATCGTCTACGTGATCGTTTCCCAGGTCGGTTACGTGGTGACGACCAGGGTCGCCTCGGCGAATGTCGAGGGTGGCATCGGGCTGTACGCCTTCGCCTCGATGCTGTTCCAGTTGCCGTACGGGATCATCGGCGTGTCCATCCTGACCGCGATCATGCCCCGGATGAGCCGGCATGCCGCCGCCGGCCAGATGCAGGAGGTCAAGAACGACGCGGGGTTGGCCAGCCGGTTGTCCATCGTCGCGCTCACCCCGATCGCCGCCGCCATCATGGTGCTGGCCGGCGCGCTGGCCATCGTCTCCTCGCTGTACGGCAAGGTCGACATCGACGACACGCTGGTGCTGGGCACCACGCTGGCCGCGCTCGCCCTGGGATTGGTGCCGTTTGCGGTCACCCTGGTTCAGATGCGGGTGTTCTACGCGATGAAGGACGCGCGCACGCCGACCGTCATCAACGCGATCATGGTGGTCGTCCGGGTCCCGCTGCTGCTGGTCAGTGCCGCCCAGGACGAGCGGCTGATCATTCCTGCCATGGCCGTGGCGACCTCGGTCTCCTACCTGGTCGGCGCCGTCGCCGGGGAGATCTGGTTGCGGTTGCGGTACGGGCGGATGGGCACCGTGCGGACGCTGATCACGTTGGCAAAGATGACTGTGGCAGGCGCGGCAGGCGCGGCCGCGGCGCTGCTGGTCGGCAACCGGCTGTTGCACCTGGAGGTTGAGGACCTGGGTGACGCGCTGGTCGAGATCCTGATCAGTGGTTCGGTCGGTCTGCTGGTGATCGCGGCGGTCGCGGTGCTCCTCAAGGTCGACGAACTGGTGCCGCTGCGCCGGCGGATCACCGCGACAGTCCGGAAACTCATCCGACGCGGACGGCCGCCGGGAGCAACGCCGTCGGGCCCGTCGACGTCCACCCATTCGGTGACTGCTGGCCTCCCGGTATCGGTGGCGGGTGCGTCAGCGCCCGTGATCGGGCCGTCACGTGGCACGCTCAGAGGGAGCGCGCCATCGGCGTCGGCACCTGTTGCCGGTGCCGCCGAGTCAGCGGGCACCGTCCGGCTGGACGCCCGGTCGGTGCGACCGAGCAGTGCGGACAGCCAGACGGACAGCCAGCCAGTCAGCCAGGCACACGGCCAGGCGGACCCAGCCGAACCAAGGGAGCAGGTGAAAGGTTCCGTGCCCAGCGACAGCGGTGGCCCGGCCGGCCGAGGGGTTGCGGAGGAGGACGCCGCGACCGGCGGCGACGCGGTCCCCGCGTCGGCCGCCGATGATGCTCCGGCCCAGCCGACAGGGCAGCACGACCTTGCGGTCGAAGCGGTCGAGGATGCGGAGGCGACCATGGTGCTCAGCGCCGCCGGTGTGGCCGCCGATGTGGAGGATGCTGACGAGCCGCTGCTCTTCGCCGACGACGAGACCGGCTGGACGATGCCGAGCACTTCGTCGACGTCGCCGCTCGGCGGCACCTCCGGTGCGGCACCTGTCCCGCTGACCCCGGGCACCACAATCGGTGGTCGGTATCGCCTTGTCAGCCTGGTGTCCGCGGACGCTTCCGGTCACTGGTTCTGGCGCGCGAAGGACACCGTGCTACCCCGCGACATGGCGGTGACCATCCTGCCGGACACCACCGGTGCCTCGGCCACCGTGGCCAGGACCCTGCGGGCCGGGCGCTTGCACCACATCGGCCTGCCGCAGACCCTCGACGTGGGGACCGATCACGGTCAGTCCTACGTGGTCGGCCAGTGGGTGGACGGGGCCACCCTCACCGACCTGCTGTCCGCCGGGCCGTTGGAGCCCGACGTGGCGACCTCCATCACCGCGAAAATCTCCGAAGCGGTCGCCGAAGCGCATCGCAACGGCATCGCTCTGGGCGCTGTCAACCCCTCCCTCATCAGGGTGAATTTCGACGGCCAGGTGCGGTTCTCGCACGTCATCGCCCATGGTTCGGCAACCCCCGACCAGGACATCCGGGCCGTCGGCGCGCTGCTGTATCTCATGCTCACCGGAACCTGGCCGCTGCCCGAGCCGCTCGATCCGCTCGCCACGTCGGGCCGGACGGTGGCCGCGATCCCGGCCGCCCCGACCAGCCTCGGCCGCGAACTCCCGGCCGACGAGGTCCGCCCGGCGGTGCCCGAGGCCTTGTCGGCACTGGCCGAACGAGCGCTGCACCCCGACGAACCAGACGGCATCCACGCTGTCGGCGCAATCGCGGCACTGCTGCGCAGCCCGGAGTCCATCGGCCACGCCGGATCGGCGCCCGCCCCGCAAGACCGGCCGCTCAGCGCCGCCGACCGGCGGTTGATCAAAGAGCGGCGGGTCAAGCTGTCACTGGCTGCTGTCGTCCTCGCGGTCTTCGCGGTGTTGATCGTCATCGCCATCGGTGGGCTCGCCAAACAGTTCCTGGCCTCGGTCCAGAACAGCGCACCCGACGAGGTGCAGATGATCGACTCCAGCACCCCGCCATCGGCCCAGCCCGCCGCCCCGGTGCCGTCGCCGGACGCCGCCACGACAAGTGGACAGCAGCCCTCATCGTCGGCGGGAACATCGGCCGGTGCGCCGACGCCGATCGTGGCCGGCCAGGTGTACGACCCCCAGGGTGACGGGAAGCCCGACTACAAGGCCTACGTCGACCGGGCCTACGACGGCAACGCGGACTCCGCCTGGTTGACCTGGGTGTACAAACAGCAGTTCCCCAGCCTGAAGACCGGCGTCGGGCTGATGCTCGAACTACAGAAGGAAACGACCCCCACCTCGGTGCAGATCACCAGCGCGACACCGGGCACCAAGGTCGAGGTGCGCTCGGCCACCGGACCGACCGTCACGTTCGACCAGACCACGGTGCTCGGCTCCGGGACGGTCACGGACAAGCCGTTGACCATCGCGTTGACCAACGCGCCGAAGTCGAAGTACCTGCTGGTGTTCGTCACCGGAATGGCCCCCACCGCCGACAACCAGTTCCAGTCCAAGATCAACGAGATCACCGTCACCGGAATGTGATCCGGCGGCCCGGCCGTCCGAGCCGTCGACGCGAGAGCGCCGCGGCGGGTCTGCGCCGGGAATGCTGCTCGGTACGGTTGCGTTGAGCAGTGCAGACGCGGGTGGAACCGGACCGGTCCAACTGCCTCTTGCACGGAACTGCCACCAGAACCGCCGCCCGCTGTAGCCCGGTGCTGCGCGCCAGCCGAGGGGACCTCGTGACCGACCTGAACCATGCCAGTACTGGCGACCTGCGTACCGCCGGCCCTGACGGGGCCGGGCCCGTGCACGACGTGATCGTCGTCGGCTCCGGACCGGCCGGATACACGGCCGCGATCTACTTGGCGCGCGCGGAGCTGCACCCGTTGGTGTTCGAGGGATACCAGTACGGTGGCGCGCTGATGACGACCACCGAGGTCGAGAACTTCCCCGGCTTCCCGCAGGGCATCCAGGGCCCGGAATTGATGGCACAGATCCGCGAGCAGGCAGAGCGCTTCGGTGCCGATCTGCGCTCCGTGGACGTGGACAGCATGGACCTCACCGGCGACGTCAACACGGTGACGGTGGACGGCGAAGTGCACCGCGCCCGCGCCATCGTGCTGGCCACCGGTTCGGCGGCGCGTTACCTGAACCTGCCCCACGAGCAGCGATTGATCGGCCGCGGTGTGTCGGCCTGCGCGACCTGTGACGGCTTCTTCTTCCGCAACCAGGACATCGTGGTGGTCGGAGGTGGCGACTCGGCGATGGAGGAAGCCACCTTCCTGAGCCGCTTCGCCCGTTCGGTGACGATCGTGCACCGACGGGAGGAGTTCCGGGCGAGCGCGATCATGCTCGAACGCGCCGAGCAGGACCCGAAGATCCGGTGGATCACCAACGCCGTGGTCACCGCCCTGCACGGCGACACCACCCTCACCGGACTGACCTTGACCGACACCCGGACCGGCGAATCCACCGTGCTGGCGGCGACCGGGTTGTTCATGGCGATCGGCCATGACCCGCGGTCGGCGCTGTTCCGGGACCAGGTGGCCACGGACACCGACGGCTACGTGCTCACCGGTGGCCGGGTGGGTGCGCACGCCTCCACCGGCACCAGCATCGAGGGCGTCTTCGCCAGCGGCGACCTCGTCGATCACGTTTACCGGCAGGCCGTCACCGCCGCGGGTTCGGGTTGCGCCGCAGCCCTGGATGCTCAGCACTACGTCGCAGCGCACTCGCGGCTCGACGTCCCAGCGTTGGCCGTCGACGAGCCGATCAACGCCTGACCCACCCTTGCATCCGGCCCGGTTACCCGAATCGGCCACCGGGCTCGGTTCCGCGCAGCTCAGTAGCAGCTCAGTAGTAGCCATCCAGCACCAACAACGTTGCACGACAGACCCCCTAGAAAGGTCACCATGTCCACCCTGAAGGTCACCGACGCCAGCTTCGACACCGACGTGCTGCAGTCCGACAAGCCCGTGATCGTCGACTTCTGGGCCGAGTGGTGCGGACCGTGCCGGATGGTGGCCCCGATTCTGGAAGAGATCGCGACCAAGCACGAGGACAAGGTCACCGTCGCCAAACTCGATATCGACGCCAACCCGCAGATCGCTCAGCAGTACCAGATCCTGTCGATCCCGACGATGCTGGTCTTCCAGGGCGGCCGACCGGTCAAGCAGGTCGTCGGGGCCAAGCCCAAGGCAGCGCTACTCGCCGAGTTCGCCGACGTCCTGACCTGAGTCCAGAGCCGGCCGCGTCGCCCAACCGGGCGACCGAGTCCCTGAGTCCAGAGCCGGCCGCGTCGCCCAACCGGGCGACCGAGTCCCTTTTGCGCCCCGAAATTCACAGCTCATCCACACGCCTCGCCGTCAGAATTCCCTCGTTCGGGGAACCTGACGGCGAGGCGCGCGTCTACCAGTCAACGGTTGCCCCGCCTTCGTTGCACAATGATGTGCGGCCAGGGCCGGGAATACGGACGACGAGAAGCTGACAGCGAGCGCCCGACCCGCCGGTCAGACGTTCGATCGATGACGACCGGGCCCGCCCTGAAGGGGCAGCCGGCGATGGTCGGGGACGCAGTAAAGGGAGAGCGATGCTGCTGCGACGGGGTGATCGGGGTCCGGCCGTTGCCGGCATCCGTGAGGCGTTGGCCAGCCTGCAACTCCTCCCGGCGTTGAACGGGATCGATCCTGATTCAGCAGAATTCGACACGGCCATCGACGGTGCGGTCCGCACCTTTCAGCAGCAGCGCGGTCTGATCGTCGACGGCATGGTCGGTCCCGTCACGATCCGTTCGCTGACCGACGCCCGTTGGAAGCTGGGTGATCGGCCTTTGACCTACACCCTGTCCGCCATGATGACCGGCGACGACGTCATGGCGCTGCAGACCCGCCTTGCGGAGATGGGCTACAACACCGGCAGGCCCGACGGTATTTTCGGGCCGTTGACCGACGGCTGCGTGCGTGACTTCCAACGCCACCGGGGCCTGACCGAGGACGGCGTGTTCGGACCGTCCACGCATCGTGAACTCACCCGTATCGGGCGCATGGTCACCGGCGGTCGACCGCACTACCTGCGCGAATACCAGATGCTCCGACAGGCCGGACCTCGTTTGCACGGCAAGCGCATCGTGCTCGATCCCGGTCACGGCGGGGACGATCTCGGCTGGCGCGCGGGCGGGATCAAGGCCGCGGATCTGACGTACGACATCGCCCGCCGGCTGCAGTCACGGATGGTGACAGCGGGCATGACCGTGTTCCTGACCCGCGACCCGGGCGAGAACCCCACACCGGAGGAGCGGGCCGCTTTCGCCAACACCGTGAACGCGGATCTGGTGCTCAGCCTGCACATCGATGGATCCGAGTCCCCGCACGCCTGCGGTATCGCGACCTTCCATTTCGGCACCGATTCAGGCGCGACGTCAACGGTCGGCGAGACGCTGGCCGCGCTGGTGCAACGCGAGCTCGTCGCCCGGACCCGGTTCGCCGACTGCCGGGTGCACCACCGGCCCTGGGACGTCCTGCGGCTCACCAGGATGCCGGCCGTTCAGGTCGAGATCGGCTACCTGTCCAATCCGCAGGAGCGGGACCGGCTGACGAACGCGGATTTCCGCAATGAGGTCGCCGACGGCCTGCTCGTCGCGGTCAAGCGGCTGTACCTGGACGGCCACGACGACCCGCACACCGGCACTTTCACCTTCTCCGACCTGCTCGCGCACGAGCGGATGATCCTCGACTCGGCCTGATCATTCGATGGACCCGATCCACTCCGGACCCGACCATGTGCGGATCTGATCTGCATCCGTTGCTCACCGACCGTCCGGGTCCGGCATGCGGGATCGGTCAGCGACCAGCCACCAGTTCCGGAACAAGCGCCGGCGACGCCGGCACGGTGATCACCGTGAAGAGCTTGTCCAGCGCCGCTTCCACGTCGGCCTTCCAGCCGAGGTCACGAGCGAGCTCGTACCGCAGCCGGGGGTACAGGTGGTGTGGCGCGACATCCTGGAAGCCCACCGCGCGGGCGAAGCCCGCGGGTAGCAGGCAGCTCGGCAGGGACGTGTCGTCGGGCTCGGTCTGGTTGGCGGGTAACCCGGCCGACGCCGCCGATGGCACGGACCCGGGCAGCCCAGTGAACTCGGCAGACCCTGTCGATGCGGTGAACCCGGCCGACGCGCCGGGCGCTGCCGATCCGGCAACGACGTCAGCACCCTGCATCCGGTCGGTGGCGGCCGGGTCGGGAAGATCGGTGTGGCCATCCTCGACGGAGGGGTATTCGCGGCCGAAGAGCTCGATGGCACGCACACCGCGGCGGGTCAGCTGCCGGACCACCCCCTCCATCAGGTACCGCGCCAAACCCTGGCCGGTGAACTCGCGGCGGATCCGGGCGGTGGTCAGTAGCACAGCATCCGGGGACACCGGCGAGGTCGGAAACGCCGACGCCCCCGGCACGGCAGTGGGCGGGGCGAACAACGCGAATCCGACCGGTCGATCGTCGACGGTGACGATCTGCCCTGCTGACCCCCACGTCAACATCACCCCGGACAACCAGACCTCCTTTTCGAACTCCGTCTCACCGAGCAGGCTCGCCGACCGGGCCGCTTCCGCATCCAGCTCCCAGGTCACGCACCCCCGGCATCGCTCGGGGAGCAGTCCGATGGTCGTCATCGACAACGGCACCAGCGCTCGCGTCACTACGCTCCCTGCTACTCGGGGCCACCAAAGCTCGCGCGCGCCGCGGCCCGGATCACGCTGGTTCGGCGGTTCGGGCGTGCGACGTCGCCCACCAGGATAGGGCTCGTGGGTGCCCGATCGGATCCCGGCACGGCGTCGACCCGGAGGTATGGGGCCCGCCGGTTAGGATAGCCCCACCCATCCTGGCGATGTCTTCCGCCGCGCGTCGGGTGGTCCGATACCCGGCGGGTCTGTCCGGCGAGAGTTTTCGAGGTGTCCGATGACGGGGAACAGCCTTGACCAGCACATGCAGCGGTACGCGCAGCGCACCAACGGCATGCGGGCCTCGGCTATCCGCGCATTGTTCGCCGTCGCCAACCGGCCCGAGGTGGTGTCCCTGGCCGGTGGCATGCCCTACCTGAAGTCGTTGCCGTTGGAGTCACTCGCGGCCGAGGCCGGCGCCCTGGTGGCCGAAGAGGGACTGGTCGCGCTGCAGTACGGATCAGGCCAGGGGATACCGCAGCTCCGGGAACAGATCTGCCAGGTGATGGCGCTCGAGGGGATCTCCGCCCATCCCGATGACGTGATGGTGACCGTCGGTTCGCAGATGGCCCTCGACCTGACCACTCGGATCTTCTGTGACCCCGGTGACGTCATCCTGGCCGAGGCGCCCTCCTACGTTGGCGCGCTGGGCACCTTCCGCGCGTACCAGGCCGACGTCGTGCATGTGGCGATGGACGACGACGGGCTGATCCCGGAGGCTCTGTTCGCCGCGATAGATGCCTGCGCGGTGGCGGGTCGCCGGGTGAAGTTGCTGTACACCATCCCCAACTTCCACAATCCGGCCGGCGTCACCCTCTCCGACGAGCGCCGACCGATCATCGCGGAGATCTGTCGGGAAGCAGGCATCGCGGTGCTGGAGGACAACCCCTACGGCCTGCTGGGTTTCGACGACCGGTTGCGCCGCGCGCTTCGGGCCGACGACCCGGACAACGTTATCTATCTGGGCTCGTTCTCCAAGACCTTCGCCCCCGGTCTGCGGGTCGGCTGGGTGCTGGCGCCGCACGCGGTGCGCGAGAAGCTGGTGCTGGCCAACGAGGCAGCCACGCTCAACCCGCCGGTGTTCAACCAGATGTTGATCTCCCGATATCTGGCGAAATTCGATTGGCTGGGCCAGATCAAGGCCTATCGCAATACCTACGCCGAACGACGCGACGCCATGCTGGGCGCGCTGCAAACGCACATGCCTGAGGGCACCACCTGGACGGATCCGGATGGCGGGTTCTACGTCTGGGTCACCTTGCCGGAGGGATTCGATGCGGCCGCCATGCTGCCCCGCGCGGTGACCGCTCGCGTCGCCTACGTGCCCGGGACTGCTTTTTACGCCGATGGTCTCGGCTCGCGCCAACTGCGGCTGTCGTATTGCTTCCCGACCTCCGAGCGCATCGTCGAGGGTGTCCGGCGGTTGGCCGGCGTGCTGGACAATGAACTGGACGTGATGCGCACGTTCGGCACCTCGGTGTCGCGTCCGGCGGTCGGGCCGGCTTCGCCGTCCCCGGACACCGCCTGACACCCGTGAACCGCCGCGACCTGTGCAACGCGCGTTGAGCCATCCGCGAAACGCCCAGCACACCCGTTATCTGGCAAGGAGAATGAGTCGATGAGCCGACATGTCGTGGTGCTTGCGGGTGGGCTGAGCCATGAGCGCGACGTCTCGCTGCGATCCGGGTCGCGGCTGTACGAGTCGCTGCGGCATCACGGCATGGAAGTCACCTTGCGGGATGTCGACTCCGATCTGATCCCCTGGCTCATCGAGACGAAGCCGGACGCCGCCATCATCACCCTGCACGGCGGACGCGGTGAGAACGGCGCCATCCAGGGCATCCTCGAGATGGTGGGGGTGCCCTATCTGGGGACGCCTGCGAAGAACTGCCGGCTGGCGTGGGAGAAGAACATCGCCAAGAACCTCGTCGAGCGCAGTGGTTTCACAACACCATCGTGGATGTCGCTGTCGCACAACACCTTCCGCGATCTCGGTGCGGGAGCGCTGATAGACGCACTGGTCGGGTATCTGGGATTGCCGTTGATGGTCAAGCCGCAGCATGGTGGATCAGCACTGGGTGCGAGTGTTGTCCGATCCGCCGGGGAACTTCCGGCCGCACTGGTCGGCGCCTTCGCATACGGCGAGATCGTCGTCGTCGAGATCTTCGTCGACGGGGTCGAGTTGGCGATCACCGTCATCGAGGAGGCGGACGGGGCACGGGCCCTGCCGGCCGTCGAGATCGCGCCGTCGAGCGGGATCTTCGACTACGAGTCCAGATACACCGCCGGCCTGACCACTTACTTCACCCCGGCCCGGCTGTCCGACGAGGTTGCCGCCGCCGCTGCGGATCTCGCCATCGGCGCGCACCGCGTCCTCGGACTGCGCGATGTGTCGCGGACCGATGCGATCGCGTCGCCCGACGGCACCGTGCATTTTCTGGAGGTGAACGTCTCGCCCGGGCTCACCGAGACGTCGATGCTGCCGATGTCGGTGTCGGCGGCCGGCCGGGACCTGGGTGACGTGTACGCGAATCTGGTGGAACGGGCCATCGCCCGCGCCGTCTGACACCACGGCCACCCGGGTGACTCCGCCGTTCCGCGTCGGCGAGACTCCCCGAAGTCCCGTCAACCGACTGCCGATCTGGTGCTCCGTTGCTGCCCGATCGGATCCGGCGCCTCGCGGCATTCCGCTCCAATCGCCCGAGCATATTGCGGCGCAACAGCGGCCATTCGTGGCCATTCGAATTTCGACTCGACCGGCCTCGACGCCGTTGGCCAGCGAGAACCATTGCAGTACAAGGGATGTCTCCGGTCGAAGGATTCCGGCGCGCGCGGGCGTCACCGTGACATTTCAGCCTGGGATGACGGGTACCGGGGGGCGTCGGTGTCGTCATTGTTCTCATCTTCTGGAACGTTCGTGCCCAGCGCGTCCGGTGCCATCACCGTCACGATGCGGCGCAAGTCGTCCTGGGTCGCGAATTCCACCACGATCCGTCCCTTGGTCCGGCCGAGTTCGAGCCGGACCCGGGTATCGAAGGTGTCAGAGAGGGTGACCGCCAGATCCTCGAGGCCCGGGAGGGCCCGCTTCTTGGTCACCTGCCGGCGACGCGGAGTCGACCTGCCGGCCAGCAGGGTCACGGCCTCCTCGGTTCCGCGCACCGACAGGCCCTCGGCGATGATCCGGGCCGCCAGTTGCTCCTGGTCCTCAGCGTCGGGGAGCGCGAGCAGTGCGCGGGCGTGCCCGGCGGAGAGCACCCCGGCCGCGACCCGACGCTGCACCGGAACGGGCAGCTTGAGCAACCGGATGGTGTTCGAGATGACCGGCCGGCTCCGGCCGATCTTGGACGCCAATTCGTCTTGCGTGACGTCGAACTCTTCCAGCAGTTGCTGGTAGGCGGCCGCCTCCTCCAAGGGATTCAAGTTGGCGCGGTGGATGTTCTCCAGCAGCGCGTCGCGAAGCAGGTCGGCGTCCTCGGTGCGGCGCACGATCGACGGGATGGTGGTGAGACCGGCCCGCTGGGCCGCTCTCCACCGACGCTCCCCCATGACCAGTTCATAGCCGCCATCGGCCGCGTCACGGACAACGATGGGCTGCAGCAACCCGAATTCGCGAATCGAGTGGGTGAGTTCGACCAGCGCGTCCTCATCGAAGACCGAACGGGGGTTGCGTGGATTCCGTCGGATCGCGTCGATCGGGATGTCCCGGTAGCGCGGGCCGACACTGGTGGATGATGCGTCAACATCTCTGCCCGTGGCAGGCGCTGCTGGTGTGGCGGTGTCGCCGTCCGTCGGTGGGGGTAGCGCGCCGCCGCCGACCAGCGTCAGCGCCGCCGGTTCGCGCTGTCCCGATGCCCCGTTCATCAGCACGTCAGAGACGGTGCTGGTGTCCGGTCCGGTCGGGATCAAGGCCGCCAGGCCGCGACCCAGTCCACCTCGTGGCTTGCTCATGACGACTCCTTTGCGCCGCGGTCGGCGATCTCGCGCGCCGCATCCAGATAACTCATGGCCCCCCGTGAGCCGGGGTCGTACGTCAACACCGACTGGCCGAACCCTGGTGCCTCGGAAATCTTGACCGACCGCGGGATCGAGGCGGTCAGCACCTTCGGTCCGAAGTGCCTGCGCACCTCGGACGCGACCTGATCCGCCAGTTTGGTGCGGCCGTCGTACATGGTCAGCAGGATCGTCGAGATGTCCAGGTCGGGGTTCAGGTGCGCCTTCACGAGGTCGATGTTCTTGAGCAACTGGCCCAGGCCCTCCAGGGCGTAGTACTCGCACTGGATCGGGATCAACACCTCATCGACGGCCACCATCGCGTTCACCGTCAGCAGGCCGAGCGAGGGTGGGCAGTCGATGAAGATGTAGTCGTAGTAGGTGTCGATGGCGTCCAGCGCCCGCTTCAACCTGGTTTCACGCGCGACCATCGACACCAGCTCGATCTCGGCGCCCGCCAGGTCGATGGTGGCCGGCACACACCCGAGACGGGGAGCATCTGGGCAGGTCTGGATCGCCTCCGCGGTGGTGATCTCGCCGATGAGGACGTCGTAGACCGACGGTGTGCCCGCCTTCCGCTCCACCCCCAGCGCGGTCGAGGCGTTGCCCTGCGGATCGAGATCGATCACCAGGACGTGCAGCCCCGCCAGTGCCAGGGCCACCCCGATGTTGACCGTGGTCGTTGTCTTGCCGACGCCACCCTTCTGATTGGCCACGCAGAACACGCGGCGATGACGCGGCCGGGGCATTGTCAGCTCGCCGGCGCGTACCTCGATCGCCTGCAACGTCGCGCGCGCCAGTGGCGTGTCGTCGTCGTCGTACATGTCCGGCGTTTCACGTGAAACGTCTGTCCCGATACTCACGGGCTGCCTGCCTTTCTCCTGTCTCCGGGCGATCCGAGGCGGAAGGTGCTTCGCCGTGAGACTTCTCGCACGCTACGGCGCCCACGCGTTGTGTTTGCGGCAGCGCGCCGTGGACGTCATGAGATTTCACCTGTGTGGACGTCGCTCGGCTCGTGGAGGTCGATCACGGCGCCTGTCGTCGCTGTTCGGTGGGTTTCACGTGAAACAACGTTCCTTGCGTGTCGGCTGTTCGGGCTCGATGGCCCCGATCTTGCTGCCTGATCGGCTGGTGGGGTGGGGAACGAACGCGTGAACGGTGTCCCTGGAGGCAGTTCGCTGTTGTCGCCCGGTGTTGTCGGTACGATTCGAGCGCTTCGCGCACGGCGAACCCGCGCCGTTCATCTCTGGACGTGCACCGGTCATTCCCCGGCGACGTCATCAGGCGGATATCGACGTTGAAGTAGTCGAGCGCGAGGTGCGAGGTTTCGGATCGCCGGCGCGGCAGGTGCTAGGCGTCAGGCGGCGCATCCCTCCTGAAGAATGATTCCACTCCGCTCACGTCCCCCTCGACCCAGGGTCGCCGAGTTGACCGATCCGCTCGGCCCATCGGCGTGCCTTTCATCCCGGCCGAGTTGCATTGACAAACACGACCACTCCACAGAGTTTCACGTGAAACACGGTCGGGCAGCTGAGATTCGCGGGCAGCCGATATCTACCAGGACGTCTGGAGACACCAGTTGCACATTGCCTGCTGCCGATAACGTTCGTCATTTCCTCGGTACGCGCTGCGGTACATAGCCCTCTTTCGTTTCGGGACCTTCACCAGACTCTGCTGTAACCGACCCGATAGAGCCGGCACAGGAAGCACCAACAACAGCGTGAAAATCCAGCCCGAACCATCCTGGGCACCCGTTGTCCAAGCGCGAGGGTTCGACGTGAAACAGCCGAGATGGGATTCCTTCTCAGGTGCACTCGCGGCAGCGATCCGCAGGGACCACGAAGCGCAGCGGTGCGCGCTGCCGGGCCACCACAGTCCCGGGCGCTCTCTTCCCCGCGTGATGGTTTCACGTGAAACAGTCGGCACTCGAGCTTTTTCAAGCTCCGTCTCTCGTCATATCAAGAGGAGTCCGGCGATCGAAGCATGCTACGAGTGTCACCAGTTCCGCGACGGCGATGCGCCTCTGCTGGCGGAGACGTATCACCTGAAACGCTGCCGCCAGGGTGTCGACGGACCAGGGACCACCACGAAACAACCAGGGACGAGATTCGTCGAAGGTGTCTGCCCGACGGCATCGATTCTGCTGCTGATGGCCGGCGCCAACACAGCCGCCCATTTTTGCACGGCTTTCTCATCGCGGCGCGGTTTCACGTGAAACATCGGTGCCGACCGATCTTTGGCGCGACTCCTACGCGCGGCGTTGAATATCTTCAGTCCTGCACCAACTCGACACCCAGGGGGTACGAAGCCCACCGCATGTTTCCGGGATATCGCCCGGCCAATACCACCCTGCAGGTCGGCGATGGTCTTCTTCGCTGACGCCACTGTTTGGCATGGACCGGCGCCGGAGACCGAGCGCAGTTCTGGCACATCGCATGCCACCCGCATTCCGATGGACCGCGTGGTCCTCTACTGGGCGTCGAGTAGCGAACCGTCTCGCATCCAAAGGCAACTCATCCGACTCACACGGGAACGATCACCTGACAGCCGGACAACCGAACAGCACGCTACGAGGTAGCACCGTGCCGACCACGGCAGGGCAGTGACACCCGGACAGCACGCGCGGCGGGATCCATGAATTCGCACCGGCGGCCCAGAACCGGCTGTCCCATTGAGAAAGGCACGTCCGGCGCCCCGGGAGCCCGTCGTGACCCGCGAAGTCGTAGCCAACCAGGCCCCAGTCGTAGCCAACCAGGCCCCACCGTCCCCGGTATCGGCTGCTGGCCAGGAGGGTCGCCATTGGGCACACAGCCACAGCCATCGTCGACCAAGCCCGCTCCGAGCCCGAAGGTCCGAGCTGCGGTCAGCACGCCCACCACCGGGGCGACCACGTGAAACCACCCGCGATGATCCTGGTGGCAATGTCGTCTTCCGTTGGCCTGTATCTTCTGTCGGGCGCAGAGCCACGCCCAGCGAACCACCGCGTGGGCCGACGGATCATGAATCGCACGGGCCCCGCCCCCCGGCGAAGCCTCTGCACATTGTGCTGGGCGGACCCATTGCCGTCGAGTGCACCACGAACAGCGGTCGAAGAGGGAGTGTCCCTGCTGGCTGTGCACTCGGCGGCCGGCCGACCAAGTCATTCGACGGCGATGCCTGCCGGAAGGGCGGTGAGGAGAAACCGGTAGGAAAAGGAACGCAATCGTCACGGTGACGAAACCACGCGCGAGGGGGCCCGGCCCCGGTCGGGGACCAGGGAAGCCGCACGCTGACGGGCGCTGACCTCGGTTGCGTGCACCGGCTGACGACACCATCGAGTGCTCGACAACGCTGCCACCGCGGTGGGTTGTCGATGCCGGCTTGAACAGCCGGATGGCGTTGAGGTAGGTGGTCAGGCCGGATGTGTCTCTGGACTCGAGGCGCCGGTGTCCGCCGGCGCGTTGGCCCGGCTGGCGGGCCCGTTGGACGTCCCAGACCCCTCGCGGCCGGGGATGTCGCCGAAGGGTGCGGTCGCGGACGTCGTGGCCCCCGACGGAGGCTGTCGCGAGGGGTGCGACGAACAGCGCACCTCCGGCAAGTCCCCGGACCTTCCGGCTATATCGATCCCTCGGGTCGCCCAGACCGCGCCGGTCGTCCCGATCGCTTCGATCTCGACGTCATCGATGATCTCGGCGGCGGACGGGGGTCCGCCCGCCGCCGCGCCCGCACCACCGCTGTCGGCGGATCGACGACGCCGTCGCCGACCTTGACCACCACGGCATCCACCAGGCCGGCCGCTTGAAGCGCCGTCCGGTCACGCTCCAACTCCTCCCCGGCGGACTGGCCCTTGAGAGCCAGCATCCAGCCGTCGGTGGCGATCAATGGTGCCGACCACACGGCCACCCGGTGCAGCGGGGCGAGCGCCCGGGAGGTCACCACCTGGGCGCCGCCACACTCGGCAATCACCTCCTCTGCACGACCGCGCACTACCCGGCATCGCGCAAGATCCAGGTGCTCCAGCATCTCCCGCAAGAAATACGCGCGGCGATCGAGGGGCTCGACCAGGTCGATCCAGCAGTCCGGTCTCGCGATGGCCATCGGAATGCCCGGTAGGCCCGCGCCGCTACCGATATCGACCACCCGGGCGCCCGGTTCGATCAGTTCGGCTACGACCGCGGAATTGAGCACATGCCGCGACCACAGTCGCCCGGCCTCTCGTGGGCCCATCAGGCCGCGCACGATTCCGTCCGTTGCCAGCGCCGCGACGTAACGCCTGGCCAACTCGAGCCGGTCACCGAACACCTGGACCGCTGCGGCCGGCTCGGCCTCGCGGCCGCCGTCACCGGCATCGCTATTGCCTGGATCGGTTTCCGACCCGGCGTGCTCAGCTGATCCGTCGGCATGCGGACCGGGCCCAGCTCCGCCGGTGACGCGAACTTCATCAGCGTCCGGAGGCACCTCAACGACCCCCCGACAGCACCCGAACATCGGCGTGGAACCCGTCAGGCCGGGTGCACCAGAGCGGGCCGCCATCCCGAACCCGGCCAACCCGACTTCTGATCAAGTCCGCCGGCCACCTGGCGTCGTCGCACAACGACACACGGCCCGCAACTTCGACCTCGAGCGCAGGGTCGGGCAACCCTGCCGGTGACACCGTCGGGTCAGCCCTTTCCGCTGCCTCAAGACCCGGCATCACGGCCGCCGCGCCGAGCCCTGCCGACAGACCTCACGACTCGCGGCTGATCACGACCCGCCGATTCGGTTCCTCACCCTCGCTCGACGAACTCACGCCGGCTACCTGACCGACGGCATCGTGGACGACCTTGCGCTCGAAGGGGTTCATCGGCGCCAACCGGACTGGCTCGCCGGTGCCGGCGACGCTCTCCGCGGTGCTCCGGCCGAGTGCGCTGAGCTCCGCCCGCCGCCGTGCCCGGTAGCCCGCGATGTCCAGCATCAGTCGTGACCGTTGACCGGTCTCGGCCATTGCCGCCAGCCGGGTCAGCTCCTGCAGCGCGTCCAGTACCTCACCATGGTCGCCGACCAGCCTGTCGACGTCGCCCTCGCCGATGATCGAGACCACCGCGCGTTCACCCTCGACATCCAGGTCGATGTCGCCATCAAAGTCCAGGATGTCCAGCAGGCGCTCCAGGTAGTCACCCGCGGCATCACCCTCGGCGACGAGCAGGTCGTGACCACTCGGCACGCCGTGGGCATCCGAATCGTCGTGCGCCACAGCCGCGGATCCAGCCTCGTCCACCGGATCAGGTTCGTGGTCCACGACAGTGGTCACGTTCTCGCTCATCGACGTCCTCTTCCTTCTCGTGCAGAACTCCCGTGCCGAAACGCCGGGCTCGTGCGGAACCGGATGCGCATCCGGTGGCCCGGTCTGACCCGCCGTCCGTGGGCCGGCGGATCGGCCGGCCCGGCTGATTCAGCGTCGGCCGGTTTTCTTCTTCTTCTTGGCCGTCTGGCCCGGCGGTCGTTGCGGCCTGGCGCCGGGAGCAGGCTTCGTCCCGGCCTGAGCCGAACCTGAGCCGTTCGCAGTCGCCGTGCCATCCGGTGGCCCGCCGGCCGTGCCGCCGTTTCCTCCCGGAGGGATCTTGGAGGGCTCGATCACCGTCCGACCGGGGACGGCTCGTGGCTTCGCACCCGGCAAGGGCTTGGTGAACTTGGCGGCCTCCTTGGCCTCCTCGACAACCTGGCTTGCCAGCGCCGCCCTGCGATCCTGCATCCGGTGGGCCACCCACAGCTGACCGAAGGTCCATGAGTTGTTGGCCAGCCAGTAGAACAGGATGGCCAGCGGGAAGAACGGTCCGCCGACGACCACGAACAGCGGGAACATGTAGAGCATCAGCTTGTTCATGATCGCGGTCTGCGGGTTCGCTGCGGCGTCGATGTTCATCTCACGCTGGCGGGCGACGGAGCGGCGGCTGGTCAGGTGGGTCGCGATGCCCGCCATGATCATCAGTGGCACGCCCCACCAGACGATCGCGTCACGGATGCCATTGAGAAATGCCAGCTGACCGTCCGGCATGGTCATGAAGCCGATGATCGGAGCTCCGCCGGGCAGCTTCGCGTTGGCGAACGACTGCACGTCCTGCGAGCCGAAGAAATAGACCTGGCCGCGCAGGTTCCACACCCCGGTCGGATTCTCGACCGGCTGGAACATCCGCAACACGTGGAACAGACCGATGAAGACGGGCGCCTGGATCAACGCGGGCAGGCAGGAGGCCAGCGGGTTGACCCCGGCCTCCTTGTTCAGCTTCATCATTTCTTCGGACAACCGCTGCTTGTCGTCCTTGTACTTCGCCCGGATCTTCTTCATCTCGGGCTGGATGGCCTGCATCTTGAGCTGCGAGTCCATCTGCTTCATGAACGGCTTGAACAGGATGGCGCGCAACGTGAAGATCAGGAAGACGACCGACAGCACCCAGGACAGCACATTGTCGGGTCCGAACACGAAACCGAATACCTCGTGCCAGATCCACATGATCCCGGAGATCGGGTAGTAGATGTAGTCGAGGGAGAGGAAGTTGAACGTCACGCGGCAGATCTCCCGATCGTCGGATGATCGGCCACGGGTGGCCGCGCATCGCTGGTGCAGTCAGGTGCTGGGTGGGTGTGGTCGATGCCGGCGTCCACATGGGACTCCACCTGACCGACATCGGCGGGACCGGCCGGAGCCTGTCCGTGCGCGGGCGGAACGTCAGTGGAACTCCCCGCGGGCGCGTCACGTTCCCGATGCGACCATCCGGTCGACGGCACATGATCGACGCCCCCGTCGCTCCAAGGATTGCAGCGCAGCAGCCGCCAGACCGTCAACGCAGTACCGACGATCGCGCCGCGGGTGCGCAGCGCGGTGATGGCATAGCTGCTGCAGCACGGGTAGTAGCGGCAGCTGGGCGGCGTGTACCGGGAGATGAACCGCTGATAGAAGCGGATCGGCGCGATCAGCACCAGCACCAGCACCGACCCCCTGACTGGCTCCGCCGTCTCGGCGACCCTTCTCATCGGGCGTCCTCCAGGCGAGGCTTCCCGAGACACGCCGGACGCCGACCCTGGGACTGCCGAGGATGCAGCGCCGACGCCAACCCGGACTGCAGATCAGCCGCCAGGTCGGTGCTGCTCGCGGTCGCGGCGGCGGGCAACGCCCGGATGACCAGGTCGGTGCCGGGCGCCAGCCTGGTCAGATGGTCGCGCACGATGGGTCGCAACCGGCGCGTCACCCGGTGACGGACCACGGAATTTCCCACCTTCGCGGAGACGACGAAACCAGCGCGCGGGGGGACGGGGCTCGCGCTGCCCAGCACATGGACGACGAGATGAGGCGTACCCGCCCGGCGCCCGGAGCGGATCACCGCTGCGAACTCGGGTGCGCCACGGAGGCGACTGCCGACGGGTAGCACATCGTCCTGTCGTTGGCTGCGACGCCGGTCAGGCCGACAGCTCGTCGCGGCCCTTACGACGGCGGGCCGCCAGAATGGCGCGGCCGGCGCGGGTGCGCATGCGCAGGCGGAAACCGTGGGTCTTGGCCCGGCGACGATTGTTGGGCTGAAAGGTGCGCTTGCTCACGGGTATCTCTCCACTGTCGTCAACTGCTGGGGTCCTGCTCGTTGGCCGAAAGGCGCCGGACTCGATCGCAAAGCATCGGAAAGCGCTGGCTGTGCTTGCGGTGCTCTCCTCGGAAAGGCCGGTACCAGTGCCCGATCCACTCAGACCCACTTCGAGGAAGTGCGACACGGATCACGGACAGCACGAAACCGCCGGACCGAGCCGACGGTGTCAAGGCTACGGACCGCCGGGCGCGGCGGTCAAACTCGCGGCCTACGACCGCCGTCCCAGACTGCCAGTGGAACTGCGCGACACGCCGAAAGGGGTGCTTGCAGGGGGCCCGGTCTTGTGGGAAGTGCAGGAAAGTTGTTAGCGTCCGGCTCGCACGACTCGGAACCACCGAGTCCCCCGGAGCGACTATTCCGCGGTGCCGCGGTTCTCGGTGGCGCGGGCCGTTGACGTTCCCCAAGCTGTCCACACCTGTGGATAACTGTTGTGGACGGCGGACGGGGGCCGATGGGCGCAAAGGGGGACTACCGAGTGATAGTCGAGGATTCGGACGACCGATTGACGCCGGTCTGGCGTAATGTCGTCACGGACCTCGCTCCGACATTGAGCCAGCAACAACGGGCCTGGCTCTCCCTCACCCAGCCGGTCGGCCTGTTGGGCACGACCGCGTTGCTGGCCGCCCCGACCGACTTCGCCAAGGAAGCCATCGAACGCATCCTGCGCGAGCCGATCACCTCCGCGCTGTCGGGTCATCTCAAACTGCCGATCAGCCTGGCCGTGACCGTCAGCGAGGAGCATTCCGTTGGCCCGATGACCTCGAGCGCTCCGACCGATCGGCAACGGCTGCTGGACCGTCCTGATCGAACCGACCGTTTCGCTCCGGGTTCGTACCTGGGTGACGGTGGTCTGGTGCAGCAACGGCCTGAGCAGATGGGTCAGATGGGGTCGATGACACCGGTCGGGTTCAGTGGCATGCTGGGCCCTGACCTTCGCGACGCCGACGACCTGGACTCCACCGACGACGAGGCCGACGAGGAGGCCGACGCGCTTGCCACGGTCACCGAGATCTGGCCGACGTACACCGGCCGGCGCGATGTGGCACCCGCCCATCCCTCGCAGACGAGGTTGAACGAAAAGTACACCTTCGAGACGTTCGTCATCGGTGCGTCCAATCGGTTCGCGCATGCTGCGGCCGTCGCGGTGGCCGAAGCGCCGGCGGTGGCCTACAACCCGCTGTTCGTCTGGGGCGAGTCCGGGCTGGGTAAGACCCACCTGCTGCACGGCATCGGGCACTACGCGCAGCGACTGTTCCCCGGCATGCGGGTGCGGTACGTCTCCAGCGAGGAGTTCACCAACGACTTCATCAACTCGCTGCGCGACGACCGTAAGGTTGCTTTCCAGCGCCGATACCGCGACGTCGATGTGCTGCTGGTCGACGACATCCAGTTCCTGGAGGGCAAGGAAGGCACCCAGGAGGAGTTCTTCCACACCTTCAACACGCTCTACAACGCCAACAAGCAGATCGTCATCTCCTCCGATCGCCCGCCGAAGCGGCTGGAGACCCTCGAGGACCGGATGCGGACCCGGTTCGAATGGGGGTTGACGACGGACATCCAGCCGCCCGAGCTGGAAACCCGGATCGCGATCCTGCGCAAGAAGGCAGCGCTGGACCGGATGAAGGCCCCGGACGACGTGCTGGAGTTCATCGCCAGCCGCATCGAACGCAACATCCGCGAACTGGAGGGCGCGTTGATCCGCGTCACTGCGTTCGCCTCGCTCAACCGGCAGACCGTCGATCTGTCGCTCGCGCAGATCGTGTTGCGCGACCTGATCCGCGATCCGGTGGCCAACGACATCGACGCGGCGACCATCATGGCCGTCACCGCCGAGTACTTCGCGGTGACGCTGGACGAGCTCTGCGGACCGGTGAAGACCAAACAGATCGCCTCGGCCCGGCAGATCGCCATGTACCTGTGTCGCGAGCTCACCGACTTGACGTTGCCCAAGATCGGCCAGACGTTCGGCAACCGCGATCACACCACCGTCATGCACGCCGCGAAGAAGATCCGAGCCGAAATGACCGAGCGCCGGCAGACCTACGACCACGTGCAGGAGTTGACAGCCCGGATCCGCGACCGGGTGCGGCACTGATTGCTGGCAACCTCGATCACCCGGTCGGATGGTTTCGTGCTCGTCCGGGGTTTCACCTCACCGCAGTTCGTCCATCACAGGTGGATCGCTGCGGTCGTTGTGCTGCTCCGATCACGAACTGGTCACGGCGCCGTGCCAGCAATGCACACCATGTGGACAACTCTGGGGACAAATGGGGATGTTCGGGGATAACCACACCAACTCCGGCAAGGCTCCACCGCTCGCCGCAGTGGTCCCGGATCGCTCCCCGCCCTGTGCACCACCACGACACACCGCCTGGCCTGCACCTGGGCCACTCGATCCACACTGTCAACACCACCTACTACTGCTACTGGTTTTCTCTCTTCCAGAGCTCTCTTTTCCTGTAACCCTGGGGATGAACTGAGTGCCGCACCGATCGGACGAGTGATCGGACCGGTGATCGGACGGGGGCAAGCCCGTCCGCCTATGGACCCTCGACTGGTACGACCGCACGGCGGATGGCGAACGGGGCCCGCAGCGGGGAGCGACCCCGGCGTGACGCCAGGGACTTTTGGTCGTACGGTGTGAGGCCCGAGCTAGAACATCAGCAACTGGGGGTTCGACGGTCCACCGGACCGGACATCGGCGTCACCGGCCCCAAGCCGGCGACCCGTCGGGGATCAGCCGGCGACCACTCGCCATCAGCCCAACGGCGTTCAGCACCACAACGCGGCCACCGCCGCGTCCCAGGAGGTCTGTCGATGAAGTTCCGTGTCGCCCGCGACGATCTCGCCGACGCCGTCGCGTGGGTGGCCAAGTCGTTGCCGACCCGACCTCCCGTCCCGGTCCTCGGCGGCATCCTGCTCGAGGTGCGGGGTTCGACCCTGACCGTCGCCGGGTTCGATTACGAGGTGTCCACCCGGGCCGAGCTCTCGGTGGACACCGTCGACGCCCTGGACTCCGGGGATGCCGCCGACAGCGTCGAGCGAGTGCTCGTCTCGGGTCGGTTGCTGGCCGAGATCACCCGGGCGCTGCCCGCCAAGCCGGTCGACTTCTCCGTCGACGGGCCGCGGGTCACCATCGTCGGCGGCTCGGCCCGTTTCACCCTGCCGACCATGCCGGTCGAGGACTACCCGCCGCTGCCGGAGATGCCCGGCGCGTCGGGGACCGTCGATGCGGCGACGTTCGCCGAGGCCGTCGCGCAGACCGCGATCGCCGCCGGCCGTGACGACACGTTGCCCATGCTGACCGGGATCCGGGTCGAGATCGAGGGTGATCGGCTGACGTTGGCAGCGACCGACCGTTTCCGGTTGGCCGTGCGGGAACTCCAGTGGGCCCCGGACGCCCCGAACGAGTCGACCGCGGTCCTGGTGCCCGCTCGCACGTTGGCCGACGCAGCGAAGACCCTGGGTGGCGCTGCGGACGTCACCATCGCGTTGGGTGACGGGCTATTGGGACTGCAGGCAGCCGGTCGGCGCACCACGGTCCGGCTGCTGGACGTGGAGTTCGTCAAGTACCGCTCGTTGCTGCCGACCACCCACACGACCACAGTCGACGTGCCGGTCAGCGAACTGGGTGAGTCGATCAAGCGGGTGTCGCTGGTCACCGACCGAGGGCACCACCTGCGCATGCAGATCACCGACGGATCGCTGACTCTCACCGCCGGCGGCGACGACGAGGGCCGGGCCGAAGAGGAACTGCAGGTCGACGCCGACGGCGCCGAGCTGCTCATCGCGTTCAACCCGGCGTACCTGCTGGACGGGCTGGGTGTGCTGCGCTCCGCTGCGGTGCGGTTGGCGTTCACCACCCCGTCCCGGCCGGCCCTGCTGTTACCGGTGACCGGCGACGAGGCCGGATCGGCGGAGGCGGACGGCGGGGCCATCGGGGTGCCGGCGTACCGCTACCTGGTAATGCCGGCCCGGCTGCCGGGCTGACCGCCCCGGCCATCCGCCGGTCAGTGGCGGACCGGGCACCAGCGGACGTTTGACCTACCGAAAGGAAGCACCATGCAGATCGGTCTGATCGGGCTCGGAAAAATGGGCGGGAACATGGCCGAGCGACTGCGCGGCGACGGTCACGAGGTGGTCGGGTACGACCGCAATCCGGCCAGTTCGCGGACGGTTGACTCGTTGCAGGCGCTGGCCGGCGCACTGCGCACACCGCGGGTGGTGTGGGTGATGGTGCCCTCGGGTGAGCCCACCCGCGCCACCGTCGCGGAGCTGGCGGAGGTGCTGGAGTCCGGCGACGTCATCATCGACGGCGGCAACTCGCGGTACACCGACGACCAGGCGCATGCGGCGGCGTTGGCGCCCGACGGGATCCGCTACCTCGACGTGGGGGTCTCCGGAGGGGTCTGGGGGATCACCGAGGGCTACGCGTTGATGGTCGGTGGCGAGGATGACGCGGTCGCGGTCGCGCAACCGATCTTCGATTCGCTGAAACCGGCCGGTGCCAGCGGTTTCGTGCACGCCGGTCCGGTCGGCGCCGGGCATTTCACCAAGATGGTCCACAACGGCATCGAGTACGGCATCATGCAGGCGTACGGCGAGGGGTACGAGCTGCTCAAGGCCGCCGACATGGTGACCGACCCGGACGGTGTGATGGCGTCCTGGCAGGAGGGCACGGTCATTCGGTCCTGGTTGCTGGAACTGCTGGTCAGGGCGCTGGGCCAGGACCCCGGTCTGACGGAGATCAGACCCTACGCGCAGGACTCCGGCGAGGGCCGCTGGACCATCGAGGCGGCGATCCAGCACGCGGTGCCGCTGCCGGTGATCACCTCCGCGCTGTACGCGCGGTTCGCGTCCCGGCAGGAAGACTCGCCGGCGATGAAGGTGGTGGCCGCGCTGCGGAACCAGTTCGGTGGGCACGCGGTCGGCCACGAGGGCTCCACCGCCCCGGTCCCCATCAGCTGAGGCGTGTTCGCCCGCCATCTCTCGCTGCTCGACTACCGATCCTGGCCGTCCGTGGAGGTGCCGCTGCAACCCGGGGTCAACGTGCTGATCGGTCGGAACGGCACCGGCAAGACCAACCTGGTGGAGGCGCTGGTCTACCTGGCGACGCTGTCCTCGCACCGGGTCGCCACCGACGCGCCGCTGCTTCGCCGCGGCGCGGACCGCGCGGTGGTCCGGGCCGCGGTGGTGTCCGACGAGCGTGAGCTGCTGCTGGAGGTCGAGATCAACAATGGCCGGATCAACCGGGCGCGGATCAACCGGGCGCCGCTGACCCGGGCGCGGGACCTGCAGGGTGTGCTGCGCACGGTGCTGTTTGCGCCCGAGGACCTGGCGCTGGTTCGCGGCGACCCCGCCGAACGGCGCCGGTTCGCCGATGAGGTGCTGATCATGCGGGCGCCCCGGATGGCCGGGGTCCGAGCCGACTACGACCGTGTTCTCAAGCAACGGAACGCGCTGCTCAAGACGGCCGGCCCGGCCCGTCGCCGGGGGGCTGACGAATTGGCCACCCTGGACGTCTGGGACGAGCAGCTGGCCACCGCCGGTGCAGAGCTGGTGCACGCCCGGTTGGCGCTGGTCGCCGAGCTGCGCCCGCATGTCACGGCCGCGTACGCCGACCTGGCTGGGGCCGGTGACGCGGTCGGCCTGGTGTACCGGGCGACGGTGCCGATCCCGGACGGCGATCAGGAACAGATGACCGACGCGGCTGGTGCGACCCCCGAACCCGCTCCGACGCCCGGGATCGACGCGCTGCGGGACTCGATGCTCGCCGAACTGATCCGGGTCCGGCAGCACGAACTCGACCGTGGCATCTCGCTGGTCGGCCCGCACCGCGACGACCTCGAGCTGGTACTCGGCCGCGGGCCGGCCAAGGGATACGCGTCGCACGGCGAATCGTGGTCGTTCGCGCTGGCCCTGCGGCTGGGCTCGTTCGCGCTGCTGCGCAGCGACGGTGTGGATCCGATCCTGGTGCTCGACGACGTCTTCGCCGAACTGGACACCACCCGCCGGGATCGGCTGGCCGCGCTGGTCGCCGACGCCGAACAGGTGGTGGTGACCGCAGCGGTCCCCGGCGACGTGCCCGAGGCGCTGGGCGGGGTCCGGCTCTCGGTCACCGACCAGGGGGTGACGTCAGAGCGCGGGTGAGCTCTGCGCCGGCAGGTCAGCCCTGGTGTGCGTCGCCAGGAACCCCAGCACGCGGGTGGTGGCATCGGCCTGGGCGCGGGCCTGACCCTCCCGGCTGCCGCCCAGCGCGATGCCGCCGGTCCACTGCGCGTCCGTGGGCAGTAGGCCGAGCCGGATCAGGTGACCGGCGCCGGAGTACACGACGAGCTCGTCGTCGCGGTCGCAACCCGCCGCGTGCCGTTGCGCCGCCAGGGCGGCGGCCATCGGCCCGGCCGGCCAGACCTGGTCGTCGGTGCCGCACAGCATCAGCAGCGGGGACGCCACTGTGCTGGCGTCCAGCACCGCGGCGGCGCTCTCGGCAGCAGCGGACCCCGCAACGTTGCCGGCCGCTTGGACGGTGCCACCGTCATCGACGACGGCGGATGCGATGGTGGCCAGCGAGTTCTCGTACGCGGGCCGCACCCGCAGCAGCGACGGCCGGCGGTGAGCGGCGTCCCTGCCGACGGTCCAGGCGTTCCGCACCAGCTGGCGCATCAACACGCCGCTGGCCACCGGCAGCCACGGCACGGGCAGCCCGGCGGCAGTCCACGATCCGGTGTCCGGGATCTCGCCGGAGGCGCCCATCGCCTGCCAGCTGACCGAGCTCGGACTGACCAGAATCACTGCCCGCGGCGCCGGGGCCAAGCCGTGCCCCAAAGCGGCCAACAATCCCTCGGAACCCCGCGAGAGCCCCATTGCCGCAACACGTGTCGGATTCACGTCGGTACGCCGGGCCAGCAGTCGCAGTGCCGCGGCAAATCGTTCCAGCGGCACCCGGCTGATGCCGGCCTCGGCGTCGGGGGCCGAGATCCACGCCTGCGCCAGGGCTGCATATCCGTGCGAGGCGAGCAGCGCGGCGCCCGCGAGCTGCGATTCGTACCCACCCTCCGAGCCGCCGAAGCACGCCACCGCGGGCCAGCCGCCCGCAGGAGGTTCGCCTGAGGGGATCACCAGCATCCCGGGCAGCTCGTCCAGCCGTGTCGGCTCGAATCGGACACCGGGGTCGGCGCCGCGACGCAGCACGGTGCGCCGGGCGAGGACCCCGCCGGCCGCCCGGACCTCGATCGTCACCTGCCACGGTTCGGTCGGGGCGATGAAAACCTCGGGGACGGCGTTCTCGTCGGCGAACGTCATCGCCCAGACCGGCGCGCCGGCGTCCGCGGTGGTCCAGTCCGACTCGGCGGACGGGGCCGTCACCGCCAGATCGACCACACCGGATGGAGGGACGGCGAGCTCGGCCCGTGACCGCCAGAGGCGGCCGTACAGGTCCTGCCCCGAGGTGGTGACGCTCGCCGACGTGGGGTGCGGCCTCCCGGCAGCGGACAGGTCAATGCTGACGCCGAACGGCTCGTCCATCCGGCTGTCCGCCGGGGCGTCGATGCGGACAACGTCGGTGGACAGGTCCGCGGGCGGCGGGGCCTGCGCCACGACGGTGGGATGGGCCGCGGACCGCTGGTCGACCACGGCCGATCTCTTCTGGAACCACGGCGGGAAGACCGCGGAGACCGCGCCGGCCAGTCCCAGTACAGTGAACGGGATCACCCAGTAACACAGGATCGACAGCGGGTTCTCCAGGTCCTGGATGGTCGCGTCACCGTCCACGATCGGCGGGATCAGCGCCGACGCGAGCATGACGCCGAACGCACCCACCCACATCCAGGTCATCGCCGCGGTCACCGACCGGAAGCCCTCGCTGCGCGCGGTGGCCTCGTCGACAGATTCCTCGGCGTACTCGCGGACGAACGGGTGGCCGGTCAGCACCCCGACCAGCGCGATGAGGAACAGCCCGGCGCTGCTCAGCGGCTGCAGCCAGCGTTCCAGCACACTGGTCGGAATCGTGAAGGCGGCGACCGTCAGCACGGCGAACACCGCGAGGTTGCCGATCTCCAGGGTGTGCGCCCGCTCCTTGCGCACCCGGTGCAGCACCTCGATGAGCACGGTGATGGCGAACGCGACGCCGACCGCGAGCTTGAAGGGCGCGTTCCCGACCAGCACCCAATAGACGATCCACGGCACGAACCCCAGCACGATGGCCATGACGCCCCCCTTGCTGACCTCAGTTTGCGCTCTGTTGACAACGACGGCAAACGGGTGACGCGGATGGTGTCCGTCCGAAAGTTGCGGTGTGGCGGGGACCAGCTGCGTGCCGAGCCAGGCATGGGGATCAGAATGGGCGACGTGGATCAGCAGCCGCCTAACCCAGCGGAACCATCGGCGGCGAGTGCTGGCGGTGGGGCCGCGTCCGGCGGCGCCGGAAACCCGGACCTCCGGCCGCGGACGGGCTCCGACCTGGCGCGCGACGCGCTCGCGGCCGCCCGGGAGAGCAATGCCGCGCGGCGCAAGGCTGCCGGCCGGACACCGCTGACCCGTCGCGGCGCCGCCAACAACCTCAAGCGCCGCCGCTGGTCCGGCGCCGGACCCGATGCCCGGGACCCGCAGCCGCTCAGCTCGACCCTGCGGTCCTGGGTGGCGGCGGCCGGGGCCGGCGCGGACCTGACCAAGGCGACCGTCTTCGGCCGGTGGCCGCAGATCGTCGGGGCCGATGTCGCCGACCACTGCACGCCGGTGTCGCTGGTGGACGGCGAACTGATGGTGCAGGCCGAGTCGACCGCGTGGGCGACGCAGATCCGGATGCTGTCCCCACAACTTGTCCGTCGCATCAACGACGAGGTGGGGGCGCGGTCGGTGACCCGGATCCGGGCCCGCGGGCCCGCCGCGCCGTCCTGGAAGTTCGGGAACCGGCACGTCTCCGGGCGGGGCCCCCGGGACACCTACGGCTGATCAGTACTTCGGTCAGCCCGCGGTCAGCCCGCCATCAGCCCGGCTACCGCGACACGTCAGCACGCAGCGCCACTGGCGTCAGACCTGAGCGCCCAGCCCTCCGCCGACCCACATGAGGTAGGACCCGCGGTTGTACCCGCCGCTGAACCCGTTGCGCAGCACCCACACCCGCAGCGGCCGGATGCGGGCGAGCAGCACCGACGCCTGCGCATGGTCCAGCTCGTCCAGCAGCCAGAACAGCTCCCGGGCCAGCGTGGTCGGTCGGGCCCGTCGGACCGCGCCGCGCTCGATGGCTGCCCGGTCGTCGCTGGTCAGGGCCGCGAAGGCGAACGTCGACGTCATTGCCTCCTGCTCGAACACCGACGGCAGCACCGAGGCGAACTCCGTCACCGCTGCTCGGACGAGCAGCCGGTGGTCGGCATCGGCGGCCCGATCCCACGTCCGCGCGGCCGCCAGCACGTCCGCGCACGCCGAATCCGCCGCCTGGTGATCACGCCGCACCTCGTCGGCCGGACCGGCCAACTCCGGATCACGGGCCACCGCCCGCGGCCAGATCAGCTCGTCCTGCAGCCGCCAGTGCCGGCGCAGCTGATCGGCCAGAAACGTCACATGCCCGATGAGCGCCGCCCGGCGAACGGCGGTGACGGGGTCGGCCAGCACCGTGGCCAGCCGTTCGAGGTCGCGCAGCACGGCGTGTCGCAGGACCGAGTTGAGCTGCTGGCGAGCATCGACGTGCGGCGCGAAGGCGGCACCCTCGCCCGGCCGGTAGGAAACGTTGGTCATGACGGCGCGCTCCCGCCCTGTCGGATTTCGCGATCAGTGGTGTCTGTTGTGATGTCCTGTGTCGGTCCGACGTCGTGTCGGTTGTCCTGTGTCGGTGTCTACCGGTCGGCGCGGCCAAGGTGCGGCAGGCGCTCCGAACACCACGAAACCGGGCGTGACGTCCTTGCCCGGCCCGACCTGCGGGGGCGTGCCGCTCCCGGTTGATACCTCGTCCGGGCGCCGCGGCAGACGGCTGCGGGGCAAGACCCGTCGAAGATCATTTTCAGGAAGGCCTGAGGGAGTCGGAGACGACCCGGCCGCGCCTGTCACTATCGGGTCTGCCGGATCGTGACGCCACGGCATCCACAGGTACCGCGCCTGGCCTCCTCCGCGCCGCCCAACCGGTAGACTCGGGAGGGTTCCCTCCGCAAAGGGCCCTGAGGTCTCCGCTGACGGATCGGAGCACTGCCCCGATCAGCTCGCGAAGGCGCTCGCGCCGTCCGGGGCGGTGGGCACCTCCCGATGCAGCGAGCCGTCGGGGTACCTGCCCGGCCGGTCGCCGGGTGGTGTTCCCCGGGTGGCGGCCCGCGCCCCAGTGTCGGGCCGTGAGCAAGCGCGGGAGCGACGAGAAGGCCTGTGACGACAAAGAAGAACGAGTACGGCGCGTCCTCCATCACCGTGCTGGAGGGGCTCGACGCGGTCCGCAAGCGCCCCAGCATGTACATCGGCTCGACCGGCGAGCGCGGCCTTCACCACCTGGTCTGGGAGGTCGTCGACAACTCCGTGGACGAGGCGATGGCGGGTCACGCCGACCTCGTGACGGTGACGCTACGGGCCGACGGCGGGGTGACCGTCGCCGACAACGGCCGCGGCATCCCGGTGGAGATGCATCCGAAGGAGAAGCGGCCCACCGTCGAGGTGGTCATGACGATCCTGCACGCGGGAGGCAAGTTCGACTCCGATTCCTACGCCGTCTCCGGTGGCCTGCACGGTGTCGGTATATCGGTGGTGAACGCGCTGTCCAGCCGGCTCGACGTGGAGATCCACCGGGACGGCCGGGCCTATCAGCAGACCTACACGTTCGCCAAGCCGGGCCCGCTGCACGAGTTGGGCCCGAGCTCGAAAACCGGTACCACGATCACCTTCTGGTCCGACGGCGGGATCTTCGAGACCACCGAGTACAACGTCGAGACGGTGTCCCGACGGCTGCAGGAGATGGCCTTCCTGAACAAGGGCCTGACGATCACTTTGCGCGACGAGCGGCGCACCGGTGACCTGGTCGACCTTGCCGAGATCGGACCGACCGCGGAGCCGGTCACCGGTGCCGCCGACCCCGTGAAGGCGTGGAAACCGCTGGAGCGCACCTTCCACTACCCGGGCGGGTTGGTCGACTACGTCAAACACCTCAACCACACGAAGGATCCGATCCACCCGTCGATCATCGGATTCGAGGTGAAGGGCGAAACGATGGAGGTGGAGATCGCGATGCAGTGGAACTCCTCCTACAACGAATCCGTGCATTCTTTCGCCAACACCATCAACACCCACGAGGGGGGCACCCATGAGGAGGGTTTCCGCGCATCCCTCACCTCCGTGGTGAACAAATACGCGACGGAGAAGAAGTTACTCAAGGAAAAGGATGACAAGCTCTCCGGCGAGGACGTCCGGGAGGGTCTGGCCGCGATCATCTCCATCCGGCTGCGGGAGCCGCAGTTCGAGGGTCAGACCAAGGGCCGGTTGGGCAACACGGAGGCCAAGTCGTTCGTGCAGAGGGCGTGCAACGACTGGATCGCGGACTGGTTCGAGCGCAACCCGGGCGAGGCCAAGACGATCATCTCCAAGGCGATCTCCTCTGCGCAGGCCCGGTCAGCCGCCCGAAAGGCGCGAGACCTGGTGCGGCGCAAGGGCGCTCTGGAAATCGGCGGGCTGCCGGGCAAGCTCGCGGACTGCCGCTCCACCGACCCGGCACGCTCCGAGCTGTACATCGTGGAGGGCGACTCGGCCGGCGGCAGCGCCAAGTCCGGCCGGGACTCGATGTTCCAGGCGATCCTGCCGATCCGCGGAAAGATCATCAACGTGGAGAAGGCCCGGATCGACCGGGTGCTGCGCAACACGGAGGTGCAGTCGCTGATCACGGCGCTGGGCACCGGCATCCACGACGAGTTCGACCTGGCCAAGCTGCGGTACCACAAGATCGTCCTGATGGCCGACGCGGACGTCGACGGCCAGCACATCCGGACCCTGCTGCTCACCCTGCTGTTCCGGTTCATGCGACCGCTGGTGGAGTCCGGGCACGTCTACCTGGCCCAGCCGCCGCTGTACAAGCTGAAGTGGACCAAGGGCGCGCACGAGTTCGCCTACTCCGACCGGGAGCGGGACGGGCTGATCGCCGAGGGTGAGCGCGCCGGCCGACGGCTGGGCAGGGACGAGGGCATCCAGCGGTACAAGGGTCTCGGCGAGATGAACGCCAAGGAGCTCTGGGAGACCACCATGGACCCGGCGCACCGGCTGTTGCTGCAGGTCACGCTCGAGGATGCGGCCACCGCGGACGAGTTGTTCTCAGTGCTGATGGGCGAGGACGTGGAAGCGCGCCGCGCATTCATCACCCGCAACGCCAAAGACGTTCGCTTCCTGGACTTTTGACGGTTCCGCAAGAGGCGTCAGGCGCGACCGCGCCGGCCCGCACGAGATATGCCTCACACTGATTTGCTCACCCGAAAGGTATGCACAGTAACTGTCCACATGTGGATATGTCCCCCGTCCGCGTGACGGAAATGTGACACGGAAGGTTTTCTCGACGTGACAGGCCCCATCACACCGGACCACGACCGCACCGAGCCGGTCGACATCCAACACGAAATGCAGCGCTCGTTCATCGATTACGCGATGAGCGTCATCGTCTCCCGGGCGCTGCCGGACGTGCGGGACGGGCTCAAGCCGGTGCACCGCCGGGTGCTGTACGGGATGTACGACTCCGGTTTCCGGCCCGACCGCAGCACCGTCAAGTCGTCCCGGGTGGTCGGCGACGTCATGGGCAACTACCACCCGCACGGTGACTCGTCGATCTACGACACGGTGGTCCGGATGGCCCAGCCGTGGTCGCTGCGCTACCCGATGATCGACGGTCAGGGCAACTTCGGCTCGATGGGCAACGATCCGCCGGCCGCCATGCGGTACACCGAGTGCCGGCTGACCCCGCTGGCCATGCTGATGCTGGCCGGCATCGACGAGAACACCGTCGACAGGATCCCCAACTACGACAACAAGACCACCGAGCCGACGGTGCTGCCGTCGCGGATCCCGAACCTGCTGGTCAACGGCTCGTCCGGGATCGCGGTCGGGATGGCCACCAACATCCCGCCGCACAACCTGCGGGAGGTCTGCGCGGCGGTGGTGTGGGCGCTGGACAACCCGGAGTCCACCGCAGAGGAGTTGCTGGACGCCGCGATGCAGCGGATCCAGGGCCCGGACTTCCCGACCGGGGCGCTGATCGTCGGACGGGACGGCATCGGCGACGCCTACCGCACCGGGCGCGGGTCCATCCGGATGCGCGCGGTGGTCAACATCGAGGAGGACGCCAAGGGCCGCACCATCCTGGTCGTCACCGAGCTGCCCTACCAGGTCAACCCGGACAACCTGGTGGAATCCATCGCGTTGATGCACAAAGAAGGTCGAGTCGCCGGCATTGCTGATATTGCCGACGAGTCCAGCGATCGCATCGGCATGCGCATCGTCATCACCGTCAAGCGCGACGCGGTCGCCAAGGTGGTGCTGGCCAACCTGTTCAAGCACACCTCGCTGCAGACCTCGTTCGGCGCGAACATGCTGGCCATCGTCGACGGGGTGCCGCGCACCCTGCGGCTGGACCAGATGATCACCTTCTACGTCGCGCACCAGATCGAGGTCATCGTCCGGCGCACCCAGTACCGGCTGGACGAGGCCGAGAAGCGGGCGCACATCCTGCGCGGCTACGTCAAGGCACTGGACGCGCTGGACGAGGTCATCGCGCTGATCCGCCGGTCGGCGACCGTCGACGTCGCGCGGCAGGGTCTGATCGGGCTGCTGGACATCGACGAGATCCAGGCCAACGCGATCCTGGAGATGCAGCTGCGCCGGCTGGCCGCCCTGGAACGGCAGAAGATCATCGACGAACTGGCGGCCGTCGAGAAGACCATCGCCGACCTGCAGGACATCCTGGCCAAGCCCGAGCGGCAGCGGCTGATCGTCAAGGAGGAGCTCACCGAGGCACTGGAGAAGTACGGCGACGATCGCCGGACCCGGCTGGTGCCCTACGACGGTGACGTGTCCGTCGAGGACCTCATCGCGGTCGAGGACGTCGTCGTCACCATCACCCGGACCGGCTACGCCAAGCGCACCAAGACCGACCTGTACCGGGCGCAGCGGCGCGGCGGCAAGGGCGTGCAGGGTGCGGCGCTGAAGCAGGACGACATCGTCGCGCACTTCTTCGTGTGCTCCACGCACGACTGGATTCTGTTCTTCACCAACAAGGGCCGGGTGTACCGGGCCAAGGCGTACGAGTTGCCCGAGGCCAACCGCAACGCCCGCGGCCAGCACGTGGCGAACCTGTTGGCATTCCAGCCCGACGAGAAGATCGCCCAGGTCATCCAGATCCGCGACTACGAGGTGGCGCCGTACCTGGTGCTGGCCACCACGGGCGGGCTGGTGAAGAAGAGCGAGCTGACCGCCTTCGACTCCAACCGATCCGGCGGAATCGTCGCGATCAACCTGCGTGACGACGACGAGTTGGTCGGCGCGGTGCTGTGCGGTGCCGAGGAGGACCTGCTGCTGATCTCCGCGGAGGGGCAGTCGATCCGGTTCCACGCCACCGACGAGGCGCTGCGCCCGATGGGCCGGGCCACGTCCGGGGTGCTGGGCATGCGGTTCAACGCCGGTGACGAGCTGTTGTCGATGGACGTCGTGCATCCGGGGGCCCAGGTGCTGGTCGCCACCCAGCTCGGGTACGCCAAGCGCACCGATATCGACGAATATCCGGTACAAGGCCGGGGCGGCAAGGGTGTCTTGACGATCCAGTACGACCGTCGGCGTGGCAAGCTGGTGGGCGCACTCATTGTCGACCTGGACACTGAGGTGTACGCCATCACCTCCAGCGGCGGGGTCATCCGTACCCTGGCCAGGGAGGTCCGCAAGGCCAAGCGCCAGACCATGGGAGTGCGGCTGATGAACCTGTCGGACGGAGACAGCCTGGTGGCTATCGCCCGGAACGCCGACGCAGATCCTGACGTCGGCCCCGCCGGCCCGGTCGCCGGCGGTCCTACCGGCAGCTCCAATGGTGCTGCCGGGGTGGATTCGTGACCTCGGGCAATCCGACGTCGGGCTCGGCCAGGACGTCGGCGCCCGGGGTTTCCGGCGGCGCGCACGCGGCGCCCGTTGCGGGACTGTCGCAGTCGCCGGCCGGCGTGGATGCGAACGTCGGTTCTGCTGGCCCCGGGAATGGGTTGGCCAGCCCGCAGCACGTTGGTCCTGGCTCCGGCCGCCATGGCGGCGCTGTGCCGCCGCCGCGTCCCGGTTCGGAGAATGCCCGCCGGGCCAAGCCTGCGCGTCGGCCGCCGCGGCTGGCCTCGCTGCAGCTGAAGCGCGTCGATCCGTGGACGGTGCTGAAGGTCAGCCTGATCGTGTCGATCGTGATGTTCTTCGTCTGGATGATCGCGATCGGGATCCTGTACATGACGCTGGGTTCGATGGACGTGTGGTCGCGGGTGAACGACACGTTCTCCACGCTGACCAGCTCGCCTGACGTGGCTGCGGGCCAGACCGACCTGATCACCGCGCCGCGAGTGTTCGCCTTGACGGGGATCATCGGGGCGATCAACATCGTGCTGTTCACCGCGCTGGCCACTGTTGCCGCGTTCATCTACAACGCGGCGGCCGCGATGTCCGGCGGGGTGGAGTTGACGCTGGGCGAACGGGACTGAGTTTTCGTGGAGGGCCCCACCGGGTGTTGACGGCGGGGCCCTTTTCTTTTGTGCTCTTGGCCGGGCGCTGGTCCGGCCGACTCGGTGCCTGCGGTCGCGGCCGGGCGACGTCACGGGCAGGAGAGCGGACTGGCCACCACGACCGGACATTCGCACTGCATGATCAACGCGTGGCTGGTGGAGCCGAGCAGCCTGCTGCTGTATCCGCGGCCGCGGCTGCCGACCGCAACGAGCTGGGCGCTCTGGCCGAACTCCAACAACGCCGGGGTCGAGCGGCCGTTGATGATCTTCCGGTACACCACGACGTCCGGGTACTTCTCGCGCCACCCGGCCAGCCGCTGGGACAGCAGCGCATGTTCGGCGCCTTCGATCTCGGCCGTCTCGGTGAGCGTCGGATACCCGGGGAACGCCGAATCCGCATCTTCGTGTTGCCAGGCATGCACGGCAACGAGGTCGGCTTGGCGCACCGCGGCCTCCTGGAACGCGAACGCCACCGCTGCGTCGCTGGCGGGTGAGCCGTCCACTCCGACCACGACGGGCCCTCGGCCGATCGTCCTGTGATGGGGATGGATGATGGCGACCGGGGCGGGATTGACGGCAGAGAGCGCCGACGCGACGGATCCGAGGGGCGGCCCGGCGACGTGACCGGTGCCGTTCGCCCCGACGACGGTCAGCCTGGCGCGCTCGGATTCTCGTCTGAGGACGTCGTCCGGGTCGCCGGGCAACGGGCGGCTGTCGATCGCCAGGCCTGGATGAGTGTTGCGAAGGCCTGCTGCGACCTCCTCCAGCAGCATCGCGCCGTTCGGGTTGTGGTTGCCGTCCCGGTCGGCGGGGGTGGGACGGCCGCGTTGGTTCGGCACCGTTGGGAGCGGGTAGGCGTGCACCAGCCGCAGGGTGGCGTGCCGCTGGGCGCACACGTCGGCGGCCCAGTCGACCGCGTCGCTCGAGCCCAGCGACGCGTCGACGCCGACCACGACGACGTCGCTGCGGTGGCCGACCGCCGCGCCGGCGATTCGGGCCGTCGTTGTCGCGGGTGACGTGCCTCGGGCGGACCTGGGCGTGTTGCCGGCACCGGAGATCGGCTCGACCGTCCGCCGCTGGGCGGGTATCGGGCTGGGCAGTGCTGTAGCCGGGGATTCGTCTGAATCTGATGGCACGGGGAGGGATCGCTGCGGCGGTATGTCGTGCGGCTGAGTGTCGTCAGCGGGTTGGTGGGCCGGCTGGTGCACGTCGGGTGCTGAGTCTTGGGCATCGTGGGTGGCCATATGGGGACCTCTCGCCGTTGTGTGCAGCGCAATGCCTTCAGCATCGGCCCGGTTGATCAACTGCACGAGGGCCGAAAGGCCCAGTGCCGCAGCCGAAACTGCTGGTGGGAGTGCGAGCCAGGTCACTCTGCGGTGCCTGGATGGCTCCGGTTGTTGCGCGCGCGTTATGGGCAGATGAACAGCGTTCGCCTGACTTTCTTCTTGGGCGCGTTGGTTGCCGTCGCCGGACGGGGTTGGGGGCGCGTCAGGATGGTCGGGTGATGCTCGATGGAGGGCTTCTCGACGGTTTGGGGTGGTGAACCGGGTGCGGTAGCCTCGATGGTCGCGGCGCCGATGGATCTGCAGTCCTGGACCCGGGGCGCCGTGAGTGATGTTCGAGGGCCTATAGCTCAGACGGTTAGAGCGCTTCCCTGATAAGGAAGAGGTCGGAGGTTCAAGTCCTCCTAGGCCCACGGTTGAAGGT